>JAKPDB010000042.1 GCA_029552985.1 bacterium
CTGTTGCATGAATTGAAACAAACCCATCCATTCTAATTGTAAATCTTCGAAGGCGGTTTTCTGGCGTATAATATCCTTCGCTTGAATAAAGCGAGATTTCATCAAGATGTGGAACAAGTTTTGATTTTGTTGTAATAATGCCCCAGCCAGTCATATTATTTCTGTTAACCCATCGCTGACTCTGCAGTCCTGGTCTGATAAATGCCTCTTGCCATCTTTTCCATATCTTACCATCTCTGCTTGTCATGAAAACCCCATCAGAAACACCGCCATATTTATGAGCAACTTTTTGCCTTTCAGGAACAAATCTTTTTGGAAAACCAACAAAAATATGTGGGGCTCGGAAATACCGAGTAATGGCGTTTGTATAAAGATGCTCTGATGGACTATCTATGTATTTAAGGGGCTCTGGTTCTGTCCAGTTTTCAAAATCTTTTGAAGTACAAACAGAAATTTCGCGAAATCCTTTGTAATTACCCTGGCTCCATGTTCTATGATACTCAAAATACACATTTCTCAAATTGTCATAAAAGGCAAGATTTTGAGAATCAAATTCACCGCGTGTGATGATTGGTTTTTCCTTCCACAATTTCCAGCAAATTCCATCTCTTGAAACAAATGCAAATAACCCGCCATCACCTGAACCGAGCGCTTTATACCTTTCTTCATCGCTGACAGAAAACTTTGTATCAATAAATGGTGTAAAATTATGAGAACCAATACCATGCCACACAATATTATTGTTCTTTGAGCCATTAAATTCGTAAAGGTTCAAATCTGGCCTTGTCCAGTTTATACCGTCAGTGCTTTCAGCATAACAGACAAATGTATCATGGGTTTCTTTTTCTGTATTAGCATCATAATTCGAAGCTCTGTAATACATTTTGAATATGTTTTTATCTTTAAAAACTGTAACATAGCCGCAGGTACTTCCTTCCCAGGGCATATTGAATTCCATGACAACTTCTTGTGGAACAGGATGATGAAGTTTTAATTCAACTCCTTGCTTTTTTTCAATGAGCCAGTCATCTACAAACAACTCAAGACGATTTCCAATATTTTTTATCTCCATCTTTTCCCCTTTTTTACAAAACCTTCTTTATGTTAACTGTTTTTCCTCTTGCTTTCAACTCATCCTGATTATTCTTTTTCCCTCTCCGGTAGCGGACAGGATGAACGTGAGGGGGGCTTTTGAGAATCCCCAAACTCTAAACCGAAAAAATGCAGTATAGGTTTAGGATTTGAAGTTTAGGGTTTGTATACTATTACCCATTATTTGAGCAGATAAAACAAGTGGGAGATAGGCCTTTTGAAAACAGTTTTATGAAAAAATAAAGTAATTCGTTTTTTTAGAAGATAAAATTTGACAGAGAAAATTGGCATGCTATACTTGAATAAACGAAAAGTTCATCTGCTAAAAAGAGGAAAACTTATCATTTTGCAGCGAAAAATCTTGCCAGGGAAAGCAAGATACAGTAGCATGCAAAGCAAAATCATGCAAGCCAAATTATTTTTATTGTTTGGTTTCTTATGCCTCACCGGGCCTGTACACTCTCAAAACCTAACTGCCTCCTGGGAAGAAACTTTCAATGAAGGAGTATTATTGCTTGCAGAAGGTTCATACCAGAAGGCACTGGAACAGTTTGAACAAGTACTTGTCGCCTTTCCATCTCATGCTCTCACACACTATTACATTGGTAAAACATATACTGCACTTGGCGATTACGAGAAAGCACTGGCAGTATATAAAGAAGCTCTGCGCCTTGATAGTTCACTTGTGGAAGCGTACCCTGACATGGGCATCTGCCTGTATCAGATGGGTCGTTATCAGGAAGCACTTAAGATATTTACCCTTGCGGAGCAACTACGGGTGCCTGACCAGGCCACAGTTCTTTTTTACAGTGGACTTGCCTCCTACCAGATTGGAAACTATGTGGACTGCAAGCGTTTCATGGAAAGATGTCGTGAAGTCGACCCTGATTTTGAGTTTGTCTGTCGGTATTATGAGGGTCTGACAGATGCTTATCTTGGCAGATACTCCAGCGCCCGCAGGGAACTTACATCTCTATTAACAGTACATCAACAACCGGTTCGCGAAGCTGCTGCAGATTCACTGAAAATTCTTGAAACTGGTGGAAAGCCGTTTAGATTTTCTTTTGAGTTTGGGCTGGAGTACGATGACAACGTCATCCTTCAGCCTGAGGCCGAACCTTTGCCCTCTGAAGTTTCAAACCAGGGAGATTGGCGGCTGGTGACTCAAGCATCATTTCTCTACCGTAAAGAGTTCCGGATGAGTGAACTGACGATTTCCTCATCTTTATATCATTGCTTCCACAGCCAGCTATCATCCTATGACCTTACCGGAAGCTCCAGTTCTTTGGTTATTTCCTCAAACAGTAACACATTTCAACCGACACTAGAGTATAAGTATGACTATTACAGCGTGGGGAGCGAAAAATACCTTGACAGACATTCCATATCAACATCAGCTACAATTCCTTCAGGATATTCTTTCAAAAGTCAGTTCTTTTTGTCCATAGAGACCACTTGTTTTTTCCAACCTTCCTTGGTACCAGCTGACAGCCGTGATAGCACTGCCTATCTGTATGGTGTTAAGTTTTCTATGCCTTTTTCTGGAGACGGGTTTTTTAGTTTTGGTGCTGCTTACAAACTTAACAACGCAGAAGGTGCCAACTGGGACTATCATAGCCCACAAACATGGTTGCAATTGACTATGCCGCTGGGTCACTCCAGAAACACTCTATCTTTATCTGGCACATTTGAACACCTTGATTTTGATCATGTAAATAGCTTGTTTGGCTCAGTTAGGGATGATAACCGGTTAACATTGAAGAGTTCAATAGTTTTTCGTCTCAACAAAAACTGGAATTTGTCGATCGGGCATACATATATTCACAATAACTCAACATTGCATGCTTATGAATATGAAAGAAATATTTCCTCAATTTTTGCAAGCTGTATGTTCTAAATGGAAAGGTAAAGGGTACGTTTTTCTTTCCAGCATTGTATTCATTCTGGCTGGACCTGGAAACCTGTGCGTTCGGCAGGCACTTGCTGGCTCACCCTGTGGCACTGTTACATTTCTGGAAGGTACAGCTATGGTTCAACATGCGCAAACTTCACAATGGCAGGTCCTTAAAATAAAAGACAGGGTTTATTTAGGTGATAACATAAAAACTGGGTCTGATTCGCGACTTACGCTGTGTCTTGTAGATGAGTCTACCATTACCCTTGGGCCCCAGAGTGAATTTCAACTGGATAATTTCTCTTTCAGTCCATCAAAAAATCAGCGTAAGGCAAGTGTTAAGGTCTTGATGGGCAAAGCACGTTTCAGCATCAGACGGGTACTTGCATCACCTTCTCGATTTGAAGTAACAACTCCAACTGCAGTCGCAGGCGTAAAGGGCACAAAATTTGTAGTCTGGGTGATTACCCCAGAGCTTACTCGTTTTTTGGTTACAGAAGGAGTTATCAGTATCCGTAATGCACTGCCTTCTATTCCCTTAGAGGTTTTTCTCAGTGCAGGATTTGCCAGTGATGTGAGAAGTGGACAGGGCCCAGTTGCTCCTTATCGCTTATCACCTGAAGAAATTAAAAAGTTTTTGGAGGGTACAACTGGAATGGAACCTGAAGCCATGTTAGAAGTAAAAACACATATTTTCAGAATTTGGCCGTCCGAAATTAGATACATGTTGCGTAAACAAGACACTGCTGACAATATTTTCCCCTCTATCCTGAACGAAAGAGAAAACAGAAATATACCCAGGTTACTTCCTGAACCTCCTGCACCACCATCACAACAGGGTGACTGAGATGAAAATAGAACAGCTGAAAATCCACCAGGAGCAGATATGAGAAGACAAAGATATCTCACACTCCTGTTATTACTTATCTCTTTTTCTTTGTTTGCCTCTCAGCAACCAGTAGCTTCTCAACACTTGGTTTATTTACTTGGAAACAAAACTGCCTTGCACCAATTCAATCTTTTTACAGGACTCTTGGGTGAAAGTTCTTTTGGTCTTCAGGCACATACGTTGACTATTGACAGAGATCTTGACGAATCCTCCCAGCCATCTACACTTGCTTTTGACCCTGAAAACAAACGATTGTATGTTACTTTTACCAACTCAGATACAATTTTCGTTTATGATGCTGGAGCATTTGTTCAAAAAGCAGGTCTTCAAATTCCAGGTGCCAGCAATTTTGCCCGCATCGCTGTGCCTCAAGACAATTCTGATTCAAAAATCTATGCAGTTGAGCGTGATGGGACACACCTTTTTGTATTTGACCGCAGAACTCTGGAAAGGCTTACTGCAATGGAGTTTGAACTGATTAGTCCCACCCAAAGTATCTGGGTATATCAGGGGCGTGTCTTTGCAGCAGATACTGATGGTATACGAATCTATGAGGAAAAAGTCCCTGTTTTTTTGTTTCCTGTTGCAGGCAGTATTAAGTCAATTTCAGGGCATGGATCTTCTTTAGAGGATATTACTCTGTTTGGTCTGATGGGTCCGCTTCCACCTTTGCCAGATGACATTTCTGGTATCTGGCAAATGGAGACATTTCAGGTTTCTGGTACTATTACTGCTGGTGAAAATGGAATGATTGTCCCGGGGGATTTTTGGATGTGGACAGATGGACGGACTGAAACTGTCATGGATGGAACTTATGATATGAACTCAGATGGTTCAATTGTTTTCCAGGGCACGACTACTGGTGGTACTTTTCATTTCAATGGCATCATGAGGCAAAAAGGGGATATTGTTTGTTTTCAGGATGTTCCTGCTGTAGAGGCGCCAGACCGCGGCCTGGGCTTCCTTATCAAAACAGGAAATAACTACAGCTTAAACGATTTTTCAGGGCAGTGGAATGTGAAGGGGACAAAACTTTCTGGATACATACAGGCAGATGGCAACGGAAACATAACCGGTTCCAGATTGACACTGCCAGATGGCACGAGCGAAACAATTACTGGAGGAACATATACCATAGACCCTGAAACAAAAGCTATAACACTCCATGTTTTAGCTGGCGAAAATTCTTACTCATTTGTGGGTTGTTTAAATAAGGCAGGAGACATCGCCATTTTACGAAATGAGCAGCCATTATTAGCCCGCCAGTTAGAGATAACCGAGAGTGAGCTGGTGATCCTTGTGAAAAGCATAAACAGAACATTTGAGAACAAAGATATTTTTGGTTGCTGGCAGGTTATGGCTATGCACTTTAAAGGAACCATAGTAGTAGATACCTCTGGCAATATCACAGGTGGTACAGTAATAAAAGATAGAGGAATAATAAGAAATATCTCTGGTGGAAACTTCATTTTTAAACCTGACGGAGAATTACTTGTGAATTTTTCTGCAGGTGATGATACTTTTTCTCTTCAGGGTGTGATGTCTCCTTACAAAGATTTCATTGCCTTTGTTAACACAGCAACCGGGCCAGAAATTATCGACAGGAACCTGGGTACCCTAACAAAGTACCAGCCAACAATTGTAGTGCCGAATGATGGCAGTCCTGTGGTGGGAAATTCACTTTTCAGGATAAAAATTTCCACAAATACATTGACTGAAGTACCGCTTGGAGTAGAAGCAACTGCGATTAATGCGTTTGCACCGCTTCAGAGAGTTTTTGTTACTTGTAAAAAACTCAATGAAATTGATCAGTGTCTGCGTCTTTATGATGAAAATTCCTTAGAGGAAACCTTAGAAATTAACATACCTTTTGAAACCTGGGGTCCAATTTTTGACTGCGCAGTCAGGGAAATTACAGGCAGTCTTATAATCACAAATACATGCACCTCACACCCTGACGGAAATGTAAAACTTGGAGACAATGTTACTTTTTCTATCACGATTTCAAATACATCTGATATTACAATCTCTAAAATTCCCCTGCGCAATCTTTTCAATCCAGCATGTCTTTCTTTTTTAACTGCCAGCGTTCAGCCGGATGAGATAGGTTCTGGTCAGCTTGACTGGAGTGATATCACTGGCGAAGGAGACCTTGGTTCTGGTGAGAGCATCAATATTGAAATTACCTTCAATGCAATTTCAAATGCTGATCCTGTCCTGAATAGGGCTCTTATGCATGATGCAACTGATGCAGGGGGTAATCCTGTACCTGATGTTGATGCTGATTGTCCTATCAAGATTACAGGAACAGGCTCTTTAACAGTTGTCAAAAGTTGTATTTCTCATCCTGATGGAAAAATTCCTTTTGGAAACAATGCGGTCTTTCAAGTGAGGATTACAAACAACTCTGTGTTCCCTGTGGTGAAATTACCTTTCCGTGATACCTTTGACCCGAATATCATGGCTTTTGTTTCAGCCTCAATCTCTCCTGACCATCAGAAACTTGGTGAGGCTTGCTGGGATAATCTTCTTGACGAGACGCTTCTTCAGCCATCGGATTCATTATCTTTTACAATAATACTCCAGGCGCTCGAGCCAACATCTTTTACTACCAATACCTGCCAGGTTTCAGATGCCAGTGATTTATACGGTAATCCAATTCCTGCATCTGTTTCTGAAATCAGCTTGTCTATTCTTCCTTTCGCTGTGGAAGTCCAGGGAGGTGATACAGTTTCTTCATATGTAATGGTCTCATTCCCCCTCTTAGCTAAAAACCCTGATCCAGGAATAAACCTGCTGGCAAGCTTGGGTTTTTATGACCCAGCACAATGGCGGCTTTTCAGGTGGAACCCTGATGCTAATCCTGCCTCTTATGAGGAATACAAAGAGGGTAATCCACTTTTCGATATTCAACCAGGAAAGGCTTACTGGTTAATCTCAAGGAATACTGTAAAGATTCGGGTGACAGGTACTCCCATAACAACAAGTGAAAACTATCTTATTACCCTGCGTCCAGGATGGAATCAGATTGCCTGTCCTTTTAACTTTTCTGTTCCATGGGCAGCCGCCCAGGTCAGAAATGGTGAGACGAATTACAGTGCAGCTGAGAGGCACACTCTGTGGAAATATGCAAACGGTAAATATATCGAAGCAGATGCACTTGAACCAGGCTCTGGCTACTGGGTCTGGAATCCAACAGAACATGAATTAGAAATTTCCATTCCTCCGCAAACAGTTGGAGCACCTATTTTGGTGCCTTCTAAGGGAGTAATAAAAAATGAACCGCAACCGCCTCAACCACCCGGACAGACTCTGGTTGAGTCCAGTAAGGGTTCATCAGGAGGTGGCTGTTTTATCGCTACTGCATGCTTTGGTCCATCTTCTCCTGAAGTGAAAATTCTCAGGAAGTTCAGGGATAGGTTTCTACTGAATCACTGGATCGGAAGAAAGTTTGTGGCTTTTTACTACAAATTTTCTCCTCCTTTTGCTGATTTCCTGCATGTGCATCCGTTTTTTAGAAATACTGTGAGGGCAACTCTGGTGCCAGTTGTTCGATTGTGTCAGAAACTGATATCCTGAACTTATGAAAAGGAAAAAGTTCTGTTTTATTCGCACTTTGCCGCCTGGGCCGATCCTCATTATGATTCTGATAATTCTGACATTTCTTCCGCTGAAACCCATAGATTTTCTGGAGTACAAGTTGCTTGATTTCCGGTTTATGTTTTCAAAGCAACATCGCTTGATTAACAATGTGGTCCTTGTTACAATTGATAACCGCTCTGAAGACAGGATTGGCCGCTGGCCATGGGACAGAACGAAAATCGCGCAACTTATCAATAACATCAGTCAGGGTAAACCTGCAGTAATCGGGCTCGACATTGTTTTTGCAGAAAAGCAGATTTCTCCGCTTGAAAAGATTCTTTCATTGCCTGATGCAAAAAGTCAGTTGCAAAAAGTTAATCTTGAGAAGATTCGTAAGGCATGTGATTACGACTCACAATTGGCAGAAGCAATCGCAAAAGCCAGCAATGTTGTCCTCGGGTACTACTTCTTCACTGACGGACCTGATACAATTCCGGATGAGATTGTTCAGTCCGATCCACGATATAAAAACATCCGCCTCAAGTCAGAAGTTTTCCCGGTTCTGGCAAGAGTTCAGAATCAGAAGTCGCTGACTGTAAAAAAAGGTCATGGTCTTGAATCCAGTATAGAACTGATTTCATCAGCGTCAAAAGCCCAGGGATACCTGAATATATTCCCGGATTCCGATGGAGTGGTTCGAAAGAGTTTTCTGGTTATGAAGCAGGGTCAGGACTGGCTTTCATCATTTCCCCTTCAAATTCTGAAAATTTACAGAGGTGCTTCTGCCACACCTCTTACTGTAACAGAAGTTGGTATCATCCAGTTGAAGATAGGCGACTGGGAAATTCCTGTGGGACTTGATGGTTCCTTACTTGTTGATTATACAAAAGACCTCAATTCCTTTCCTTCTTATTCAGTAATTGATGTTCTTGATGGCAGTGTACCTCCATCTGTGTTTTCTGGAAAGATTGTACTGGTAGGTATCACAGATCCTGGATTGATGCGTGATAACTGGATCACACCGACTGAAATTGTAAGTCCTGGAGTTAAGATTCATGCCCTTACGATTGCTACGTGTCTTGAAGGTACTTACATATACCAGGTAGGTTATGTTGACCTTCTTAATCTGTTTTTTATCATAATTTTTGGCTTTCTTTTAACAGTGGCGATCCCCCGAATAAAATTGATACAGGCAGCTTTTCTCGCGATTTTTCTTTTCATTGCTTACGTGATGGCTGCCTTTTTATTCTTCAGAAAGGCACACGTAGCATTGAACATGGTCTATCCTCTACTCTGTATTGTTTCAGTTTACACAACAGAGACACTTCGTCATACTGGAATCTCTCTTACCAGGGCCCTCCGTAAAGTTCTTCAAAAAGAAAGTGCCCTCAGGATGCTTGGAGAAACGCAGCAGGAACTTTCGCAGCTGGTCAGGGTTTCTGACATTTTTCATCCGTCATCATCTTCAAGTATGTCGCCTTTTCTGTCTGAAACTATTCTGGCTGACACACCTGTTCTTACATGGAAGGTAATTTTGACCTCTCTCGGGATTAACTCTGGTGCACTGGTATTGTTTAATACAGATGGATCCCATCAAATGATTGTTTCCATTGGGCCACTTCTAAATAAAATCAATCTGGAGGTGATAAGAAAACAGTTAGAACTAAGTGAAAGTCCTTTCCTTGTCAACCATCCTGGTAAAAAAAACGAATGGGTATTCTCTCCGGACATCCGAAACCTTATGGCTTTTTCTGTAGTTTCTGGTGAAGGCTTTCGACTTGTGGGGATTTTTCTTAACAAGAGTGCGACAGCCTTTTCTGATAGTGAACAATTTACCCTGGAAGATGTCAAACTTGCTCAGACAGCAGCACTCCAGGCTATTATCGCAATTCAGAATTCAAAACTCAATATAGCGCTCAAACAGGCACAACTGGAGACAATATTCAGGCTTGCAATGTCCATAGAATGTCGGGACAGAGAAACTGGTTTACACGTCCACAGGGTGAGCGAATACGCTGGTATTGTTGCTGAGGGGATAAACCTGTCTGATCCAGAAGTCAAACTTATCAAAAGTGCCATGCCACTTCACGACATAGGAAAGATCGCTGTGCCTGATAGTATCCTTTTGAAACCTGGCAGACTTACTGACGAGGAACTTGCAATAATGCGAAAGCACCCTATTGTGGGTGCAAAGATTCTGGAGGGATCGTCCTCTGCCATCCTGAGCGCTGCGCGTGTTATCGCGCTATCACACCAGGAACGATATGACGGCTCTGGCTACCCGTACGGGCTTAAAGGTGAGCAAATCCCGCTCTATGGCAGAATTGCTGCAGTATCTGATGTTTTTGACGCCCTTGCTTCAAAAAGGACCTATAAAGAAGCGCTCAGTTTAGAAAAAACCATTGAAATCATCAACCAGGAAAGTGGTAAGAGTTTAGACCCTTCCTTAGTCAGAGTATTTCTGGAACGTATGGAGCGGGTACTTAAGGTTTATCATCAATACAAAGAAAGCCCAGATACAAGTCCTTTTGAGTACCCATTAAAACAGATTTCTCAGGGAAAATAAGATTGAGATGTCTTTATTGAATTATGATTCATCCAGTAGCCAGTATGGAACTGTTAAGTTTTCGTCAACCTCGTATCCCCATTTCTTTACATAATATTCACCTTCCTGGAATTCATCCTTTGTCTGGTCAAGTTTTTTCTTCAAAAGATTGTCAAGATGGTTTTGAAGTTTTTTGTAATCAGGATGATTGCACAAATTGTTCATCTGGTAAGGGTCATTTTCATTATCATAAAGAAGCCATGGTCCTTTAAGGTCTCTGACATATGTGTATCTTTCTGTTCTAATTCCCCTGTATTCCTTTCCACCGTTTTTCTTAATCCACTGTCCAAATGGACAATAACATGAGATAATTGCTTCATTTTCTGGTGCTGGCTCAATACCCATAATGGCTTTTGAAAAATCCATACCTTCAACTGTATCAGGAATTTCAATTCCACAAATGGATAAAATCGTTGGCATAATGTGTGGCGCATTAAAGGGAGCAGTAAAAATTTTCCTTTGTCTTCCAAAAAGAGCCGGATATCTCAACAAAAATGGAACAAGAATTGATTCATCCCATGGCCGTTGCTTGTGAAACTGTGCCTGAGAGCCAAGCATATCACCGTGGTCTGATGTGAAAATTACAATTGTTTCGTCTTCAATGCCTGACTTTTTCACAGCATCAAGAATAATCCCCATGGCAAAGTCAACTGCTGTAATATGACTGTAGTAACCAGCAAGCCAATTTCTTGCTCTTTCTTCAACATAAGCAGGCACATTTTTTCTCAATACAATTTTTTCAGGGTCAAATAGTTTCCTGAATTCTTCAGGTGCTGTGTCATAAGGGTCATGAGGTGGTCCCCATGATACAAAAAGAGCAAAAGGATGCACACTTTCCTTTATAAATTTCGCTGATTCCTTTGCCTGGGCAATGGCGTCATAAGTTTCCCAGTAGAGTTTTTCATCAGTATCAGCATAATACACGGATCTATTGTAATCATGGGTGCATTCAACTGCTTTCCAGAATTGAAATCCCTGTCTTCTTTCTGGCGGAGTAAATTTTGTTCTTCCATGGCCATCAAGATGCCATTTTCCAATCCATCCAGTGTAATAACCCGCATCATTAAAGGCATCAGCAATCGAAACTGCTTTGTGTTGGAGATAGAGGTCATTAAGGAAAACGCCATGGGTATGAGGGTACTGTCCTGTAATTAAACTTGCTCTGTAAGGACTACACACAGGACATCCAGCAACAGCATTTGTAAAAACTATGCTTTGTTCAGCAAGATTATCAAGGTTGGGAGTAATAGCATTGATATCTCCTGCATAACCGGTTGCCTGAGCTCGCATCTGGTCAGCAAATACAAAAACAAGATTTGGATGTTCCATCGTCAATCCTATTTTTTCCTGATATTATAACACTAAAATTCTATCAGGGATTTGCTGTCCAATCATAAGAGGGACATTCTTTAAGCATTTGGAGGACAACCCACAGCTTCTGGATGGTTTTTCCCTTTTGACTCTTTTACAAAAAATCAGTAGATGACCTTTATTTTTCTGCCATCAAGGAGTATATGCAAGCCCATCAATATATTCATCTTTCAGCACTGCTTTTGCATGACCATCAACATAAACAGCATTCACAAGTTTTATCATCATATGCCTTCCCAAGGAACCCGAGTAGTATGGATTAGGGCTAAAAATAAGAGGAAACTCATTTGCTGCCTGGGTTGTGTTACCAAAGTTCAGTTCACCATACCTTGACTCACAAAACATAATAGTATTCCCAGGCCTTGTGACCCTGCCAAGTTTCTTTGCGGTTGCTGGAAGTTTTGCATTGTATCCAAAATCAACCTGGCTGGTGAGATAATCGTAAGCTTCTGTGTACCTCTGTCCCGGGTCAATGCATGGGCACAATAAACTTCCTGTGGAAGTGTAGACATACCAGTCAGGGGTTCCATCAGGACATGTGCCATTGTACTTGTTCTGATCACTTGTAAAGTAAATCCTGCCTTTCAGGTAACCAAGTTGACTTAATGTATCAAGAAAACCCACACTTGACCAGCACCATGATGTTGTTGGAGTCCAGCCAGTGAAGCCTCTGAATCTTGGGTACCAGTATTCATTGTAATCGTTGATATACATGTGAACAGCTACACCGATTTGTTTCAGATTAGAAAGACATGTTGACATGAGTGCCAACTGTCTTGCTCTTGTCAGAGCAGGAAGCAACATTGCTGCAAGGATTGTGATAATTGCAATAACCACAAGTAACTCGATTAACGTAAAACCTTTTGCCTTCATAAAATTCACCTCCTTTTCAGTCAGTGTTTGGCAATGTCCAAACACCAGTGTAGTTATAATAGTAGGGTGGACATGGCCCTCCAGATTGGTTTGCCATCAGAAGTGCAGGTAAAGTTCCTACATGTAGGTCGCAAAATATTACTGGAACAAATCCACCATGTGTTGTATTATACGGGTCTTTCTTTACTCTATCTCCCCATGGTGGTACATGAGGTCTTGCTCCACCATAATTAAAGTTGCAATAGATATAAACTGTGTCTTCCGGACTTATTGGAGCAGTAGAACCACACCAGTCAGTTCCCCTTATGGTAGCAATGTTCATACTATAACTTGTATAACCTGATTGTCTTGTCCATGCGACTTTTCTTGAGTCCTTTGGACACTTATAAAGCAGCCAGTTTTTCAGATAACCGAGGTCGTACAACATGTTATACCAGTAATTTGAAGACCCATATGGCTCTTCTGAAGGCATCCTTACGCAACCATAGTCATCTGAGTACATTTTGATTGCAAGAGAGATCTGTTTCAGGTTATTCAAACAAGAAGCCATTTTTGCCTTTTCCCTTGCTTTGCTCAATGCAGGTAGTAGCATCGCAGCAAGGATTGCAATGATTGCTATGACTACAAGTAGTTCAATCAAAGTGAATCCCTTTTTCATTTTTCTCACCTCCCTTTTCATTTTTTCCCTCTAATAAAATTCTACTTCCCCCACACAAATTTTGTCAAGAGCCAATTATTCTTTTTCTATTTCTGCTTTCTTTGAGTTGATTTTTTGATGATATCAGGGGCAAACTTTGGTTTTCTTTCGTATGTACAAAGACCATTGACCTCCTGTTCAACATCATACAGTTGTGTATAACACAAGCCACAAATTTTGGGGTGATTTAAAAGAACCTCAGTCAATTTTTTATACCTTATACTGCCCATTCATATGCAAAAATTTCTCCCCTGTAGAGTTCAAAAGAAAGATAGACATTTTTTTGTGGCGGGATATCTGCAAGTTTCTTTTTCTTGAATAAAACCGGTGCTTTCAGATGATTTCCTGTTATAGGGATACAATCTTCAAAATCAAATCCTTCAACTGGCTTATGAGCATCTGCATCCATAATTGCCACCTTCAGATATCCTTGTGGGCAGTTAACATTCACATAGAAATTCGGCTTTTCAGGATTTACTTTCAATGGTTCAACTCCTGATGCAGATGGGTCGAAAGAAAAGCGTCCTCTGTGAGTTACATATAAACTTGCGTACCTATCTCTTGGTATTTTTGCCAGACCTATGAAGTAGGAATTATTCTGTTGTTCAAGTGGGATATCTTTTCTGAACCTGAAGTTCACATCAATGCACCAGCCATGCATAAAAGGTGTCCCTGAATAGTAAAGAAGTACTTCGTCATCTTTTTCAAGTAAATTGCCTCCAGGGCAGATATAGCCAGAGTCAAATTCGCCTGGCTCTCCTAATTCAAGAAATGGAACTCTTCCAGCAGGATACCTCCAGTTATAAGCATTGTGAGAATATGCGAGGCGTTGATATGAAAACCCTGATGGATTCTGGGCAAAATTGTTTCTTAATGGCAATCCGATGCAGAAGACATTTTGAACTGCGATGTAAAGGTCTCCAACCCTGTGAACAGTGACTCCATAAAAATCAGTAATAAGAAAACCACGTTGCCGTGCAATCAAATCATCATAATCATCAGGCACAAAACATTCATTCCATTTCAAAGCACCGTCATAACCTGTCCAGTTTTCACCATTTTTGCTTTCAAGAACAATAAAGGACCTTCTTGCAAACATATTGTGCATCAATCCTACCTTTTGATATAACAGGTATCTGCCTGAAGGAAAGTCAGTAAACAGATTTCCACAATCTCCATGCCCGCATATTTTTTTAATTCTTTGCCATTGAAAACCGTCATTTGAACCAAAAAGAATTGTTCCTCTTTCATCTATTGCGCCACTTTTATCTGTAATACCGGGTTCTGGAGGACTAATCTGAATCACAATTGCATAATACTTGTATTTGCTACCAGGTAGCCCCTTTCCAATTCCCTGAATTGCACCTGGTAGTGCAAGAAGGTTATTCTTAGGCCATATATCCTGGGCAGTAATTTTTAAATCAGGCTTTTTCCAGCGTATCCCATCTGTACTTTCGGCATAGGCAGTATAAAGATGGTCAGCGTTTTCGGAATAACTTTTTGCGCCTGGTTGAACACAATACCACATTCTGTAAATTCCATCCTTATAGAATACTATTGGATATTCTGAACACCTGGCATCCCATTCAGTGCCACTGGTTACTGGCCCTTCAATGGGTACTTTTTGCGCCTTAGAAAATCTCTGTACTACATTTGTATCCCACTCGCTCATGGTATCAAGGTCAACAAACACATGCCTTCTGCTTTTGAATGTTTCTTTCATGTTATCTCCTAATTTAGAGAAAATTTATTGCCTTTTCTGTCAGGTAAATATCAAGTTCAAATAGCCCATTCCACCATGTATTGAACGACTTTTTTTCTCCGACATGTTGAGTGTAGTAAAACTTTGCCTTTTTCTCAAGTGAAGTAATTTCGCGACAAATTTGAAGAAACCTTTTTCTCATTTCCTTTTTTATTATTCCAGGTATTTCCTTTTTTGTGGAATTCCACCACCTTGCTTCTTCCTGGAGAAAAAGAAGTTTTGCATACAAAAGTTGCGCCTCTATGCTCACCAGTAACCACCTGCCAAAAACACTATCACATGAATTCATTTTCAAAAGATTGGCAACTTCAGTAAGTTGACGAATCTTTCTTATGTTCCCAGGTCCTGGTGCATCAGCAGAAATAATCCAGAGTATGTCATCAAGGGAAAATTCTCCATACTTCCATGGCATTCTTATTTCTTCTGCTATTAGTTTTCCAATTTCCTTCAGGTCTTCTGGATTTGTTTCCCCTGTATATGAAGCACAGGCAAAATGCGCGATATTATAAAGATTCAGTGTCCAGGGCGGGCTGATTGGAGCATAAGAATGCGCACGAGCCCAGTTACTTGCGATAATTCCCTTTCCACCAAGTTCCAGCACTGCTTTGACCATTGATACAGGGTTAAAAAGCCCCCTGATAAAATCAGGAGAAAAAAGCATGTCAGAACAATTGTAAGTTGCGCAGGTTGCCCAGAAGTTTTTGTTATAATGTGCTGTGATTTTTAATTGGGAAAAACTTTTCGGATAACCAGTATTTTTGTCTATGCCAATGATGTTTTTGACATTTTCTGGAAGGTCTTCAAAAAAATCACCTTTTTTCGCAAACCTTGCAACGACTTTTCCATATATAGGAATTTTATATAAATGCTTTGCATCAACTTTTGAAACCTTCATACCACCAACAATCACATCATGGGATATATCAGAGGTATCATCATATTGCCAGGTCACAGGAATGACATCAGCCGGAAGTTTGGAAAGTAAATGAAAACAATTCTCTGAAAAAAACATATCATTCCAGAACATCGGTTTTTTCCTATACTTTATTACAAGTTCCCAGACCCAGCTTGCATGTTTGAGATACAGAGACATTTTTCCATTTTTTTCAACCTCTTTTTTGCATTGGCTGCAAAAACCCAGTTGAAATGTTTCGTCCTGACCCACATGGATGTATCTGCTTTCAGGATGAAATTCACAGGCAATTTCAATAAGGTTCTGTAAGTATTGGCGCGCTTTTTCATTCAAGGGACATAGTTGCTGAATGTAATCCGGATTTTCAAACATATCCGTTGTTCCTTTCAATCTTGAAAGATATTCAAGATGGCCAAATGTTTGAAAAAGAGGAATCCATTCAATGCCATGGTCTTTTGCGATTTTCATCAGTTCCTTCAATTGAGATTTTGTGTATCTGTCTACTGGTGGAAACTGATATTTCAAAGGAAGAAATGGGAAACGGTGTTCATACTCAACAAGGACCCCATTAATTCCCCATCTTGCAAGAAGTTGGATGAAATGTTTGAATGAATCAAAAGGAATTTTTGGACCTTTCAGGTCAATATGAACAACCCTGTTTTCAATGGCTGGTCTTCCGCTTACCCAGTTTGCTCTATGTTTCATTTCTGGTTTTTGAAAATAGATACAATTCTATCATCTTTTATAACCTGCATATTTTTTTATCACTGAAGCGATTTTTTCTGCTGTTTTTTCCAGATTACGGTTGATAAAACGGTACTGGTATTTTTCAATCAGGATTTTTCTTTCTTTTGAAGATTCCATTAATCTTTTCCTGATATTTTCCTCTGTGTCTCCTCGTTTTTCAAGCCGTCTTTTTTGTTCTTCAATAGAGGGAGGAAGGATTCCAATCAGGATGGCATCTGGATATTTTTTCTTGATTCGAAGCGCTCCCTGAGTGTCAATGGTCAAAAGCACAATATTGTTTTCAGCAAGGTTTTTATCAATGAACTGTTTTGAGGTTCCGTAATAATTGTCGTAAACAAGCGCCCATTCAGCAAAAAATCCTTCTGAAATTTTCTGTTTGAATTCTTTTTCATCAATAAAGAAGTAATCAATGCCGTGCTTTTCACCTTTTCTGGGGCTTCTTGTTGTATAAGATATGGAAACAACAAGATTGTCAAACTGGTTTTTCAACTGGTTTACAAGGGTGGTTTTTCCGGTTCCTGATGGCGCAGAGAGCACAAACAGGTTTGCCTTATGGCGTTGCTTTGCCTTTTGTTTTGAGGTCATTGATCATGCGGACAGCGATATCGTAAAAAGCCACATAATTGTCTCTGACATATTCCCATTGTTTGATTGCCTTGTCGATCTGCCCATTTTTTTCATAGGCGTGTGCAAGAACATCGTCCACATAGTCAGGATGAGGATATTTTGTTGCCTTCTCAAGGTATTTCACTGCATTGGGATAGTCCTTACCTTTGTGGTAATAGGTCCAGCCCAATTCGAAATAAATATCGTATTTGTTTGCGTTGAATGGATAAGCAAGGCCCTTTTTCAGAAATTGTATTCCCTGCTGGTACCAGAATTGTTTTTCTTCAGGGGTTTTGACTTCAGCGTAGATATTGTAAGCCATATGCCATCCACCTATTGTCCAGACAAGAATATAACTTGGCTGCAACCATGATATCGCCTGAAGGAGGGGAAGGATTTTATAGTGCTGTCCACTGTGCCAGTAAGTTTCCATCTGCAACCACAACAGATCTGCGGCAAGTCCTTTAAATCCACCAAGAATTAAACTACCAGCCATCTGACCCGGCATCAGAACCAGGGCGCTTTCAAGATTTTCCAGTTTCTTCCTGTAATCAATCTGAACCTGGACAAGGTGTATGCATATAAAACAAAAAACAATTGCAAGGAAATATCTGTATCCTTTTTTTCTTTTCATATTTCCCTTTTTTCAAAAAAGTAAAGAGCAATAAAAAGCGCAATACACATGTAAAGAATCCCGTAAAGAATTGTGTATCCAACATATCCCCAGCTTACATTGAGCCCAACGACGATTTTGTCTCTGATATTGAAGTTTTCATAATTTGGTACAAGAGTATACAGCATATCAGCCAGTCCCTTGACGATAATATTTTCTGCTCTCTCTATCAACTCTTTTCCATATGAAGTGAGATGTCCTACAATGTAGAGGAAAAACGAGCAGATAATATTAAAGGCATCAGAGGTAAATGTTCCAAGTGCCAGCGTGATACTGCCAATTAGAATCAGTTCAAAAAATATCAATAGCAATGTTTTCAATACCTCTACATCTGGTGGACTTTTCTTGAATATCAACAGTCCAAGAAAAAAAATTGTTGCAAGGATGAAATTAACAAAAATAATCATGGAGACGCCAAAAAACTTCCCAATAACAATATCAGACCTTCTGATTGGCTTTGTCACAAGTGTGTAAATTGTACGGCGCTCGATCTCTCCTGAAATCGCGTAAAGAGCTCCAAAAATTGCAATCAAAGCACCAAAAAATTCAATCGCTGAAAAACTCACATCCTTGATCATTTTCAGTTCTTCTTCAGCAGTGAGAAATGAAAACAGTTTGGATGCTCCAATTACGATAAGGGCAAAAATCAGTATGATGTAAAGGGTTTTCTTTCTTATGGATTCCTTGAAGGTGTTAAGCCCGATCAGCCACATTTTTTTCATGTTGTTTCTCCTGTTTTAACAGAGGCCTGGTTGTCAAATGTACATATTGTTTTAACAAAAAGATCCTCAAGATTTTCTGCCTGATACTGCCTATTCAATCCATCAAGAGTGCCTGTGGCAAGAAGGTATCCTCTGTGGAATATTGCAATCCTGTCGCAGACCCTTTCAACTTCAGAAAGAAAATGACTGGAAAGAAGTATGGTTTTGCCCTGCTGTTTCAATTTCAATAAAAGGTTTCGTGTATCCCTGCATCCAATAGGGTCAAGACCTGTTGTGGGTTCATCAAGAATCAGTATTTCTGGGTCATTGATTAAACTTGCAGCAAGTCCTATCCTTTCAAGCATTCCTTTTGAGTAATGTCTCAAAGTAAGTCGTTTTGCATCTTTCAATTCCACAAGTTCCAGCAATTGTTCAATCCTTTTTTTTGTGGTGCCTGCGTCCAGCGAAAACAGGCTCGCGTAAAACTGAAGTAATTCTGGACCAGTTAGATAATCATAATAATATGGATTTTCAGGCAGAAAACCCACATGCTGTTTCATTTCAATATCATCTGGAAACTTGCCCATAATACGGGCTTCACCAGATGTTGGGAAAAGAATTCCAAGTAACAGTTTCAAACACGTTGTTTTTCCTGAGCCATTTGGACCAAGAATTCCAAAAATTTCACCCTGCTCAACCTCAAGGTCAACCTTTTCAAGTCCCACGACAATTTTTTTCTTTCCAAGAATATAGTGCTTTGTCAGTTGTTTTGTCTCTATAATTGCCATAATCCCTCCCGCTGCTAAGTAAATTTGAAAATTATTTTAGCACAAATTCAATCTGATACAAAACTACCAAAACTCATTCTGATAAGAGACGTCAAAATATCTGCCCTGCTTCCAAAATTTTCTAATTGTGTCAGCAGTTGTTGATAGGTCTTCTTTAACCGTTTCTTCAGTGATTTTTCATTTCCTTCTTTATCGTGAATATCGTCGAGAATCTGAAATGCCTCTCCGAAAAGTGCTCCTGTCTGCCTGAGTTTTCCTACTACATCTTTATCGGCTTTACCAACAATTGCCGGAATTTCAAAGCACAATCTGAAAAGTTCGCCTGTTTTTTTTTCGTCAATCCAGATTTTGATTTTATGAGGTATTTTTTTGTTTTTGTAAGCCATGTCAAGGGATTGCCCTCCTGCCATTCCATTTGAACCAAGAGCATTGCATGTAATGATCACTGCTTCTGGACTACCACATTTTGCAATTTCCCTTATACCAAGACACAATAGGGCGTCTCCTGCAAGAAGCGCCTCTGCCTCGCCAAATTTTTTATGGCAGCTTGGTTTTCCCCTTCTGAAGTCGTCATTATCCATACAGGGAAGGTCGTCGTGAACAAGTGAAAAACTGTGAATTAGTTCAATCCCGCAGGCAACAGGTAAAATTTTCTTAAAAGGAATATCCAGAATTTTTGCCACTGATAGAACAAGAAGGGGTCTGATTCTTTTTCCTCCAGGAAAAACTGCGTAATACATTGCTTGTTCAAGATTTCTTGCCCGGCTGGATGTAAATGCAAGACGTTTCTTAAGGTAGGCATCAACCAATTTTATCATCTGATTAATGTTTTTTTCATCCATGATACGCCTTTTTTAATCTTGATGCACCAAAGGCAGTCATAATTGCTTGCGGAACTGTGCCGCAAATTTCAGCCATCAGCTCAATAGACAGTTGATTGTCAAGGAAAATCACTTCGCTTGCCTCTTTTATATCTTTTTTCACTTCCAGAATAGTTTGGTCCATGCAGATATTACCTCTGATTGGAAAAAGTTCTTCATTGTATTTCATGTAAAATTTATTTGAAAGAGCACGGTTCATACCATCACCATAGCCGATACCTGCTATCGCAATGGTTGTGTCCCGTTTACAGGTGAAAGTTCCTCCATAACTGATGCGGGTTCCAGCAGGAACCTGTCTGACTGACAGGATTTTTACAATACCCTTCAGGGCATACTTCAAAGAAGGAATTGCTTTGAAAGTTTTTAAAAAAAGCGATGGATAAACGCCGTAAAGCAAAAGTCCTGTTCTGACCATTGAAAAATTTTCTATACTTTCAGGAAGATTAACAATTCCGCCAGAGTTTGCAATGTGTGTGATACCGCGCAATTTTGCCGGTACTCCAGCAAGTACCTGTTTGAAAATCTCAATCTGTTTGATGGCAAATTTCCTGTCCATGCTCTCAGAGGTCGCAAGATGAGAAAAAATTCCTTCAAGTTTGATTCCTTTTGAATTCTTGATTATGTCCATTACACTGCTGACTTCCTCAGGCATAATACCTATTCTTCCCATGCCAGTATCCACTTTCAGGTGGATTGAAAGCCCTTTTGCATTTACGATGTCCCTTATAAAACTTGAACTTGCGGCAGTAAGTGATATCCGATGCTCTATTGCCTTTTTCAC
Source organism: bacterium (assembly GCA_029552985.1). Classification (GTDB taxonomy): domain Bacteria; phylum Ratteibacteria; class UBA8468; order B48-G9; family DTJG01; genus DTJG01. The sequence goes on from JAKPDB010000042.1 coordinate 20,856, forward strand.
ATCTGGCCGAAGTGAAGGACCCAGAACAAGAATTGGTTTTGTAATGCCTGCTTTTCTTAAAGATACTGCTTCATCTATTGTCGCTACACCAAACCAGTCAACATCTCTTTCAATTTTTCTGCTTACTGGAATTGCTCCCATTCCATAACCATTACACTTAACAACTGCAAGGAGTTTTTTCCTTGTGATTTTTTTCAGTACTTTCACGTTGTCTGCGATTGCTTCAAGGGCTATTTTAATAACTCCGCTCATTTTCCTTGATTTCCTTTTTTATTCGCTTAACAACTTCCACCGGGTTCGGACTTTGAATAATCGGCCTTCCAATAACAAGATAATCTGCTCCTGATTTTACTGCTTCACTTGGTGTTGCAATTCTTTTCTGGTCATCGTGTGAACTTTCTGGTCTGATCCCAGGGCACACCATAAGGAAACTGTCAGGAAATTTTTTTCTCAATAGATTCAGGTCCTGTGGAGAGCATACAATACCATCAAGTCCGCATCTATAACCGATTTCAGCAAGATGTAAAATCTGTTTTTCAATGGTTTCATTGATACCTACGGCAATAAGATCGGTTTCTGTAAATGAGGTAAGTACTGTCACTCCAACAATTTTTGTTTCTAAATTCACTTTATTTCTTGCCTTTATTGCAGATTCAAGCATATTTTTCCCGCCCAGTATATGGACGGTTAAAAGGTCAACACCCATACCACAGGCGCACTCAACTGCAAGTTCAACTGTATTTGGAATATCAAAAAATTTCAGGTCAAAAAACACCTTTTTCCCTGAATGTTTTAACCAGCCAATCACACCAGGTCCAAACGCAGTAAAAGGAATTGCGCCGATTTTGTAGTAAATCACAGAATCTCCAAGATTATCCACAATTCTTTCTAGGATACTTTTTTCCTTAACATCAAGTCCGACAATCAGTTCAGCCATTTTTTCTACCTGTACTTTCAAGCATTGCTATGCATACCAGCACCAATACTACCTGACAGAAAACGATCATGCCACCAATGATATTAAGGTGGTTCAGCAGAAGCGCTCCAAGGCCTGTGGCAAATGTGAGTAAATAGCAGTAGATTACTGCTTGAACCTGATTCATGCCAAGATTAACAAGCCGATGATAGATGTGGTTTTTGTCTGCTTGGAAAATTGGCTTTCTATTTTTCATCCTCAGATAAATTACACTCAGGGTGTCAAAAAATGGCACAGAGAAAATCAGTACTGGACTCAATGCAGGAAGCATGCTCTGGTCAGGTCCATAACGATAGTATGTTCCCATCATTGCAAGACATGCAAGGAAATATCCAAGGAAACTGCTTCCGCATTCCCCAAGAAAAATTTTTGCCTTTGGAAAATTATATGGCATAAAACCTAACACAGCACCAATAAAACAGGTAAGGAGTGTTGAAATAAATAACTGACCATTGGAGACAGCGGAAAAGAAAAATATGCTCCCAGAAATGCACGCAACTCCTGAGGCAAGACCATTTGTGTGGTCAAGAAGATTGAAACTGTTCATGCATACCACAATCCAGCCGACGGTGAAAATCACCTGTACCCACAAATAAGGCGCAAAGAAGGAAATTCTTATTCCTGCAAGAAATGTTATGATTCCGCAGATCATCTGAAAACTTAACTTCACCAAAGGTCTGAGATGGTACATATCATCAAGAAATCCAACCACAACAACCACTGCCGATGTGGCAAGAAATACAGTCAATTTTGGTAAAACATGCATGACTCCTGCACTATGGCTGAAAATTCTTTCTGGAAGCGTTTCCTTTATAATCAATCCTGCTATAACCGTTGCAAGGATGGAAAGATAAACAGCAATACCACCTGAAAGCGGGGTCGGAAACAGGTGGATTTTTCTTGAAGACGGCTGGTCAATAACATTAAATGCAAGGGCAAATCTTCTGACAACAGGAACAAATAGCAGGGAAAAGCACAAAGAAACCACAAACACGCCTGCGTAAATGATATTCCACATATTTACCTGGGCAATGCTCTATGCCCTTCCTTTTTTAATCTGTCACTATTATCTTGCAAATTCTGTTTCCCTTTTTTCCCTGATTACAGTCACCTTGACCTGGCCAATATACTTTAGGTCCTCCTCTATCTTTCTGGCAATATCCCGTGCCAGCAGCATCGCCTGCTGATCAGAAATTTCCTCTGGTTTCACAATCACCCTGATTTCCCTTCCAGCAGATATTGCGTATGCCTGGTCAACTCCTTTGAAAGAAGAACCAATTTTTTCAAGCTCCTCAACACGACGCAGATAACTTTCAAGCGTGTCCCTTCTTGCTCCGGGTCTGGTGGCAGACAATGCGTCTGCAATCTGAACAATGACAGTGTATGGAGAGGCAATATCAAGGTCTTTATGATGGTTCATCGCAGCATCAACAACCTCTTCTGGTTCTCCTGCTTTTTTCAAAATGTCTGCGCCAATATCAGGATGACTGCCTTCTACTTCCTGATCAAGGGCTTTGCCAATATCATGCAGCAGGGCAGCTCGCCGTGCCAGTTTAGGGTTAAGCCCAATTTCAGCAGCAATCATTCCTGCAAGATATGCTGACTCCTTTGCGTGCTGAAGAACATTTTGACCAAAACTTGTTCTATATCTTAACCTGCCAAGCAATTTTACTATCTCTGGATTAAGATTTTCAATTCCAAGGTCAAAGGCGACATTCCTACCATCCTCAATAAGTTTTTCTTCCATTTCCTGAACTGTCTTCTGAACAACCTCTTCAATTCTTCCAGGATGTATTCTTCCATCAGCAATCAATTTTTCAAGAGCGATTCTCGCAATTTCTCTTCTGTAAATGTTAAAAGAAGAAATCGTGATTGCCTGGGGTGTATCATCAACAATCAAATCAACCCCTGTCGCTGCTTCAAAGGCGCGTATGTTTCTTCCTTCCCGACCTATTATTCTTCCCTTGATTTCGTCATTTGGCAAACTTACAACAGAAACAGTACTTTCTGTTGCTGCTTCTGAAGCCAGCCTTTGCATGGCTGCAAGCAAAATTTCTCTTGCCTTTTTATTTCCTGTTTCCTTTGCTTGTTCTTCTATCCTGCGGATAATCTCCACGGAACTATTTCTTGCCTCCTGTTCCATTGCTTTCAGAAGCGTATCTTTTGCCTGTTCCCTTGTCATGCCTGATATTTCTTCAAGTTTTTTGATTTCCTGTTCAATCTTGTCTTCAAGTTCTCTGATTTTCTGCTGTATCTGTTGTTCTTTTTCATTAAGTGATGCTTCTTTTGTTGCGATTTCGGCTTCTCTCTTTTCAATCAATTCTGCCTTTTTTTCAAGAAGAATCTCCCTCTGATTCAATCGCCTTTCAAGAAACTGGAGTTCCTTTCTTTTATTTCTGGTTTCTTTTTCAAATTCAGAGCGAAGCCTGTATAGTGTTTCCTTTGTCTGAATATCAAGTTCTTTCTTCTTTGTAAGTGCAATGTTTTCAGCTTCCCGGATAATTTCTCTTGCCCGCTCTTCAGCAGCTTTTATGGTTCTTTCTCCAACAAACTTTCTCCACAGGTACCCTATGAGAAGCGCGAGGGCTCCCCAGAATATGAACAACGGTATGATGATTGGCGTTGAATTGATATTAATGGCAACCACCCCCTTACAGTGAATCTGGGAAACCCGGGATGGTTCAGGACAACAGGCGCAATTGCATACCAGTGATAAATCTATCTCTTCTGGTAAAACAAATGGTTACAGTTGTTTTTTCCATTTTATAACCTTATCAATTGCACTGACCTGATTCCCGGAAATTTCCCAATTTCGTTAATTGTTTGTTTATCAATTTCCTGGTCTAAATTCAAAACCGTGATCGCTGGGCCACCTTTTACCCTGCGTCCCATCGTCATGGACGCAATATTCACACCTTTTTTGCCCAGGATTGTGCCAACATGCCCCACAATCCCAGGCACATCGTCATTTCTGCACACAATCAGTGCTCCATCAGGGGTTGCTTCAACCGGGTAACCATCTATGCTTACAATTTTCGGTTCTGAAGCAACTACTGTGCCTGATAGAGAAACTGTTTTACCGTCAATTACTGCTTCTGTTGTAATAAGATTTGTATACTGCTGCGCTGACATTTTTTTCTTTTCAACAATTCCGACTCCCTTTTCTTTAAGAATCAAAGGAGCATTGACATAGGTTGCTGACTGGAAGTAGTTGGCAAACCCTTTTAGAAAATATGCTTTTAATGGACCTGTATCATAATCAATAATTTCTCCTGCATACTCTATAGTCAAACTCTCAGGCAGTTTATCTATCATCTGACCGAGAAATAATCCCATTTTTTCAGCAAGGGTCAGATAGCCTCCAAATCTTGATATAACCTCCTTGTCAATGGATGGAACATTTACGGCATTTCTTATAATTTTGTGAACGAGAGCATCAACCACCTGTCTGCATATGTCGCGCGCAACATTAATCTGCGCTTCCTTTGTGGATGCACCCAGATGTGGTGTGGCTATCACATTTTCTAATCTGAGCAATTCTGTACAATTCGGTGGTTCACAAGCAAATACATCAATAGCTGCAGCAGCAACCTTACCATTCTTTATGTATTTTTCAAGAACAGATTCGTTAAATAGCCCTCCTCTTGCCACATTCACAATCATCACGCCATCTTTCATCATTGAAAAGTACTCTTCATTCAAGATATTTTCTGTTTCCTTGGTAAGTGGCAGATGGAGTGTAATGATGTCTGCCTGTTTGCATATGCCTTCAAGGGTTACGATACTGATACCCATCTGTTGCATCTCATCCTGGTCCACATAAGGGTCATATCCCAACACATTCATTCCAAATGCCTTTGCATAATGAGCGACCCGTCTGCCAATTCTTCCAAGCCCGATTATACCGAGTGTTTTTCCAAAAAGTTCAGTTCCCATAAACCCTTTTCTGTCCCAATTGCCAGATTTTATACTATTGCACGCAGCAGGAATTTTTCTTACCATCGCCAGTATTAAACCAAAAGTATGTTCAGCAGCAGAAAGGGTGTTTCCCTCTGGAGCATTCATTACAATAATCCCGTGCTTTGTTGCACTGTCAACATCAACATTGTCAAGACCAACCCCTGCTCGACCGATAATTTTGAGTTTTTTTGCTTTCTCAATCACAGGCGATGTAATTTTTGTGGCGCTTCTCACAACAACAACATCGTAATCCTCAATCACTTTGAGGAGTTCCTCTTCACTCATTTTCCCGCGTTCATCAACGATAAAACCCTCATTTTTGAGGATTTCAATACCTTCCTTTTCAATATTATCAGTCGCAAGAACCTTAATTTTCATCCCATCACCTTTTTTTTATTATTTTACCACGATGGGGATAAGTGTCAAAAACGATGGACGGATTGCTAAGAAATTTAGAGAAAGATACTTGCCTCGAATTGAAAAATGTGGTACTATTCTATAATCACTGCAAAGAAACTTAGTGGTGGTAAGTTTTTAATCCTGAGTGTATTTCCTTTTATCTCAACCGATTGTGGACAGGTTCCTGCAATGTTCAATACATGTATTTTTGGTTTTCCGGAAACATCAAGTTGGTTAGTTTCCACAACAACCCTACCACTTACCTTTTCATCGTCAGCAAGATTTGTCACAAGTAAAAGGCACTTTCCCTGGTCTGACTGCCATAAACTTGGAAACAGCCAGTACTGATCACAATGGACTGCGTCAGTTGGGCAGTAAGCAGGATTGTGAAGTTTTATATAGTTTCCTTTAATACTGGTCATTGCATCCCAGAGTGGTTTTATGTATGCAACCGCCTTTCTAAAAGGAACTCCTGGTTCTAAAACAGGATGTCCGGTCATTCCAAAACCAGTGCATATTGCTGCGGCTTTTTTCCCTGAAAACATTGCCCTGTCTTTAAGATTACCAGCAATCAGGTGCGCCCCTGAACAGTCGAGGCAAGAATAATATGCTGTGCTTTCAGGCAACTGGAGGAGTTCATCGTGCCTTATGGACAGTTCTCCGCACAGCGCAACATCAATACAACTCTGGCTCAATGCAAATGGAAAACCTGTATGACCAATAATTGCGCCATAAGTTCCAACCCTTTTTCTCATGGCTTTCAGATACATAAAATAACCATATGCAGACCAGTGAAGCAAACTTGTTTTCGTAAAACCCATCGCATGCGGGCTGTTCCAGTCAGGATAAAAGCCATCCCAATCCTTTTTCATGTAGTCCTCAAACCATGTTTGATACATCTGGTACTGCTCGCAACCCCTGATGTAAGTAAGAACTCGCATTCCATGCTCATGGCACCTATCTACAAATGCTTTGAACCATTCAGGGTCTTTCACGACATAATCAGCAGGCGGTTCGCAATTTGTGCCTGGATTTCTCATCCAGAACTGATGAATAATCATAACATTGGCACCAAACTCTGCGACCTCATCAACCCTTTTAATATCAGGATTTCCTTTAAATAATTGAGGCGGCTGACAGGCAACCTGTTTGATAGGCATCAATGCCCAGGGCCAGTCCTTTCCAATCTGGGCATATGGATACATACAATGAGCAACTCTGCATCCAAGAACATTGTTTCTATAAGCAGGATCTACATTTTTGCCACTTTGAGTACGGGATGTTAAAAACAGCATCCCCCACTTGTTCCTGTAACGAACAGGTCCTGATACCCGCATTTGAGTGCCATGAAAGATATACCACTGAAATGTCCAATTTTGGCCCTGTTTTCCTCCATAACTCATCGTATATCGCGTATCAGCGTCATTGAAACTGCTCCATTCATCAAGAACAAACTCAATTTTGTTGCTGAAAAATTTTGTATTTTCCCAGCCAAGGTCAATTGAAACAAGTGGCCAAAGTTCTTTATGACAGGATATTTCATCTAGCTGCTTGTAAAGGTCGAGACCATAAAAAACATGAGTGGTGGAATAGTCCCTTTTGTACCACGGTTGTCTTGTGAAATATCCCCATCTTGCAGATTTCACAGTTGAGACATCAATAAACGTGTTCATGGAAATTTCGCTCAGGGTAAAACCGCCATTTCCATCCACATCGAAAGATTGTTCGCAGAAAACAGCGCCTTCTTCAAATACCTGATATATTTGCGTGATTTTTATCAGGCCTTTTGCAATGGATGCCTCGTTTTTTATCACAATTCTATCGTTTTCTACTGATTCCACAGTCAATTTTGATGAAGTGTCTGATAATAGATAAGAAATTCCATCTATGACGAACTTCAGGCCGCAAATAGTGTGCCGGCAGCAGAGCAATTTGTGGGTCTCTTTTTCATTCTTGCAAGAAAATTCCACAATTTCACCGCCCCTATCTGCGTCCCATGTCAATTTTCCAGAACCTGTTTCAACAGTAATTTTCTTCTCTTTTTTCGTCAGTTTTAACATATCCGCAACCTCCTTTTTGTCTCTTAACAAAATCTGATAATACACCAGAATTTTTCAACTGTCCAGTTATATAGAACAAAATTAAGTTTGTGTAGTATAATGATTGGTATGAAAAAAAAGGCGATTGTATTTGATTTTGACGGACCACTTGTTGGAAGCGGCCAGGATAAAGCCATTCATATTCTTTTTTCTGCCTTTGTCGCATGCCATGATACTGGTTTTAGAAAATTTCTTCATCCTGATCATCCTGAACTAGATATTTCAAAGATGTTGAAGGGACTGGTTAATTATCCTGGTGCGCCCCGTTTCCAACAATTGTCGGCTATCGTCAGCTCAATTGTCAGAGATATACCAGAAGCAGTAGCAGACCCGCACGAGCTTTGCATTGATGAATCATTGGTCAATGAGTATCAAAAATTACAGCAAAGGTACAATGAATTTTATTCTGGGCTTAATGAGGCCGCTGCGAAAAGGTTCTGGAAGCCACTGAAAGGAGTAAAAACTCTCATCAAAAAGCTCTCAAAGGATTATGATTTGTATGTGGCGTCAGGCATTATTCAGGACATTCTTGAAAAGGACTTCCAACATCACAAATTTGACAGAAAACTTTTTTGCGGGATTATGGGCAGCAATCAAGAAGGAAATATTGATAAATCCATGATATTGAAACAGATAAAAAACAGGTCATATCAGGATGTTTTGTTTATAGGGGATTCAAGAAAGGACCTGGAATATGCAAGGAAGGCAGGTGTAAAATTTTTCAGGGTGAAAAGCGCACAAGATTATAAAGTACTTGTTGAAAAAATGAAGCAACAAGACCTGCCAGATGTTCAGGATATGTGCGAATTTACTGAACAGCAGCTGCAGCGAATCAGGTCAAAAACACTGGCACTGATGAATCAATATTTGTCAGGAAAGATTCTGTCTTACCAAGAGATTACCACTTTTATCAACTCAAAAAACAATTAGGTTCTTAATGGAGACCTTTCAATTACTCCGTGTTCAAATGGCTTATTTTTCAGCACTTCATTTGGACCGTAAAAGCCCTTACTGATTCTGCACAGAGGATAAAAAATTGTATTGGGTCCTACAAATACCCCTGGGTCAGACACTGAATTACAGCCAAGTTGAGACCAGTCCCCAAGGATAATGCCTATTTTTGGTCTTCCAATGTCATACTTTTTATCACCCAGTTCAATGATTACATTCTTTTTTCCGAAAATTCCTGCATAAATCCCAAGATTTGCAGTGGTACCCTGATTTCCAAAATGAGTGGCATAACCGCAAATGCTATCTCCCACATAAGATGGATGCGGAAAGTTTGCCTTGTCCATCATCACGCCATTTTTTATCTCACCACGGAAAGTTCCTCCATCACCAATAATAACATCTCCCCTGAAGTATGCTCCCTGTCTGACTTCGTTCTTATTGCCAATAATTGTGGGTCCTTTAATACCAGCGCCTGGTTCAATGGAATTGTTATCGCCAATATAAATATCTCCCTCGTCAAGGAATATGTTTGCTCCTGCCAGTACTGTTTGCTTTCCAACAAATAGCATGTGTTTATTATTCTTCAATGAACCTCTGATAAAATTAGGTTCAAAAACAGCGCCATCTTCAACATAAACAATAAACTCTCCAATGCACCTTCCTTTGAAATGCTCTGGGCCCAGCTCTTTCACAGCACATGTTTTTTTCTTTTCGTCAATGGCCCTTTTTATCCACTCGCACGCATAGGGATGTATGGCATCCAGCGCTGAAACCACAGAATTGACATCCTGTCGCGTAAAAAGGTCCTGATGTCTGAAAGGATATTTTATGAAATCAAAATAAAAATCAACTCTTAATCTTTCTGGAATTTCATCTCGAGATACCTCATTTAATTTAATAATGTCTGCCATGTTTTTCTCCTTGTGGATGAAACAATTATATCTCAATTGACAGGAAATGACAACAAGTTTATTATAACACAGAGGGGCAACGATTGACAGAGAAAGTAAGGAACTAGGAGGACAGATGAAAAAATTTATTGTCATATCCATGACTCTCGCAACAATTGTTTCAGCACAGGTGATGGAGAAAAAACAGATATCTTTGACTGTGTACAATCAAAATTTTGCTCTTGTCCGTGATGTCAGGACAGTTCAGTTAAAGGAAGGACTCAACATAGTAAAGTGCTCTGATATTGCAGCACAGATTGAACCAGCCAGTGTATCTTTTAAATCCCTTACAGCGCCTGACAGATGCCTGATACTTGAGCAAAATTTTGAGTACGACCTGATGAATGCGGATAAACTACTGAAAAAGTACATTGATAAAAACATTAAGGTCATGACAAAGGACAATAATACTTACTCAGGACTATTATCAAGTTATGATGAAAAGTACATCTGCATCGTCCAAAAGGAAAATGGGCCTGTGTATATGCTGACAAGGGAAAATATCAGAGACATTGAATTTCCCTTGCTTCCAGAAGGTCTGATTACAAAGCCCACTCTTGTCTGGAATTTGTTAAGTGCAAAGGCGATCCAGGATACAGTTGAACTCGGATACATTACAGGTGGATTAAACTGGCAGGCAGATTATGTGGCAACAGTTTCAAAGGATGATAAATACATTTCACTCAATGGATGGGTGACCATAGACAATAGAAGCGGTGCAGATTACGACAGCGCTGAATTGAAACTGATGGCTGGAGACGTTAGAAAAATCGCAGAACAACCAGTACCAAGGACTCTTATGATGGAAGCAAAAGCATCTGTTGCTGGCGCTCAATTTGAAGAAAAAGAATTTTTTGAATACCATCTTTATACACTCGGAAGAAAAACAACACTGAAAAATAATCAGACAAAACAAATCAGTTTATTTTCAGCACCGAAAATTAGCATTGAAAAAACCTACACTTACGAAGGAGCACTTTATCGCTGGTACTATTATGATAACTGGCAGAAACAGCAGTGCAACAAAAAGGTGGCAGTAAAGATTGAGTTGAAAAATACTGAAAAAAATGGTCTCGGTATACCTCTCCCAAAAGGGAAAGTCAGAGTTTATAAAACTGATACTGACGGTTCATTGCAGTTTATCGGAGAGGACATAGTTAGTCACACCCCAAAAGATGAGAAACTGATACTTTCCCTTGGCAATGCATTTGATATTGTTGGTGAAAGAAAAATCACAGACCATAAGAAAATTGCCGCAAATATTTTCAGAGATGTTTATGAAATACGATTGAGAAACCACAAGAAAGAATCAGTAAGCGTCAAAATTGTTGAAAGGCAATTTGGCGACTGGTCAATTATTCAATCGTCTCACCCATACGAAAAAGCGGATTCTGAAACAGTTGAATTTAATGTTATAATACCCTCTGACGGAGAAACTGTTGTAACATATACGTCAGAGTATAAATTTTAATATGTTACAGAAGGACATAACCACTGCGCTTTTAACGCTTCATAGAAGGGTCGCAAAAGACCTGAAAAAAGAACAAGTATTTAAAAAGGTTGCAGAAACAGTAAGATCGCTTGTCAAATGCGATGGTTGCGCAATACTAATGATGGACAACAGTCATATCTCTGTTGTCGCAAGCAGTGGCTTTTCAAAAGTAATGCCTGAGTTTTCCACTTCAATGAAATCAATCCGGTACATCATGAAAACTGGCAAAGGTTTTATTTGCAACGATGTTGAAAATTCTGAATTAAAAAGTTGCATTCCTGCTGGTTGTTCCATGAAATCTATTCTATGTGCCCCAATAAAACACAATGGAAAGGTTGCAGGCATCATTCATCTTGATTCAAAAAAGATAGATGCATTCACAGAAGATGAGATGGACTTTGTGAAACTTGTTTCATCAGAACTGACATCCATCATTGAAAGAAGTTTCCTCTACTCAAAACTTGAAGAACTTTCCATTAAAGACCAGTTAACTGGTTGCTTCAATAGAAGAAACCTTTTCCTTGACATCAAAAAAGAAGTAGAACGTTGCAAACGATATAAGAAAACTTTTTCAATCATTGTGATAGATTTGGACAATTTCAAAAAATACAATGACAACTTTGGCCACCAAAAGGGTGATAACCTATTAAAGACCATTGCTGAAAAAATACGAAAAAATTTAAGGAAGGCAGATATTGTTTATAGGTACGGCGGAGATGAATTTATTGTGCTTCTTCCTGAAACAGGAAAAGCAGGTGCAGTAATTTGCGCAAAACGACTTGAAGACACAATTGAAAAATTGAATAAAAAAATCGATAAGCATACCAGAATTACCCTGAGCACTGGCATTGCCGGATATCCTGAAGACGGCGATACACCGACAAGAATAATAAAGTACGCTGACAGACAGATGTACAAAAACAAATCCCTGAAAAAAATTAGCCGCTAAAACTTACCTATTCTCACACTCAGCAATTTTCTTCAGTACTTTTTCATGCAACTTGGCATTTGTTGATACAACCACATCAAGGACAGTTTTTACATTGTCGCTGCACCTGACTGGATTTCCGTAAAAATCTGTTACAATCACCTCTGCTTGCTGTGCGATGAAGATTCCTGAAAATACATCAACAAATGGTTGTTTCATTGCAAAATAAACATCAATCTTTCCTTCAGCGACGTCAACAAATCCATAGGGACCGCCGTTTGGAAGGAAAAACTTAAATGGAAGCAAAAGTTCTCTGTATTTATCAACAAGGGGAACCAAAAACTTTTTTGGTTTCATCGCATATGACTCAATGCTTGCTCCATCCATCTCTAAAACATCAGGCCTTCCCATCGATTGCCTGTACTTTTTGTCAAGTTTCACTTCCTTGATAATTTTCCCGGCATCAATGTCTGCAAGATATGCTCCGTCTTTCCATGCATATGCAATTTTTCCGCTGACGCAATCTCCAACACAGCAACAAACAGGATTAAAATTACTGTCATAAAACGCCAGTGAGCTATACCAGAAGTCCTTGATACCGTGCTTGAAAAGATAACTTCCATCAAACGGGTCGCACACCACATAAAGGGGGCTGCCGGCTTGATCTGTATTAATTTCAACCCTACCTGCTTCTTCAGAAAGCAGTATTATTGGTTTTTCCCATTGTTCAAGCCGTTTTCTATATGTATTTTCTGTATCTTTGTCAACCCTGAGAATGTCAGGGTCCCAGCTTTTGTATTCTCCTAATCTCTTTTCCACCTCCTCCCAACCAATGTTTTTATCGCTGAGGCTTTTTACAATCTCCAGCCCTTCTGAAACCATTGCGAGATTGAATGCTAATATTTCGTCTTTTGATGAAAAATTTTCCATTCTTTTCTTAAATTCATTACTGAACATATTGCCTCCTGGTTATTCATACTGACAGATTTCAGGTTGTTCTGGCCAAATACCTTTATCCTTTTCAGAACTTCTCTGCCAGCGATAGTATAATTTTTTTGCAGGAAAAATACAATTGGTAATGAGAGTATAACCAATAAGTCCCTGCTGTGGATGTAGTTTCAATCCGTCTTTTCTCAAGCCAGCAGGGTAGGGTGTTATAAAAAGTGTAATCACATCTTTTGATAATGGGTTTTTACCCAATTTTTTTATACCCTGGCTTAATATGTGCTCTAAATGGTCGCATGCTTTCCAGAATAAGGCATCAGGACCATCATCCGCAAGATTGAACAAATTTCTGTATAGATTCCTTTTTTCCTTTTGATATTTTGCCTGAGGTGAACTTTTATCCCTGCACACCATGCCGCTGATGTGTGTAAAATAAGAGGGCTCTTCAGGTTCAAAGACCTCACAAAAATTTCTGCTGCACTTTTCAATGGCAACGCTTTTATATTTTTTGTCGTAGATTAAAACATTGCAACCACCCCAGAATACAGAGTACTTTTTCAAAAACTCAACTGCTGAATCTGTATCCCATGCATACATGTCTACCATTTTCAGTACAGGCAGTGGAAAAATTTCCTCTGGCTCATCATCAATATGGAGTCCTGAACCCACGCCATCGATCACAAAATTTCTGTGATACCAGAATGCAAGTGAAACTGGCGCTTTTTCATCAAGACGCTTTGATGGGCTCCACCAGGTGATAGGGTCATCAACATTTTTGATATGCATGGGACCCATATCTGTGTCAGGAATAAAAGCAACCCTGCATTTTTCATCACAACTGGTTCTCTTCAGTCCAAATTCCTTGTATCCACGAAAAGTCAGATAATCATTGGTACTTCGGAGTACTGCAATTTCCTGGATGGTCAGATGTGCCAGTTCCATCAGTTTTCTATCCCGCGTAATCACATAGTCCACCCATGTTCTTGCTTCTGGATACTTTACAAACGATGGAATTTTCGCCATTGCCTCTTTATAAAAATTTTCTACTTGCTTGATTAGTTGTTGTTTTTCAATATGCGGTGCATCAGCAATAATTCTTTCAATGCCCGTTTCAAGGTAATAATGCCGATTTGCATTAATTCTTTGTGCTTCCTCTGATGCATCTTTCACTGGGTCAGGCATTACAAAGCTTTCATACTGATTACTGTCGTACCACATAAAAACTCCTTTTTACCTTATTATGATGGCATCTGCCAGTTCAACATCAAATCCTATTTCTGCTTTTTCCTGAGTGATAACTAATGACTTAATGGGTTTTCCGCTGGCAATGGATATTTTTTTATTCTTCAGATTCAACCTGATTTCAAATAGAGCATCTGAAACATTCTTTGTACTCCAGTTAATGACTGGTATCACAATTCCATTTTTTGACTCAATCACTGTTGTCTCGATAAATCCGAGAGGATGACCTGTTGTATCTTTTACAAAAACAGCCGCATTTCCAGAATACGCAGATTTTATCAGTTCACCAGTATTTTTTTCAAAATCAACTGGAATAAAATGAGCCATCGCATCGTCTGTTGAGCCCCTGTCTACAGGTTTCAATGGTATGGCTGGCTTGAAATAACTTAAACCAGGAAGAAAGCCGCAATAAATAATCTGTCCTTTCCCTTTTTTTATTGATACAATCGCTGGAGAACCGTTTGAAAATTTTCCCACAACAGAACCCTGAACTGGCTGAATTCTTGTAATAGCGCCAAATACTGGTATAGAAACTTCTTTCCCATTTATTTCAATAATCTCGCTGATAGGTTTTGCAAATGGCAAATCCTGCTTGATAAATTCTATTATACTGGCTGATTCTAACACATCCTGGTCAAAACCAAGCATTCTGTTAAATATTGCGTTTTTCCTGTTGTACTGGTCAAACATTCCTGCGCCTGCTGTCATAAATAAAGTTCCACCATTTGCTACCCACTGTTCAATTTTTTGTGAACAAGAAAGAGAAATATGTCTATCAGTGACAAAGAGGGTTTTATATCTGTCAAGTGTTCCATCAAGCGCATCCTGTTCCACAATAAAGTCAAGTGGAATTTGATTGTTTCTTATCGCAATGTATAAAGCTCGTTTCGCTGCTGCAAATGAACCCGAATTGTCTGACCAGATGTCAGCAGTTTCACTGAACCACATCCCGGCATCAGATTCTCTTACACTGCCCTGTTGTACGATGTCTTCAAACAACCCATATTCTCTGAAACTTTTCAGTACCATCGCGTACATATCAAAACTTGAAACATGATTTTCAGTATATGCCATGTACACAGGTTGAAACTCAAAAAGATTAATAATTTTTGCACCATGGGAAACAGCAGCATAAAACTGTCGTTTCCACATATTCGGTGTATTGCCTGGCCAGTGAGGCATCACATAGTAATGTATTTTTCTTTCCGGCTTTCCTCTGAGGCCTGCCCTGAAAAGGTCAAGGTTGATTTCGTTCATTTGAGGGCTTCCAACAGGAATCTGCCAGATATAATCCTCTGCCCAGGGCATTGTAAGTCCGTCTTCTCTAAAACAATTAATCCATTGAAATACTTCGCCAAGATATGAGTGCTCGTACCCTCCATGATGCGGCGAGAAATTTGCACCAATTCCTGCATTGGGAAGGTATTTCCTTAAAGTATCTGTCAATTGCTTGATCGCCTGTATTCCATAATCATGCTGGTATCTTTTTGACCAGTAATACAATGCAGGATTGTTTGTTTTCATTTTTGGGTCAGGGTTATACACGATATTTTCCCAATTACCCTGCGGGTCAATGTCCTTGGGATTAACCTGGTGCTTTTTCAGATATTCAACGAACCCTTCTTTTGCTGATTTAGCATCAGGAGCAGGAAGACCAATTTCATCACCCAGACTCACAACCTTGATTTTTTCCCTTTGCTGACTGGTAAGGGATGTACAGATGGCTTCAAGTTGTGCAGGATTTTTCCCTCTCCAATCAACTGCAATATCAGGATCTGTCGCAAGCCCGAATAATTGTGCAAACTCTTTGATTTTCGTTCCAGCAAAAATCAATGTTTGTTCAGGTGTTTTTCCATGGGTTTTGATTTTTTTAAGATTTTCAACAAGGTCTCCAAGTGCCTCTTTTTCTGTTTGTATTGTTTTTGAATATCTTGTGTCAGCAAGACCAACAAGATGAAGTTCCTGAGCGCCAGTTAGATGAAACTGCCTGATTTTTTCTATGTTCCCAGCCGCATTTCTTACGCCAAACTCAATAACACATGCTCCTGTGACACTGAAGCCCCACTGTCCATCATTAAGGGTATCCATGGTGGAACCAACCTCTATCCAGTCAGTTTGCTGCCCTGGCTCCACAGAAATATTAACAGGTTTCCAGTTTCGCAAATGAACCCAGTAAGGGGAATGTTGTTGAAATGGACCTCCAGAAAATGAAAGACTCTTTACTGTAATGTTATCATTGGATTGATTTCTTATCTTCATCCACACGTCACCTGCCTGTGTCAGCCATCCGTCAAGGGGTAGATATCCTTCTTTTTCTATTCTCATATTCACCTGCTGGCTGTCTGTGGTCAGCATAATGACATCAACATTTCTCTTTGCTGCTGGCTGGGGTTGATTTCCTGCAATCAGAGAAATTTTTATAATCCCTGGCTGTAATTGCACAGCAGCATCATGGCCTTCCCATACGATATTTTCCACTGCTCCCCAGCTCCACGCAACCTCTTTTTTCAGTTTCTGTCCAAAAGCCCATATTTTCAGGTTGTCTCTTGCGCCATAAAGTTTGTCCATTAAAATTTTTCCGTTTTGCTCAATTCTTATGCGAAACTGCGTTTCAAACCTGTAAGGTGCTTCATATCTGACAAGCACAAGATACTCACCTGCCCGGTCAATTTTTGCATTGATGGTAGCAATAGATTCTTCACATTGCTCTGGTGCTCCGAGAAACGCTTTTCTTGAAAGAAAGGTGTTGGCAAATGTTGCTGCAAAATAGTTTTCTCCCCATGGTTTTGCCTGCCATGCGCCTTTGATTACTTTGAACTCCTCTGCCTCGCAAAAAATCGTACCATCCGGACAGGCAAGGACAGGTTCATCAGCAGGCCTGAATTTTGCTGCTGGATGAATACCAGCAAAGCACACACTCAAAGACAGAAACATAGAAAGCAGAATAAATGTCTTTATCATTGTTCGTCCTTTCTTGTATGATTCCACATTTGAGAAAAGTTCAACCACTGATCATAGTATTTCAGAATATATTTTTCAAGATATCCTGTACCTTTTTCAACAAGATATCGAACCTTTTGATTTTCATCTTCACAATCAATTTCAATGGGTCTGTCAAAAATCAGCATATATTTTCCTTTTTTCTTTCTTATCAAAAAACCTGCAAGATAACTTGCGTTCCATCTTGCAGCCAGTGTTGCAGGGCCTCTTGGAAGAAATGTTTCCTTTCCCATAAATTTTACCAGCATCCCTTTTTCTGTAAAGAGCCGGTCTCCGAGAATTGCAATGACACTATTTTTTTTGAATGCTCTAAAGTATTCTTTTGGATTTGCCCCTGTAAGTATTACATTGACGCCTTTTGATTTTCTTCTTCTGACAAAAATTGTCGCCATTTTTTCATTTCGAAATGGAAGCGCCACAGCAGATAAATTGTATCCAAGTAAACTCGTAACAATCCCTGCAAGTTCCCAGTTTCCAAGATGTCCTGTTAGCACAATAGCGCCCTTTGACTGCTTAAGCGCCTGGTCAAGATAATGAATATTGACCAGTTCAACCTTCTCTTCTACCCAGTGGCTGTTCCATTTTGGAATCTGGAAAAATTCCACCATGTACATTCCGAAATTTTTGTATATTTGTTTTACTGTTTTACGAAGGTATTGGTCATCAAACTGAAACTGTTCAATCTGTGACTTATAAGTGAGAACCTGTTTTATGTTTGCCCTGATAATTTTTCTCAATCCAGGAGTAAAAAAATATCTTAATTCTGCGATTACATCACCTATGAAATAGGCAAGCCAGTCAGGCAGGTGCATACCGAGAAAACAAAAAAATCTATAAACAACATATTCCATCGTAGTATCCGCTTCTGGCATGTTATGGCTTGAATCTGTGTTCAAGAGATTTTTTTATTGTTTCAGCATCTATGTATTCAATCTCTGCTCCCACAGGAATGCCTGTCGCAAGACGTGAAACGGGATACGATTGTTTCTTGAGAAGTTCAATAAGATACATGGCAGTACTTTCGCCTTCTGGGGTTGGGTTTGTCGCTATGATAATTTCATCAAACTGTTCTTTTTTGAGTCGCTCCAGCAAATGATTGATGGAAAGATTTTCAGGACCGATTTTTTCAAGAGGATTGATTCTGCCGCCAAGAATATGATACTTGCCGCGAAACCCTGCCTTTTCAAGAGCCACTGCATCCTTGTATTCTTCAACAACTGCCAGTTTTTTCTCTCTTGAAGCATCCTTACAAACATCGCACACTTCATTTTCTGTAATTGAAAAACAATGCTTACACAATCTAATGTTTTGTTTTAGTTTTTTCAGATTTTCAGCAAGAGCAACAACGTCAGTGTCTTCCATTTTCATCAGACACTCAACAATTCTTTCTGCGCTTTTCTGTCCTATTCCGGGCAATTTTCTTAACTGTTCAACAATTGCCCTGATTACAGGTGGGTATGTTTCCATCAGAATGGTAAATTTCCAAAATCTCCAAGCATGTTTTTCGTTTCTTCCTGGATGATTTTTTCAATTTCCTTCTGCGCTCTCTGCCAGGTCTGAAGCAGAAGTTTTTCAAGTTTCAATTTATTTTCAGGGCTCAATAATTCCGGTGAAATATCAAGATAGGTCATCTCCATTTTTCCATTCACCTTCATCGTGATTTTCCCATCAGGAGAAGAAACCTCACACACCTTGCTTTCAAGAATTTTTTGAAATTTTCCTGCCTGCTTTCTAATCTGAGATGCCTGTTTTAACATATCAAACATATTAACCATTTATTCCTCCATTTCAACGATTTCACCGCCACCAAAAAATTCAATAATTTCCTTAATCTCTGCTTTTTCCTTCAGGGAAGTTTTTTTTTCTGATGCAGAAACAAAACAGGAAATAGTATAATGGCTTCCCAGTATTTTTTCAAGCATTGCTTCCACAGTTGATTTATTCTCCATGACTTTCTGGCACAAAAATTGAAAGTTCTCTGCAAATACAATGTGAATGCAGTTGTTTTCACATTTCACGGGTTTTCCTTCTCTCAATGCGGCAAACAACAAAGGTTTATTCTTTTTTATCTTAAGCAATATTTCATCCCACTTTTCAAAAATATCCTGTGGGATCGCTCGGTCAGAAACCTGTGAAGATTTATCTGGCGTAGATTTTTTTTCCTGTTTTTCTTCCACTTCCATAACAGGTTTTTCCAATTTTACAGTTGGTGTTTTCAAAATTTCCACAAGATTGAAACACAGCAGTTCCGCAAGGACCATCTCCAGTGGTTCGTACCTGATTTTTTCTTTTGTCTGCATTATTGATTCAAGCGCCCTGATAAACTTTTCAGCAGGAATATTACTGAATAATTCGATATTTTTCTTATCTATTTCCTCGTCAGACGATACAATGCCGTATTGATTCCAGATGACCAGTTGAATTTTTCTCGCCATCGCAGTAAGCAGGTTTGTAATATCCTTGCCCTGGCTAACAATACGATGAAGATAAAGGATGGCTTGTTTCACATCTCCACTGACAATAATTTTTAGTAGTTCCCACACACTTTCACCTGAGGCAATCCCGAGCACTTCTGAAACAAGGTCCTGCGTGATATTACTAGTATTTGACAGAACAATGATCTGGTCAAGATAGCCAAGGATATCTCTCATAGAACCTGCGCCTGCTTCTATCAATTTTTTCATTGCATCCGGTTCAATGGTGTATCCCTCATTTTCAACAACCCTTTTTACCATCATGGATATTTCTTCATCATTCAAACTCTTGAAGTCATAACGTTGGCATCTGGAAACAATTGTAGGCGGAATTTTTTCAGGCGCAGTCGTTGCGAAAATAAATTTTGCATAATCAGGAGGTTCCTCAAGGGTTTTCAGCAGGGCATTGAATGCCTCATTGGTAAGCATGTGAACCTCGTCTATAAGGTATATTCTGAACCGCGCCTTTGCTGGTCTTAATGATACTGCTTCTCTGAGAGACCTGATTTCTTCAATACCCCGGTTTGATGCGCCATCTATTTCAAGAAAATCCATTGAGGTGCCCTGATAAATTTCCATGCAGAACACGCACCTGTTGCATGGTTCAGTGGCAGGTCCTTCCACGCAGTTTAACGCTCTTGCAAAAATACGGGCAATAGTGGTTTTTCCAACTCCTCGTGGACCCGCAAACAAAAAGGCATGAGGGATTCTTTTGCTTGATATTGCCTGTTGAAGTTTTTTTACAATTGTCTGTTGCCCTGCAATTTCTGCAAATGTGCGAGGTCTGTACTTGCGCGCAAGAACCTGATAAACTTCTTTTTCCATGTCTTTATATGCTTCCAAGGAATCTCAACACATCAAAAAATAACACAATAATGCCAATCCCTACGATAATTGTAACAATTACGATAAGAATTTTTTTGATGTCAGGGCTATGGACCTTCTGTGGGACAACCGCAGTATCAAGAACCTGAATGAATGGGGTGTCTTTTGTTTCTTCCAGCTTTGCGCTTTCAAGTTGTGCTGTTAGAAATGAATACAAGCTCTCCTGTGCCTTTAATTCTCTGAGGATTTGAGTAAGTTTTGTCTGATAACTTGTCAGCCGGTCAAGTTCTTTTTGCAGGTCTCTTATTTCTGCGTTGAGCAAGACAATCTCTGGTTGATCTGGTTGATAAATCCTTTTTCGTCTTTCGAGTTCAAGTTTCTTTTCTGAAAGTTTTGTCATCAAATCAGTGGCAAGCGCACTGATTTCTCCTGTATCTTTGATTGCAAGAAGTTTGTTTGACTGTTGAAGCTGGTTGAGCTGGTCCTGAAGCTGATTCAATATCCTTCCAGTACTTGCCAGTCGTTCTTCGATAAACATTCTGTTCTTTTTTGCTGTGGTAATTGTCATTTCCTGAAGAAGTTTATCAAGATTCAACCAGAAAAAGTTCGCCATATCTGCTGCCCTCTTCGGATCTCTGTCAATCACGCTTATTGATATGACCCTTTGGCCTGACGCAGAAATGTTGCAACTTGCCTTGAGAATTTCCCTTACCTTATCAACATTGGAAATGCCATACACAGAACCCAGATTGAATTTTGTAATTAAATCGTCAAACATTCTTCTGCTGGTTAAAATGGACATGAAAAGTTCAGTCCCTGTATCCTGTCTCTCAGTCGTTTTTGTTTTTGTGGATACATCCAGTCCCTCCAGACTGCCAATAGGTTTTAAAATTGCTGCTGTGGCTTTATAATACTTTGGCGAGACAAGGTAATAAAGTATCCCAAGCAAAACACCCAGGATAAGAGACAGTGTAAGCAGTAGCAAGTGTCTCTTAAAACTTGAAATCACCCTTTGATTTCGTGTTGTTTTTTCCATCAGTCGATGATCATCTTTACGTAATAAAGTGCCTGTAAAATATCCTTGAAAATTTTGCCAGGCCTGTCTTTTGCCAGAAACCCAACAACAATGACATCACCAGGATCAATCTTTTTCAAATTGTTCGTGGCTGTGCCATTAACCTTGACAATAAAGATATTTTTTGTGTCTGCATTTTTCGTGAAAGAACCCGCTTTATCTATGTAATAATTAATCGGTGCTTCTGGCTTATAAAGTATATTTGTGGAATGATTGACTTCTCCAACGACACTGACAATCGTTGGTTTTGATGGAATGTGTATAGCATCACCGTTTTCCAGCGTCAGGTCTGACTCTGAACCAGCAAATTTTTCCCAGGGTTCAAGATTGACAACAACCCTTCCTGTTACTGGTGTCTGAGCAAGTTGCTGAAGAAGTGTTTTGCTTTTTTCAATCAGGGCTTTTTCCTCTTCGCTTTCTGTTCTTCCTACTTCTTTTTCAATCGTTGCCTGTTTTTCCATGATAAACTTTTCAAGTTCCTGTTTTTCTCTCTGTCTTACAGATACCCTCGTGAATACTGCAGCTGGCAGATATGCCTGAGGAGTAAAACCTCCTGCTCGCTGAATGATACTGCTTAAGGTTTCTCCTGGATAAATCACATACTGACCAGGAAATTTTACCTCGCCAGAAACAGTCACTGTTTTCACTGGTTGCTGCTTTGATCTTATGACGATTCTATCCCTTGGTTTTAATTCCACATCCTTAATTTTTCTTACAGCATCTAACAGCGAAAACTGAACAATTTCTCTTGCGCCAGATGCAGTTTCCCTGATAATCTCGGCTTGCTCCTGACTTGTTTCAGGAAGAAAATCAGATTCTTTCACAATGTCAGAAACTGTTAAACCCTGCTTCCATCCGTATTTACCTGGATTTTTTATTGTTCCTTCAACAAAAATACAATCAATAACATCCTTGCTAATAAATGAAACTTCAACCTGGTCGCCGTCATTAAGGAAGAACTTTTCGAGAACATCCTGTTTCTCAATCTGTGGAAAGATGTCTATGATTTTTCTTCCAGAAACAGCGTCGTTTCGAAACACTGCTATTCGTTTCGTATCAGCCTCCGGCAGAAAGCCCCCTGCATATTCAATCAGTTTTTTTAAAGAAAGAGGTTCTATCATTTCATATATTGCAGGTCTTCTCACTGCACCTGTGATGCTTACAAATTTTGTTCCGAGCGGAACATACACAATATCTTCTGCCTGCATTGTGATGTCAGGCAAGCCATATCCAAAAAATACAGGATAAAGGTCTATTTCCTGTTTTGTACCATCTCTGTGGACAATACTGATTTTCCTCATACTTCCTCTTTCAGTAATGCCTCCAGCAAGAGCAAGAATCTCAAGTATTGAAGTTGAAGTTGTGATTGTGTATGTGCCTGGTTTTACAACCTCTCCCATCACAAAAACAGTCATCTGGCGGACTTTTACCAGTGTTAACTCAAGCTTGATATCCCTGTAAGTTTTTGAAAAAATATCCTGAAGATACTTTTTTGCCTGAATCAGATTTTTCCCTGATAGATAAACTTTACCAATTCTTGGAATTATGATGCTTCCTTCTCTATCGAGTTCCATCTGCTGGCGAAATTCAGTAACTCCCCATATAGATATTTCTATCTGGTCTCCAGGACCCAGGTAATATTTTTCAGGAACAAAACTGGTGAATTCAACACTGCTGAGATTGACATTTGAAAAAAAGTCCTGGCCGAAAACCTTCAGAGTTTCTCCACAGGATACCCTTGCAGTAATCACAAGCAGCAAAATGAGAAAAATCGCTTTTTTCATTTTTCCTCTCCAGCATAAATTACCATCAATTGAAATTTCGTCAAGTTTTCACCAAAAGAAAAACGGGCACAATTCATTGATTGTCATAGCAAGAATGTGCCCGGCGCCATATTATTTCATATATGCTTTTGCAACCTTTTCAAACGCGTCGACATAAAGCTTCATATGGCTTTCTTCATAAACAGGGTGTGTGAAGAAACTCATTGTTCTTTCAGAAAGCCATTTTGCCTTTTTGCATTCCACCTTTGTATAATCAATTTGTCTTGCATTCGGGTCTTTGAATGGATATTTCAATCTGCCAAAACCATTCTGCTGAACATATGCCTGTTCTTTGTACATTTCTGGCCATTGAACACCATATACAGGCACTCCTTCTGCTTCCATTGCTGCGACAAACTGTTTCACTGGCACTTTCAGTCTTTCGGCATCAAGTACAAACGGAGCCCACCAGAATGCATTCTGCCTTTCCTCTGTATCAAGCGGTGGATAAAGAACAAGTGGATGGTCTTTTAACGCATTGATTAGATACCTTCCATTTCTTTTCCGGTTTTTTAGGTTCCAGTTATCAAACCTTTCAAGTTCACATAGTCCAATTAAGGACTGAATTTCAGTCATTCGATAATTGAAGCCCACCCTTTTGTGAATATAGGTAAGTTTTGCCTCAAGTTCAAGAAGTCTCAATCTTTCCTGAACATCATAACCATGGTCTCTGAAGGACTTGCATTCCCAGTGTAAGTTTTCATCATTTGTTATGACTGCTCCTCCTTCTCCTCCTGTGGTAAAGTGTTTACTCTGACAGAAACTAAAACATCCAGCATGCCCGATTGTTCCTACTTTTTTCCCTTTATAAATGCCGCCAAAACACTGAGCGCAGTCCTCAATAACAAAAAGATTGTGTTTCTTCGCAATCTCAAGTATCGGGTCCATATCAGCAACAATTCCATACAGATGAACCACTATGATTGCTCGCGTCCGTTGGTTAATATGTCGTTCAATATCCTTTGGGTCAAGAGTGTGGGACTGGTCAACATCAGCAAAAACAGGCAGCGCGCCTGCCTGAAGAACACAGAAAGACGATGCAATAAATGAATAAGAAGGGCATATCACTTCATCTCCAGGTCCTATTCCAAGCGCTGCAACAGCAGTATGAAGGGCACTTGTACCATTTGTTGTAGTAATTGCATATTTTGCGCCATTCCATTTTGCCCATGCTTCTTCGAACTGTGTTCCATAATCGCCAGTCCAGTAATTAACCTTTCCTGTTTTCAATGGTTCCAGCGCTTTTTCAATTGTTTTTTCTGAAAACGATGGCCACATAGGAAATGGTTTATTGTTGATTTTCTCTCCGCCTTCTATTGCAAGTCTTGCCATACCAACCTCCTGGTTAAACTTTTTTCTTTCGAGTATATTTTACTGTTTACTATGCTTGTGTCAAAAATTACATGCCAAGTATTTTTTTAAAATTTACCAGACACTTTTCAACGCATTCCAGCGGCGTATATGCATAACTTTCCTGTTCAATAATGTACCACTGGGTATTTCCGATTGTTTCACACAGCTCAATGACCTGTTTCCAGTTGATATCTCCTTCGCCGATAATTGCCTTGTCGTTTGAGGCAGAAAATTCTTTCATGTGAATTGTATCACTTCTGCCAGGAAATTTTTTCAAATACTCAATCACATCTCCACCTGTTCGCATTGCATTTCCAGTGTCAAACTGCATAATCACATCTTTTGATGCCTTTTGAAAAAAGACATCCATTGGTTTCTTCCCTTCGAGCATTTCAAATTCTATCCAGTGATTGTGATAACCGGTTTTCATTCCGTATGGTTTGATTCTTTCAGCAATCTCATTAAAAATTTCAGCAGTTTTTTCCCACGCGGCAATGGAGTTGCGATATTCTTCTTTTAATCCCGGTACAATCAAATATTTATTACCAAGTATCGCATTAAACTCTACTGTTTTCAGTAATTGGTCTTCCAGAAGTGTTTCAAGTCCAATATGGGTACCACAGCAAACAAGGCTCAAATCCTCAAGAATTTTTCTCAATTCTTTTGCATCTTTGCCGTGATATCCTGCAAATTCCACTCCCTGGTAACCCATTTCTGAAACTTTTTTGAGAGTGCCGACAATATCTTTTGCGCAATCTGTTCTCACTGAATAAAGCTGAAGTCCAATTTTTGCCATTTTTCACTCCTTTTTGGTTTTTAACAATCTTCTTTCTTTTGAGAAAACGAATAACAATTTAATTAGATAAAGGGATTATACTTAATTTCATAACCCCTTTTTATATTGCGACTGGTTTTATTATATCCCGGAGATTGTTTAATTCCAAACCAATTGCTCAATACGGAAATTCTAATTTCAGAAGATAGAAATAGCAATGCGGAGATGAAATATTTTTTTGACGAGAGATTGCTCTGGATTTTGCTTACCCTATCTTTGACAAATAAGCCACAATACAATTTATTATAACCGACTGAACCCGTATAACAATATGTCAGGGGTACCGGTGATTTCTGAGGTTGTAAAATTAATCTGCCTACTGTTTTCATCTGTTGCTGTAATTTCTGAAAGAAACTTTCCATTTTTGATATAAAGCGTCAAATCGTCAGCTGGAAATGAACCATTTGAAATCATTATTTTTAGTTTCTTATTATTTCCATTTTCCAGAAGATCTGTCATAAAAGAATAACTGTCTCTTTTTCTCCAGAAATCACCAAATGACTCCATATCAATAACTGTGATGTCAACAGGTAAACTATTAATAAGCATTTCTTCTGCCAGCAGTTTATAATCTCTATTTTGATGAATAAGAATGGTTGTTGGCGCAAAGTTGTTTGCATTGGCAAAAATCACTGAAAGCCATTGCTGAACAAT
>JAKPDB010000048.1 GCA_029552985.1 bacterium
TTATTGTTTGAAAAGTTCTATAACTGCAAGTTTGAAAAACTACGAAATACAATCGCTGATTGGTTTGCAGAATTGTCTGTAGAACTTAAAAAGGATTTGCTGGACTACTTCTTTGAAGCCTTCCCAGAATGGATAATCCAGAATTATAGGCATTTCCGTGTAGAAGATACAGCAGAAAATCCTGTCCCACCAGTTTACGGCTTACTGAAGAAAGTTCAGGACAAACAATATTACCCGATCGTGCTTGCAAGTGCGATGTCCGAATTTTGCAAAGAAAACCCTGCTGGAGTGCCAATGCCACGGAACATTCTGATAAAACAACTGAAAGCCAAGAACCTTCTTAAGGCGAACGAATCTGACTATTACAGAATGAAAGGCGACTCCACCCGTTACTTTTATGTTCTAATCCCTATCAACTTTGAAGCTCCAGAACTTGCTTCCGATATTGAGCGCATTGTGGCACAAGCGAATTTAACTGGCGAAGTAGACGAACATTACAGTGATGAAGAAGAACTTTCCGAAGACATATTGCCGTTTTAAGCATGACGCTGAGCATTGTTACCATGATCTTGGCTGTTTCCTTACTTATAATTTTGATCATTAGATGAAAGGAGATGGTAACATGAGCGACTTAAATAAGCTGGAAGAGAGAATAAAAGAGCTTGAACAGAAAAAGAAACAACTTGCAAAACAACTTGCAGAAACAAAACGGAAAAGACGGACAAGAGCCCTTATTCTTTTCGCAGAACAAATCATAACTTTATACCTAAAACAAAACAATGAAAACTTACTTAAAAACTTCAAAATTGTAGACGCAAAAGGTGAAGATTACACTGCAGATCTGCAAGAAGAAATTGAAAGGATAAAGAGCAAAATTCAGGAGCAAAAACCAGAAACACAAGAACAAAACCAAAACAAAGAAGGAGAGAACCCCGATTTTTTCGCATCCGTAAAAGACCAAGGATCAGGTATTGAAAACCAAAATGCTGATCTATAATTTTTGCAAGCGGAATGATTTAAAGGCGCAAACTACGCATCTACGATGCTTCCGTTTGCGAGAACCAAAAAAAGGAGGTGTGGTTGCTTGCCAGATTTCATGAATGGTTTCGTAGGCAATGTGAAGTGGTTTAGTAGTGGCAACACTGCACCTTCTTACCAAGGCAATGTGTTCAGATCTGTCAAAGCACACATGGATTATTTACTGAACC
>JAKPDB010000067.1 GCA_029552985.1 bacterium
TATAGACTTGAATAACTCTTTCCCGCAAGCAAACTAAGGAGGATTTATGTTGAGAAGAGTAGTAGCAGTCGCAGGAATTATAGCGTTTTTCTGGACTTCGCAGGTTCTGGTTTTCGGGGCAGAAGAAGCTGCAAAGATTAAATTACCTTCTGGAAAGGTTTATAAGGTAACAAGGGTTCAGATAGAGTCCTTAAAGAACCAGCCCGGTATACAATTTAGTCAAAGTTTGCCCACAGCTGTTGAAAAGGGTGTAATGGCTGTGCAGGTTCCAGCAGAGTTAGGTGGTGGTTATATTCTGGGAACACCTTCTGCGATTGCTTCTGCTTTTAATGCGGCTGGAATTACAGTGGGACTGACTCCTGCTGCCTTAACCACAACTACTGCAACCATTGTAGGAATCAGCGTCGCAAGTATCGGAGCTATCATTGCTGCTTCAATTAGCGGAAAAGGCGCTGCTCATCACGCAGCTCCCGCTCATTAATAACCTATACCTGAGTACATTTTTTACAGGTATGCCTGATGACTCGGTCTGTGTTATTGTGAACAAATAATGGCAGAAAAAATCCTGTCGCGAAGTATTGTCTTTTTAATAGTTTATCTTTCAATTTCTCTGTTTCCAGTTTTTGTACACGCGACAGATTGGGGAAGCACAGGATTAATTCGGGTTCCAAATGGCAGAGTGATAGAAGATACAAACCTAAGGTTCACATTATCTCAGAATTATCCATATAGACACATAGCAGTTACGTTTGGATTTCTTCCCTTTCTTGAACTTAATGGAAGATTTGTTACTTTGCTTGACCAGAAAGTTGAAAGAAGCGAATGGAAAAAGTATGGTCATTATAAAGATAAGGTCGCTGATTTTAAAATCCTTGTTTTGAAAGAGAGTGATCTTTTACCTTCTGTAAGTATTGGAGTTCAGGATTTTCACGGAACCCAGCTTTTTTTTAATGAGTTTATTGCAGCAAGCAAAAACATCGGAAATTTTGATGTCACCATTGGTTATGGTGGAAATCTTTTTGGTTCTATTTTTAAAGAAAAACATACAGAAGTAAGAGAACTGGATGGAGTGTTTGGAGGACTTGAGTGGAAGGTGATGAAGAATTTATCTTTACTGGCAGAATATGACCCAACTGAAAAACTTGCTCGCAAAAGTAAAGAAGAAGTAAAATCTCATGTTAATTTTGGTATTAAGTGGAATCCAAAAGAATGGCTCGAAATCGGGTATTCATTTCAAAGGGGCTATGAACATGGAATCTGTTTTTCAATAACCTGGCCATTTGGCAAGCCGCTTTCGGCCAAAAAGCCTGATTATCCCTTTTATGGTCCTGTTGACCATATGCCAATTGTACCGGTTTTAATGGAACGAAATATTACTGATCGACTTAAATCAATCGTTGAATATCTGCAAGAAGAAGGACTTTCCAATGTTAAAGTAACAATTTCTGAGGACTTGAAAAATCTCTATGTCGAATATGAGAATAAAAAATATCTGTCTCATGTAAAAGCACTTGGAAGAGCTTTAAGAGTTATTGTGTGTCAGTGTCCTTCTGATGTCGATAGTGTTCATGTAATTATCAAGTCACAGGGTTTAAAAATGGCAGAAGTGATAGTAAACCCATGGGATTTTATTGATTTTTTGAATGGAAAAATCACCAGTAAAGAAATGCTGAAAAGAACAGAAATCCATACTCAGATTACACCGTATGGAGAAAAATCAGGTTTTTCGGATATTACTGCGGGTAAAGATGCTGGATTTCAATTCTCAAAGGAATTCAATCCCATCAGCATTGAAACATACTTCAATGACCCTTCTGGTTTCTGGAAAGCAAGAATAGGACCTTCAATTGATTTAAAAGGAGAATTCGAAAACGGATTAAGTGGTGAAGCATTTGTAAGGTTACCTGTATGGAGCAATGTCAGCACAAATCTTTCTCCTATCACTAAAAATCCAATTAGAAGCGACATTGTTGACTACATGTCTGAAACAAAACCAGTTGTAGAACAACTTTACCTGAACAAGATTTCGAAAATTGGTGCAAATGATTATCTAAGGTTAACTGGTGGTTTTCTTGAACTTCAATTTGCTGGGTTCTCATCCGAATATCTTAAAACATTTTTTGACGGAAAACTGGGTATAGGAAGTGAACTAACCTGGGCAAAGAAAAGAGAACCCGGCTCTATTTTTGGACTTAAGAATTTTGAAAGCACAACTTCATTTTTGAAAGGATATCTTTATATTCCTGGGCCAGAGCTGGTATTTCAGGCGGATGCTGGAAAATTTCTTGGTGGAGACAAGGGCTTTAGAGTTCAAATTACAAGATATATCCGTGGAGGAAGTGTCTTTCTCTGGTATGCAAAAACCGATACATCAGGATTTACTGGTCCTAATAGAGGATACGCAGATAAAGGTGTTGGATTTACCTTGCCTCTAAACATTTTCAAGGATCATGATTGCCAGGGACAGTACAGGTATGCCTTTTCTCCATGGTCAAGAGATGTTGGCCAGGAGGTTTCTCAGCCATATACTCTTTATGACTATGCCATTAAATTTACACCTGCTTATTTGAAATCGCACTGGAACGAGATTACAGAATAATAATCGGAATTTGTAAAGGTATGAATATCTGTTATAATTTTATTTGCGTGATGTATTTAAATCCTGTTGGCTCATAGGAGGAATACCAATGAAGCAACGAAATTTGGTTTTTGTAATAAGTTTCCTTACAGTATGCAATATTGTCTTTTGCCAACAATCTGGAAATGTGGTTGCCGAGAATAAGGCCCAGGTTGTCTCACAACCTGCACAACAACAGGAAACCAAACCAGCACAGGGTTCTGAAACAACACAGGTTAAACAGATTGAACAGGTATCTCAGCCAGCAAAAGAAACAGAAAAAAAAGAAATCATCCCGGCAGAAAAAGAAAAGTTCTCTGGTGAAGAAATCGTTGAAGAAGGTTCTCCAATAGAACAAATGTTTTCAAGAAGTGTTTCTCTGCAGGTGAGTAAAAGATTAAGACAGTTTGGCTATGATATGTTCAAACTACCTTCCACCACATTTGCACCTGTGGAAGATATGCCTGTGGGCCCTGATTATATCGTTGGTCCTGGAGATAGTTTAAATATTTATATGTCTGGTATTGTCAATAAGGTTGTATCTGTCACTGTAGATCGAGAAGGAAAAATCGTTTTACCTGAGTCAGGAACACTTTTTGTATGGGGATTGCCATTTTCGAAGGTAGAAAAACTAATAAAATCTGTCTTGAGTGAAACATTTGCCAATGTTCAGGTTGACGTTTCCATGGGCCGGCTCAGAACAATAAGAGTTTTTGTTCTTGGCGAAGTGACAAAACCAGGAAGTTATACCCTTTCTTCACTTGCTACACTTTTTCAGGCACTTTATGAGGCAGGAGGCCCAACAAAACTTGGAACATTGAGAAAAATACGTCTGCTCAGAGGAAACGAGGTTGTTGATGTCGTTGACCTTTATAAATTTCTTCTTGAAGGACAGAAAACTCAGGATTATCGACTTTTCTCAAATGATGTAATTTTTGTTCCACCGATAGGACCTGTGGGTGCTATTGCGGGATATGTAAAAAGGCCTGGCATTTACGAACTTTCAGGAAAAACAAAAATCAGTGACCTTATTACAATTGCAGGAGGAATGATTCCGACTGCATACATAAATAGATTGCAGGTTGAAAGAATAAAGGAGCATGAAAAACGGATACTTCTTGACCTTGAATTTAAGGATGTTTCAGAACTTGAACATTCAACAAATAATCTTGTGTTGCAGGATGGAGATTTAGTGCTGATATACCCGATACTGCCCTATAAACGGGGCTGGGTTGCAATAGAAGGTAATGTGACAAGGCCCGGAGAATATCAATTTATTGAAGGAATGAGAATTTCAGATTTACTTAAAAAGGCAGAAGGTGTGCTTCCAGAATTTTACGAAAGGGCTGAAATATTGCGTTTTGTTTCTGAACATACAAGGCAACCCATTGCTTTTAACCTTGAAAAGGTTTTGAAAGGCGATAAAAATGAAGATTTGCCATTAAAAGAATGGGACATTGTAAAAATTTATTCACTCTATGACATTTATCCTGAACCAATTGTGGAAATTAGAGGAAATGTCCATAAACCAGGTGCTTACAGGTTTATTGAAGGCATGAAGGTAAGTGATCTGCTCTTTCGCGGTGAAAACCCAACTGCTGAAGCATATCTTGAGCGGGCAGAACTATATAGGTTCAGAAAGGATAAAACACGCGAAATGAAGGTCATTAACCTGAAGGAAATACTTGATGGAAAAAAGGAAGCAGATATTACGCTGGAGCCCTGGGATAAACTTGTCGTATATTCGTTATACGATATTTTTCCGACCGGTTATGTAGGAGTAGAAGGTGCAGTGCAAAAACCAGGGAACTATGAACTAACACAAGGAATGAAAATATCTGATTTGCTATTTCAGGCAGGTTATCCTCTTAAAGAAGCATATCTTGAGCGGGCAGAACTATATAGGTTCAGAAAGGATAAAACCAGAGAAATGATACCCATCAATCTTAATAAAGTTCTCAGCGGAGATGAAAAGGAAAATATGGCGCTTGAAGAAAAGGATATGTTAAAAATTTATACAATTTCTGAGGTAATTCCGAAAAGTTATGTAGAAATCAGTGGAGCTGTGTATGAACCAGGTAGATATGAGTTGACAACCAACATGAAGATCAGTGATTTGATTTTCCAGGCAAAGGGATTAAAAAAATTCGCATCACAGGTTGCAGAGCTTTACAGACAGCGACCAGGCGATACCCCAGAAGTGATTAAACTTGATATTACCAGGGATGACATTGCCCTTCATGAAGACGACCATCTTTTTATCAGATATGAAACAGAATGGATAGAAAAAAACAAAATTACTATTTCAGGAGAAGTGGTAAGACCTGGGGAATATGTTATTCAAAAGGGTGAAACTCTGACTGATATTTTAAAACGTGCAGGTGGCTTTACTGATAAGGCATACCTTCCAGCAGCCATTTTTACAAGGCAGAGTGTAAAAGAACTTCAAAAAAAACACATGATGGAATTTATTGAAATGGAACAGAGAAAAATTCTTGAAGAAGAATCAAGTTTAACTGCTTTGAATCTCACTGAAGCAGAGAGAAAGCAGAGGATGGATTCACTGCAATACAGAAAAGGAATTCTTGAGTCGCTTTCGAGGGTTGATGTTCCTGGAAGAATTATCGTAAACCTACCAAAAATCCTGGAAGGACATGAAAAATTTTTTGTCGAAGATGGTGATACCTTACACATTCCGCAAATTCCAAGTTCAGTTCAAATTATAGGAGCAGTTTATAATCCTGGTGCGATATTCTATGAACCAGGAAAAGATGTAAATTATTACCTCGCAAAAGTAGGTGGTCCAACAAATCAGGCAAATACCAAAGAAATTTATGTAATCAGAGCCAGTGGAGAGGTTGTATCAGATATAAAGAAATTTGGAACAAGAATAGAACGTGGCGATACAATTGTTGTTCCTCAGCAATATACATTTAAAACTCCAGCAGGTATTTTGTTGAGGGACATCGCCCAGGTATTTTATAACTTTGCATTGCCTGTTGCAGCAATAATAAAGTAATAACAGGATAAATCAAATGGAAGATGAGATTAATCTGATGGATTTGTGGCGAGTTGTATGGAAGTATCGATGGTTGACAGTACTTCTGACTATGATCGCAGTTGTTGGTACAGGAATTGTAAGTTTACATTTGCCAAAACAATATAAAGCCACTGCTTCGGTTTTACCCCAGATTGAAATGTCAAAGGTTCAGATGTCTGTGCCTGAGGCAATTGCAGGCGGTTTATTACAAACTCAAAATTCTATGGCAGATATTGTGGTGGCTCTTCTTAAATCAGAAAGGATGCGACAGGATATTGTAAAAAAGTTTAATCTCCAGAACTTTTATAAGGCAGAACTTTATGAAGAGGCATTAAAAAAACTTTCAAAGGCAACAGATATTAAAGTGTCAAAAGAGGGAGTTGTATCTGTGAGTGTTGTTTGTACAGACGCAAAACTTGCTGCTGACATAGCAAATTTTTATGTGGAGAATCTTGAAAACCTGAATGAACAATTAAAAATTACTCTGGCAAAGCCAATGGTCACATTGCTTGATAAAGCACGTGTTCCTGAAAGAAAATATAAACCTACCGTAAAGTTGAACATCGTAATCGCGGGCGTGGTTTCTGTGTTTTTCTGTATTTTTCTTTCCTTTTTCATTGACTACTGCAGAAATATCAGGCAGCAGGAAAAAGAACCAACAATCTCTTCAGGAACAGCTAAATGAGTGAAACAAAAGTTGCAGTAGTTGGTGGTGGTTATTGGGGGAAAAATCTCATTCGTGTTTTTCATCAACTTGGTGGACTTT
>JAKPDB010000059.1 GCA_029552985.1 bacterium
TTTATTATACTTATAACAATGAAATCTGTCAAGCGCTCATAACAAAACAAGGAGAGAACATGAAAAAGGTGAAAATTGGTATTATTGGCATCGGTGGAATGGGCCAGGGACATGCAGAATCTATGAAAAAGGTAAAAGAAGCTCAGCTTGTTGCTGTGTGCGATATTGAACCAGACAGGGCAAAGGAAGTAGGTGAAAAACATGGGGTAAAGTGGTTTACGGATTATAAAGAGCTCATTGATAGCGGTATCGCTGATGCTGTAATTGTGGCAACCCCACATTATTTCCACCCGGAAATCAGTGTGTACGCAATGGAAAAAGGACTGCACGTTCTCAGTGAAAAACCCATAGCAGTGACTGTCAGACAGGCAGATACAATGGTTGAGGCGGCAAAAAAAACAGGCAGAGTGTTTGCAGTAATGTATCAATTAAGAAACAATGGAATGTTTGTTGCTGCTAAAAAATTAATTCAGGAAGGGAAACTTGGTGAAATAAAAAGAACCCTTCTTGTAAATCCATGGTACAGAACTCAGGCATATTATGACAGTGGCTCATGGCGCGCAACATGGAAAGGTGAAGGGGGTGGTGTACTTATCAATCAGGCACCACACATGATTGACATTTTTACCTGGCTTGCAGGCCTTCCTAAAAAATTCGAAGCAAAGGTAAGGACAAAACTTCATAATATTGAAGTTGAAGATGAAGCAAGTTCCCTTCTTGAGTATGAAAATGGCGCATGGGGATACTATTACACAACTACCAATGAAGTTCCTGCCATTTCTTATCTTGAAATTGCCGGGGATAAAGGGAAAATTATTTATAATGGGGCATCTCTGCGATTTTTTGCAACAAAACAGCCTATCAGCCAATTTACCTTCAACAATAAAAGTATGTGGGCTTCTGTTGAAACGAAAGAAAAAGCCCTGCGTATCCCCAAAAAAGAAGCATCACATGGTGCAATTATCAAAAATTTCTGCAGGGCAATAATCAAGGGCGAAACCCTTGTTTCTCCTGGAATTGAAGGAATCAATTCTGTTGAGTTCATCAATGCGATATTGCTTTCAGGGTATAAGGGTAAACCGGTTGAAACTCCTGTGGATAGAGATGAGTATGATGCTTTCTTGCAGGATATGATTAAAAAATCAAAAGATAAAACAACAGTCAGGGTACAGATACAAACCGACCCAAATCTTAAAAAATAAACAAATTATTTTAAGGATACTTTCTGAACCTTGCCGGTTTTTGCGGCTTTATAGGCAGCAATGACAAGGGCTTGATTGTGGACACCATCTTTTCCTGAATTGAACACTTCTGTGTCTTCGATGACGGCTCTGGAGAAACTCTCAATCTGCGCCCTGTAGGTATTATAGGGTTCTGCTTCAATTTTTTTGCTTGTGGAAAGCAGCTTGCGTTGCTGTTGAGCATCATAATCTTTTGTTTCTGTTTCAAGATACGCAGTAGCATCGCCATCAGGAGATTGGCCAATTGTACCCATCGCTATTACACTGCCTTTACTTCCATAAATTTCAAGAACATTTTTTGAAGAATTGTCAGGTATGCTGAAACAACTGTCTATAATGCCGATTGCTCCATTTGCAAACCTTGCCATTGCAATCGCTGTATCTTCCACTGGATAGTTATGAACAAGTGTATCAAGCATGCAGGTAATCTCTTTGATTTTGCTGTCAAGAATAAATTCAAGAAGATCCATACAATGGCAACCCATATCAATAAAAGAACCTCCTCCACCAAGAGATGGAATCTGCCGCCAGGCGCCTTTGATAGGAGGATACCAGCAGGATAATTGCGCTCTTGCCACGACAATTGTTCCAAGCTCTCCGTTTAATACCATCTCACGAATTTTCCTGTTGATGGTATTAAATCTCATCATAAAGTCAACTCCTATCTTCACTTTTTTTCTTCTGGCAAGCGCAACGAGTTTTTTCCCCTCTTCAACCTTCAGGGTCATCGGCTTTTCTATCAGAACATGTTTTTTCGCCTTGACTGCCTTTTCTGCCTGTTTGAAATGCAAATAAGCAGGCGTGGCAATATAAACCGCCTCAACTTCTGAATCCGCAATCAGTTCATCCTCATCTGTATAATATCTCACATGAAATGTTTCACCTGATTTTCTTGCCATTTCCTCGTTTACATCACAAACCGCAACAAGTTCAGCGTTGTCTGCAGGAATAATACCTTCTGGAATTGTGCGTCTGAATGCTATTCCACCAGAACCAATAACACCCCATTTCAGTTTTTCCATCTTTTACCTCCATGTTTTTTTCTTTTTTATCCTCATATCCTGTGGACCAAAAAATTTCACCAGCACGCCCTCACTATCAAAGCCAAATGCGAAGTTTTCATAGTACCACATTTCAAACATTCCTGTTTCTGAAAGGTATGTCTCGTCTGGTTCTCCAAAAAGGTCCCTTATTAATTGCTGGTCCATTCCAGGTAAAATCTTTCCTTCAACGATTGCCTGTCTCACTTCAGGAGCAAGTTCAGTATGTTTCATTGCAAAATCCAGTCGCGCCTTTTTATTGCGCTGAAAATTTTCATACGCAGAGTAATGGGCGCAACCACAGACAAGGACAATTGCGGCAATAAACACATAGATTTTACTCATACCACCTCCTGGAGTAATATATTATTCAAAAACATTATACCATAAACGAAAAATGACTACTGATTCTCTGGACGAATACTTAAAAGAAACACGGTATTGCGACATCCACTCGCAGGAAATTGACGATTTTTACAGAGCCATCGGGTCTCGTGATACAAATGAAATTGCAAATCTTATATTCAATTTTGTACGGGATAGTGTCAAATACAGGTTTGATTATCCGTGGGTTAAGGCGTCAGAGACCTTGCGAAAAAAAACTGGAAACTGTTTTAACAAGGCAAATCTTCAAATAGCACTTTTAAGAAGGGCGGGTATTCCTGCAGGATATGGTGTTTATCTTGTTCACAAGGAAATTTTGAAACCCATTCTTCCACCAGATATTTATCTTCTGGTCAATCAACCCACTGTCCATGTTTTTGCAAAACTTTTCATTCATAATCGATGGGTTAACCTTGATGCCACTGTTGATTTTGAATTGTTTCAATGCTTTTACAACAATTCAAGTATATGGAGTCACACTCACTGGGACGGGTTATCAGATATATCTCTTGATAAAAGTTTTGTGGTGGAAGACCAGGGCGTTTATGCAAACATAGACCTTTATCTATCACAGCCACCAAAATTCTGGACAGACAATCTGATACAAAAGGCAAACTGTTTTATAGAACAAACCATTAAAAAAATGAAAAAGGAACAAAACGATGGAAAAAGTCATAAATAAACTGTCATCATTCAATTTTGAAGAAAGGATGGAAGCACTGGAAAGTATTGTGTATCTTATCAAAAATCAAGGTATTGTAAAATACGAAAAACAGTTTCCTTATGACAACATGCATATTCATTCCTTCCATTCATTCAATTATAAAAATTGGTCTCCATCAAGAATTGTTCTGGAAGCATACAGATATGGACTAAAACACATTGGAATTGTTGATTTTGATACTATCGCTGCCACTGAAGAAGCCCACATTGCGTCAAAAAAAATTGGTGTTCCCACTATCACTGGACTTGAAACAAGGGTCTATGTTTCCTTTTTTGCAGGCAGGGTGATTAATTCACCTGGCGAACCAGGCATTTGCTATATTAATGGACTTGGTTTTACAAAATTTCCTCCACCAGGTACACAAGCAGAAAAAATATACAAAAATCTGCATTTTATTGCCAGTAGAAGAAACAAAATTGTGGTTGATAAACTTAATCAGTTTCTTTCTCCAGTAAAAATTGATTATGAAAAAGACGTACTTCCTCTGAGCCCTTCTCACAATCCTACAGAAAGACACATCATCAAGGCATATGTTGAAAAAGCAGAAAGCATTTTGGAAAAAGGGGAGAGTAAATTCTGGGCTGATATTCTGAAAATTCCGGTTGTAGATGTAGAAAAAATGAAAGAACAAAAACCAGGTGATTTTATGGAAAAACTGCGCTCTGTCCTTGTGAAAAATGGCGGACCTGGATATGTTCAACCAGAACCCGAGACATTTCCCGCAATAACCGATTTTATTAGAATGATAGAAGATTGCGGCGGTATTATTGTCGGAAACTGGCTTGATGGAACAACGGATGTAGAAAAAAACTCAGAAGAACTTCTTGACTTTATGCTCTCGCTGGGAATAAAAATCATGAACATTATCCCTGAAAGAAATTGGAACATATCAGATCCTGAAGAAAAGGCAAAGAAAGCAAAAAACCTTGAAGAATTTCTTACAACCTGCAAGAAAAAAAATATTCCGGTGATATGCGGCACTGAAATGAACAAATACGGTCAACCATTCGTTGACAATTATGAAACTCCTGAACTGAAAAAACATCTTGAATGGTTTGAGAAAAGTGTCCTACAACTGTTTGCAACGACATATAATTAAGAAATCAACAGAGCAAAATTTGAAAGGATTTGACAAACGAAAAACTTGTACTAAAATAGTATAAGTTATGAAAATTATCACAAAAAATTCAGATTACGCAGTGAGAGCACTTTGCAAACTTGCAAACGAAAGGGACTTTATTTCGTCCAGAGATCTTGCTAATAAAACCGCAATTCCCCTTCCCTATTTGAGAAGAATACTGAGTATCCTTGCAAAAGAGAACATTGTTCAGACAAAAGAAGGAATAGAAGGAGGTATCAAACTCAGTAAAAATTCTTCTCAAATTACTCTCGCAGAAATTATTAAATTATTTCAGGGCGGGATACAAATTTCAGAGTGCCTATTTAGAAAAAAACTGTGTCCAAATAGGAAAAACTGCGTATTGAGAAAAAAATTGATGAAGTTAGAAAATATTCTCTCGAAGGAATTTAAAAAAATAACAATTTCTTCTCTCACTCAACAAAGGAGCTGAAATGGAAAGAAAAATGTTCTGCAGGCAATGTGAACAGGTAGCATCAGGAAAGGCGTGCACAACTCTGGGTGTTTGTGGAAAAAGTTCTGAAACAGCAGCATTGATGGATATTCTTGTTTATGCTTTGCAGGCTATTGCAGTATATGGAAATAAATTAAGAGAAAAAGGCATTGTTTTCCCTGACACAGATCGATTCATAATTGAGGCACTTTTTATTACTGTTACAAATGTTGACTTTGATCCTGAAAGATTAAAGGAATTCCTCAAAATAGCGTCTCACCATCTTGATAAGGTCAAAAAAGAATTTACAAAAACGTATCCAGGATACGAAATTTCACAACTTCCTGAGCCAGCACTATGGAATCCTGAAAAGTCAGATACCATTTATAATGCTCCAAAAGCAGGCATTCTTGATGGAATGAGTGAAGATATACGAAGTTTGAAAGAAATTCTTCTTTACGGAATGAAAGGCATGGCTGCATACGCTGACCACGCATGGATTTTAGGAAAAACTGATCAGCAGGTAAATTCCTTTTTTTATAAGGGGCTATCTGCGATTGCAGAAAAATCCATCTCTGCAGATAGATTGATAAATCTAATCATTGAGTTTGGAAATGTCAATCTAAAATGCATGGAAATGCTTGATCAGGCGCATACAGAAAGATTCGGTCATCCGGTGCCAGCAAAGGTCTTTCTTGGAGCAAAAAAGGGATATGCAATTGCTATTTCAGGACATGACCTGTTTGACCTTGAACAACTTCTGCAACAAACAGAAAATACAGGAATAAATATTTATACTCATGGCGAGATGTTACCTGCCCACGGTTATCCTGAATTGAAAAAATATAAACATCTGGCAGGCCATTATGGAACAGCGTGGCAGAACCAACAGAAAGAATTTGATGTATTTCCTGGAGCAATTTTAATGACTACAAACTGCATTCAAAAACCAAGAAGGACTTATGCAGAAAGAATTTTTACAACAGGTCTTGTTGGTTGGCCAGGTATCAGTCATATTCCTTCAAAAAACAACAAAAAGAACTTTGCACCTGTGATTGAAGCAGCGATAAAAACAGGAGGATTCACTCAAGATGTGCCTGGAAAAGAAATAACAGTTGGCTTTGCGCACAATACAGTGCTCAAAATTGCGGATCAAGTGCTGGATGCTGTGAAAAAAGGACATATTAGAAGATTTTTTCTTATCGGCGGATGCGATGGAGCAAAACCAGGAAGAAATTATTTTACAGAACTTGCGCAATCCATCCCCCATGATTGCGTAATATTAACTCTTGCCTGCGGGAAGTTCAGATTTAATACACTGGATTTTGGCGACATCCATGGTATTCCACGACTTCTTGATTGTGGCCAGTGCAATGATGCTTATTCAGCCATTGTTATTGCAAAGGCACTTGCAGATGCCTCTAAATGTTCTGTCAATGAACTTCCGCTTTCCCTGATTCTTTCCTGGTATGAGCAAAAGGCAGTATGTATTCTTCTTACACTTTTTTCACTCGGGGTAAAAAACATCAGACTCGGTCCGACTCTTCCTGCGTTTATATCCGATAATGTATTAAAGGTACTTGTGGAAAATTTTCAGGTGAAACCAATTACAACCGTTGAAAATGACCTCAAAGATATTTTTGGAAACTGATTGAATTAAATTTGACATTTCAATAGCCACAGTTTATTATTCTTTGACGAAGGAGACTATGGGACAACACTACTACTGTGGTATTGGTGAACACCTGATAGCAAAAAATGCTGGTATTACCATGCATCAATTGCATTTTGATGCTGGCGCCATTGTGCTGGCGTATAAGAAAGCAGAAAGTATTGCAGAAAGAATTGGAATTCAACCACCTGTGCCTCATCTTGCAGGATTTGCATATCCACATGTAGCATCATTGGGTTGCGAGATATTTTTCCCTGAAGGCACAGAAGAACCAAGACCCTTTCCAATCATTAAAATTCCATCAGACATTGATCATTTGAAAGAACCAAAAGATTATCTTTCGTCGCCCGTGATTCAAAAAAAACTGAAAGTACTCGAAGAATTACTTGAAAAAGTTCCTTCTGCGCCAAAAAGTATTGGACATCTTTATGAAGGACCAATAACAACTGCGATGCTTCTGATGGGAGAGTCCTTTCTCACATTGCCCTACGATGACCCGAAAAGAGCGCACAAACTTCTTGATTTCTGCACAAAATCTGCTGTGAATTATGCAAACACCATAAGGAAAAAACTTGGTATTCCTGTTGAACCATGCCCTGTTGGTATTCCTGATGATTTTGCTGGCATGTTTCCTCCTTTCCTTTTTGAAGAATTTGTGCTTCCATACTGGGAGATTCTATATTCTGGCATGCAGGCAACAGAAAGATACCTTCACAGTGAACTCATTAGAATCGAGCATTTACCCCTTCTGAAAAAGGTAAAGATTAATCTTTTTGACCCGAGTTCAGACCAGTATCTTACGCCTGAAATATTAAAACAGCATTGTGCCTGCGAATTCACTCTGCTGATCAAAGAATGGGAAATCGCTCATCTTTCTATTGAAGAACTTGAAAAACTCTACCAACGATATGCTGATAACCAACCAAAAAGTATCAGTTTCTGGTTTTGTTTTTTTGAACATGAAGAAAAAATCCGTGCCTTGCTTAAGAAAGCAAAATCGATGGCATGAATGACTACTGACATGAACTGGTGGGAAAAGGAACCTTTAAGAATCATTGAAATATGTGATGGTTTTGACCTGAAAAAATTACCTGTTGAAGTCCTCGCAAAAACTGTAAAAAAACTGGGCGGCAATGTACAGCATTTTCATTGCATGGAACTTTCCACAAAACAATATGGTCCAGGTCTTGATGATAGGTCTCTTTATTTTCGTACTCCTCTGGCAAAAAAACAAAATCCAGACAGGCTTGGTGAGTATCTGCCATATGCAAAAAAATATGGTATCAGGGTCATTGTTTATTTCAATGTACATTGGTATACAGTTGATTTTGGAAGACGGCATCCTGACTGGGTTCAGATAAAACAAGATGGAAATCCAATTCAGGAAGTCTATGGAACTGGAACATCGTTCTGCATCAATAGCCCATACAGAGAATGGGTATTTCAGATTTTAAAAGACCTGTGCAGTTATGATATAGATGGCATTTTTTACGATGGGCCAATTTTTTTTTCAAATACCTGTTATTGCGAATATTGCCAGAAACTTTTTGAACAACAGGCAGGAAATTCTCTTCCATCAAAATCTGACAGAAATCACCCTCTATGGAAAAAATTCGTTGAGTTCCAGGCAGAAAGCATGGAAAGATTTCTTGAAGAATCTAATAACGTCATCAAAAATATTAATCCGGAGATTTTGTTTTACATGAATGGAAATAGCAGCTGGCCTTACTGGCCCACAGGCAGAGACAATCATCGTATTATCAAACACACAGACATCCTGGGTGCTGAAGGTGGTTTTCTTTACGGAGATTTAAACCAGACTCCAATTTTCAAACCAGCTCTTACAGGAAAACTTCTCTCATCGCAGGCAAAAGGAAAAGTTGCAGTTGTGTTTGACTGCGCGGGGCATAAAAATTGGAGCTGGTATCTTCTGCCAGAAACCGAAATATCAATTCTTCTTTACGAAACAAGTTTTTCATCTGCTCAATGGTGGGTTGCAGTGTTTCCTGATGATATCAATCAACCAGAAATGAAAGCCATTTCAGAATTTGGGAATTTTATCAAAAAGCATCCAGAACCCTTTGTTCATACAAAATCTGCTGCAAATATTGCCCTTTTATGGCCATCAAAATCAGCTGAGCAGTATAGTGGTTCTTCTGTGCCTTTTACGGATTTCACAGAAGAAATAAAAGGACAGGAAATTGGTAATCTTTTGATGGAACTTTATGGTTTCTATGAAGCACTTGTAAACTCAAAGGTAGTTTTTGATGTTATTGACGAACATAATTTTGATCGTCTATATGGTTATGAACTGGTGATATTGCCCAATGCTGCCTGTCTTTCCAAACAGGATTGCCTGCAAATAAAAGAGTATGTAAAAAAAGGGGGGAATATTGTAGCAAATTTTGAAACTTCTCTTTACGATGAAAACGGAAATCAAAGAAACAATTTTGAACTTTCAGACGTTTTCGGAGTGAATTTTGCTGGTACAATTTTTGGGCCCTTGAGACACGACTATGTTTCACCCGTGAAGACAAAAAATAGGCTTTTGAAAAATATTACAAAAAAGTATTTCCCTGCTCCTGAGTATGGAA
Source organism: bacterium (assembly GCA_029552985.1). Classification (GTDB taxonomy): domain Bacteria; phylum Ratteibacteria; class UBA8468; order B48-G9; family DTJG01; genus DTJG01. The sequence continues at coordinate 9,227 of JAKPDB010000059.1, forward strand.
TTAATATAGAAACTACAACTGGAAAATCCTTGATTTTTTATTGTGAAAAATTAAAAGGAAGATATGACCATACCCCTGAGGTGTCACAGAAGCCCATGGTTGTTGTGAATCGATACGGAAAAGGAAGAGTAATTTACCTCGCAGGCACATTTGGTTCAACCATAGCAAAGTTCAGATTTCGTGAGTATTTCCTTCTTGTAAAAAACTTCTGTTATCATCTTTCAAAACCACTGGTAGAATTTGAAAATTCAAATCATATTGAGGTTTTTCTGAGAAAAAATGAAAAAAATATGTTTCTATACCTGATAAATCAAACATCAGGGATAAAAAGACCCCTTTCTGATATTCAGCCACTGGAAAAGGTAAAAATCAGAATGAATGTAGATGCAAAGGATGTGGTTGCCTTGAATTTGGGCTGCAAAATTAAGTTTAAAAAGATGCCTCGTAGTATTGAATTTGTTCTTTCATATTTGAAAAACTTTGAAATACTTAAAATCTCAATTTGATCGTATTGGGCGCACGTGGATTCGAACCACGAACCCCTGCGTTATCAGCACAGTGCTCTGCCCTTGAGCTATGCGCCCGGATAGCGTAATTTTATATCATATAATCAAACTTCTGTCAAAACTTCGTCAATCACAATAAAAAAAGGCAGGGTTTTACCCCTGCCTTTTCAAATGAGATCAGTGTCCCTGGTTTAAATTTTTTCTCCGAAGAAAGGAGGTGATCCAGCCGCACCTTCCGGTACGGCTGCCTTGTTACGACTTCGCCCTCCTTGCCGGTTTCGCCCTGGATGCCCTTGGGGCATCTTCAGGCGCCCCCGACTCAGCTGGCGTGACGGGCGGTGTGTACAAGGCCCGAGAACGTATTCACCGCGGCGTGGCTGATCCGCGATTACTACCGATTCCAGCTTCATGCAGGCGAGTTGCAGCCTGCAATCTGAACT
>JAKPDB010000061.1 GCA_029552985.1 bacterium
CTTTATGTTCCATGGGAACGCGATTGTTTGATAAGAGATTATCATCGTCAGAATATGTTTCTTGCAACACATCCCCTTGTGACAATTGTGGCCCATCCATGGTGGTTTCATTCAGGTTACTGGAAAAAATATGTAGCACAATTTGAACCATGGTTTAGTGATTTTAATGTGATACCAAAGAGTATGCACGAAGAATTTGCTGATGCTGTGGTCGAAAACAAAAAAATTGTTGAGATAAATCTGCATGCAATAATTTTGCATCCTTCGTATCCAGAAAATTTCAAGATGCAGTATCTTGAATATCTTTCATTTTTGAAATCCAGGGGAGTGAAATTTTCTATTGGTACTGACTGCCATCAATCGTATAATTTTGATTTTGAAAAGGCTGCTTCAATGATTGAAAAAGCTGGGATAACAGAACATGATATCTGGACGATTTGAAAAGATAACAGCACTATCTGATTTACTGTATCACGATAATCTTTTTGTTTTTCTTTAAATAATTCAAAATTTCAGGGATGTCAGTGATTTTTAATATGCCTCTGGGAAAGTTGGCAGAGGGAAGTGGTGTTGACACAGTTTTGCATAAGTTGAAAAAGGATTCTGGAAGATTTTTAAGATAAATAGTTTTTACAACATCAGAAAGAAAAGCAACAAAAAGTCCGAGTAATGCGCCCTGGTGATTTCCATAAAGGTTGATTGTTTTGCAGTTTTTGTTTTTCAACAGTTCAATTGTTGAAAGCACATCAAAAATTCTTTTACCAATGTAGGATTCTCCAAACATTGTGTAGCACATATCCATCATGAAATCATAGCCATACGGTCTAAAGAAATTTTTCTTTTCTTCAGGCATTGATTCACCAAGACCCCTTACTTCAACAAAGTATTCAGTCACATCTGGCAAAAAATTCTTTTTTTCAAAGATTTCATTTTCTGTAGATAAGTCAGGTATACATAGGTTTATTTCGTCTTCTAATTGAAGATTGTAAATGAAGTCAGGGTTCTCTATTTTCCTTTTAAGGATCACCCATATATCTTGCTCTGTTTCCACTGCATACCTTGCAATTATGGATTTTTTTATCATACAAGGCCGGAGAACCCTGTAATGGGGAACTGTTATTATGCCCGGAATTTTCAAAAGTTTCCTTATCCTACTTTTTAACTCTCCCTCTGTTAACTTTTGCCTCGCTTTTTCAATTTCTTCTGCCTTTTCTTTTATTATCAAGTACATCGGTTTTGAACCTGCAGAAATCACATTACCACTTTTTGTAGCAAATAGTGTCTCAGGTTTTTCAATGTTTATTTCTGGGTCTGGGGCAACAACTTTTTTCCCGGCGATTTTACAGAAAAATGACACCATGGCTTTCTGTGCATCTGAATAATAACCATGAGGATTATTACCGATAAAAAATGAAAAATTGTTCTCAGCATCAAAAATTTTATAAAATTTTTTTACTTCCTTGCATATTTCGTGAAATCCTCTAATGTCAAAGTAGTCGTACTTCTGACCAAGCAGTATTAGAGGTTCGGGTGCGCGTGATATAAAAAAGTCAGCAATTTCAACATCGCTACCAAGTACTCCTGGTGGACATTGTTCAATATCCTGCGGCATTTCATTTTCAATGTTGTATCTGAAAGGAGTGATAAAACAACTTGGCGCGGCAGCAGTAAATCTTTGTTCATTACCCCATAACCATGTTGTCATTGTTCCACCGCCTGAATTGCCGGTAACTCCTATGAAATTTTTATCTATATCCTGCCTTGTTAAAATATAGTCAAGTGCCCTTATTCCATCCCATAGCCGCCATGCTCCAAAAAACTCACCAATTAACTGTAGTTGTTTTCCCATCATATTATGCGCTGCACAGCAACTGCGCCTTAAAGAGGAATTTTTTGGCAGTTTTGTATACTGGTCTCTTTCACCCTGGTTGAATGGATCATAGATAAGTACGAGAAAGCCGTTGTGCACAAGACGTTGACAGAATTCCTGATATCTTGGTTCTGCTTTGCCTGCCGCTGAATGACCGCAGGTTCCAATCACTACTGGAAATGGAGCACTGAAATTTTCGGGAATATAAAGGTTTGCTGTGACAAGACATTCTGGTCTGCTTTCAAAAATGATTTTTTCAATGCGATAGTTTTTTCTTTTTACAATCCCAGTGATTCTGGGATTAAGGGGTGTCTTTTCCGGTAGAGGAGAAAATGCTTTTTGTATGACATTTCTTACCTGTTTTTGATATAGCTGCGCGTCTTTGACTGTTTTTATCTGTTTTAACAATGCTTTTCTTTCGATTTCAAGTTTCCTCATTCTTCTAATAAAGTGGTCAAGCAGCATATGCGAATAATCATTCTTCATATATTTCCTTTCGTCCGTTCAATGATAATACCTTTCGTTTTTGCAAAGTCAATATAATCTGAAAGCATTTCATTCAGTAATTCTGGTACATTAAGTCCATATGGACATCGACACTTACATACTTCGCAATTTTTACAGTGTTCTATTTTCAGCATGTTCTTCTGCCACTGAACTGTTAAAAATTTTCTGTATGGTGCCCTCCTTAATAGATACTTCATTCTTGCTGCCATTGGAATAGGAATATCAGCAGGGCAGGGTAGACAATATCCACAGCCCCTGCAAAAGGATGAGCCAAGTAATTTTCTTTCTTCTGATATTTTTTTTCTTAATTCTGCGTCTAATGGGGGCGGGCTTTTTGAAAGATTGATAATCTGATTCAATTCTTTCATTCTCTGAATACCCCATACTGGAACAAGGTTTTCAAATTGCCAGAGGAAAGCAAATGAAGTTTCAATATCAGCCAGTAATCCACCACAGAGAGGTTTCATTGCAATAAGACCAACATGGTGTTTTTTTGCTAATTCTATCAACTCAATTTCTTTTTTTGAAGAAAGCATCGAAAATGGATATTGCAGGGTATCATAAAACCCTGATTCTATGGTCGCTATTGCATTTGTTAGCTTGTGGGCAGTAATTCCAATAAACCTTGCCATACCTTTCTTTTGGGCTTCTATCAATCCTGTGTACTGAGAGTCCTTATCATCAGGGTCTGGCAATTGCTGTGGATTGTGTAATTGTAGGATATCTACATAGTCGGTCTGAAGTTGTTTCAAGCTTTCCTCGAGAAGCGATAGAATGTCTTTTTTATTCTTTCCATAAAGTTTTGTTGCCAGAATGATTTTATTTCTTTTGCCTTTGAATGCAATCCCAATCTTCTTCTCGCTATCAGTGTAAGACCTTGCTGTATCAAAAAAGTTGATACCATGATCAAATGCTACGTGCAGTATCCTGACAGCTCTTTTCAGTTCTGTTCTTTGAATGGGTAATGCACCAAAACCAATCCGACTTACTCTTAATCCTGTTTTGCCAAGTTCAGTATATTCCATTATTTTGGTGACCAGACAAATCCTCTACGGTAAAGACCACCAATTTCCTGAGTATTCCATACCCTGATTGTGATAAGATTTTTGGTACCAAACCTGACAAATTTTGTGATGTCAAGATCAAAATCATGGCCACCCATCCACCAGAGGGCATGTGGCTTATGTCCCACATATTCTCCATTTACCCAGACCCACCCTTCATTGATGACGCCACCACAGTAAAAGTGGATTGGTTTTCCTTTCCAGTTTGAAGGGATATTAACCCAGAATCTATACCATCCATAACCGTCATAGTCATGTCCGGCAGCATCGAGGGGTTCATCCTGCTGGTCCCATAGATAATATGTATTTTTCATTTCCCAGTTTTTGTCATTAAATTCTGGCAGATACCATTGCGCGATAACACCTTCATTGAATGGGTCTTTTGAGAATCTTGCTTCAAGAGGTACAGGTGCGATCATAATGCCTGATTCACCATTTGTCATTTGATAAAGTTTACCCAATCGTATTTCTCTCCCTTTTGTGTAACATTCCCATTTATTGGTCAGCGCGCCTTTTCCGACAAGAAATTCTGAAATTTCATGAAGTTTTCTTTGGGCATCAAGCATTCTACTTGCTGATTCCTTTGCTGTTTTGTAATCGAGGTTTTTTTCAGCTTCATGCATCTGCGTCCATGCCTCGAAATTTTCAACAATGAGCTCAAAGATTCTGAAGTGGTTCTTTTGTTCATCTGTCATATGACATTTTTTTGCTTGCTGGTAGAACTTATGGATTGAATTTGCAAATTCTTTGGTGTAAAGATTATTCACGAGCCAGTCCTCGTGAACATGTTGTTTTCCTTTTAATAGTTGCGCTTCACACGCATCCCACCATGCTTGAATATACGGTGCTGCTTCTCTTCCAAAAAAGTTTTCATAGAAATCTTTTTTAATTGCTTCAATATCTGCATTGACATCCCACATTAGTTTTGCTGAAGTATAGTAACTGATCCAGGTTGCCATCATGGTGTTGCTTCCCTGTCTTCCGAAGCCCTTGAGTCCTATTTGTTTGTAGATGGCCGCGTTAATTGCAAAGTTTGCGACATCCCTTTCGGGAATAAAACCACTTACGAGAAAGCCAGGCGTATAATCGTAAAGCCACACATGCGGAGTAAGTTTTATCCATTGTTTCAGAATTTTTACCATTTCAATTCTACGCCAGCAATCAGTGGCATTATTGGGATGAAGAACGCAGCAACTGATTGGAGCATACATTACCACCATATTGGGTCGCAGTTCTACTGCCTGGGGTGGCATTTCTCTTAAGGCATATGCAGCAACAGCAACCCATTTATCAGGGAATGCATCTGCGAGTTTTACAGCAAAACTGAATACTTCCTCACTTTGCATTCTCTCGTGAATGTAGTTTGGATAATTAAAATTCTGACTTTGCGCAAGGCAGGTCTCACAATAACAATAAGGAACTCCGTCAGGTGGAGAGATACCAATACCAAGTTCACTTACATTGGGAAACTGTCTTTTTCCTTCAAATGCTTCTTTGACATTTTTTAAGTATTCTTCCTGCATTTGTTTATTTGATAGACACAGCATTGTAAAAGATGGATGACTTTTGGAAGTCACATTTCTTTTACCTGTTTTGTCCATCGCATAGAATTCAGGATGACTTTCAGCATACTCCTTGGGCGGAAGAGGCCAGGCAAGATAACCGTCTCCAGGAATGGGATAAAGCTTTTGACCCCCCGTATAATCAGAACTGAATCCAACTTTTTTCGCCCATTGGGCGTAAATTTTCCTGTTTTCTGAAGAAAGTCCCCATCTTCCGTCAATCCAGATGCCACGCATTGCAAAATCAGGTTTTGCCTCAATATTAATTGCAGGCGCAATAATCGTTTTTGTTTGTGGTACTATTTCTCCCCAGGCACCCGGGAAATACCAGCGGCAGCCAAGTTTTTCAAGGAATGCATAAGCAGCATAAACTGTTCCCTGATAAGGCCCATCTTCGTTTCCGGCGATAAAAATATCGTTTCCAACTGTTGTGATGATATATCCTTCTTCTTGGTAAACATCAGGTCTGATTGCTGGATTGAAACCAGAAGGAATATTGATTTTTTTCTTTTTTGCTGCTTCTGTATGGCCGACGTATAGGACTGTTGAAATGTCCTCGGGAATTTTTTCTGTTTCAGCAATTATCTTCAGTTCTGCGCCAGACATTTTTTTAATATAATTTTGTATTTCCTTTGCCGCTTCAGTGGCTTTGGGCGTTATGGATTGCTGCTTTGGAACAACAATTACTGCAGTTGGTACGCCATCTTTTACTATTAAAATGTTTCCAGGTCTTGTTCTGTCTTTAATTCCTGCCTGGACGAAAATTGAAAAAACCAGTGCTGTTAAAAAACAAACAAAAAACCTTTTCATTTTCCCTCCATTGTTTTGATTGTTGCAAGATAAATTCCAGATGCGTTTTTTCCCACCAAACTTTCTTTCCTGTCAAGTTCGTGTTGTGAATAATAGCTGATATAAAGTTTGCCGTTGTCTATAATTGAACCACAATAGGAAGTGTCTCCACCACTTGGAAGAATGAGAACTGGTCGCAAAATCATATCTTTTGTATCAAGCTCAAGTATGGCTGTTTTTGGCTCGTATACAGTTTCATTCTTAATGTATGAATAAATTTTGCCATCAGGTCTTAAAAAAACTCTTCCTGCACAATATATTTTTCCATCATACTTGAAAATATGGGGACCTCTGACAACAAGATTTGTAGTATATCGTTCCCATTTTTTGTATGGGTATTCAGATACTGCCATGACAGGGGTTTTACAATCCTCCCTCCTGACAAATGCAAAGCATCTATCGTTTTCAAACAAAAGGTCAGCTTCATTGGCATGGTCATCTTTCACAATAGTGGAAACAAACTCAAATTTTATACCATCTTCAGAGGCGAAAAGAAAACTACCTTTTTCTTCAGGCATTGACCTGCAGGCAGTTGCATAGGCAATATTATGATAGATCCTTATTCTCCAGAACCTGAGGTTATAGTTTTCAATCCTTATTGGTTCAGAAAAACTTTGTCCATCATCAGAATACGCGACGTAAGAATGAACCCAATGTCCGGTCATTTCTGGGTCATCAGAAATAGAAAAAAATACAACTCCAAGTTTATTTTTGAAAACAAAAAGTTTCGGGTCTCTGCTGTCTGGAAGTGCGGGAAATTTACATAAGAGTCGCCAGTTTTCGCCATCATCTGATTTTACTACATAGATTTCACCTCTGCCTGCAGGAGCATGTTGAGTAGCATGTCTGAACGTGATAAAAAAGTTACCCATAAATTTCGCAATATCTGTAAAGGCATTATGATAACCATCCCACCATACGCACCTGATGTTCATACAAGCTCCTTTTTTAATGTTTTTCAATATACCAGAACTTTTATTGAAAAGCAAATGATGTATTTTGAATGATGATATTCTTGAGACCTATGCCTCTTGCAAATTCTATTGCCTCTTGATATTCCTTCTGAGTAATGGGTCTATTTATTTGTTCTGGTATTTTTCCGTATGGCCGATATTGAGCCATTATATTGACAAAAACCCTGTCTGAAAGCTCATTTTTTATAAAAAGAAAAATGTCTTCACTGCCTGCTACATGGTCTGGAAGTACAAGATGCCTGATTAACAATCCTCTTTTCGCAATACCATTTTCAATCTGCATTTCTCCTACCTGTTTGTACATTTCTTTTACTGCCATTTTGCATTTTTCAAAATAATCTGGTGCATTTGACAGAAGTTTCGCTGTTTGTGATTTTGAATACTTTATATCAGGCATGTAGATATCAACGATTCCTTCAAGTAGTTTAATAATTTCTAAATTTTCATATCCGCCGCAGTTCCAGACAATTGGCAGGTTAAGTCCTTTATTAGAAGCAATTTTTATTGCTTTTATAAGTTGTGGTGTGTAATGAGTTGGAGTTACAAGGTTGATATTGTGGCAATTTCTTTTTTGAAGATAAAGCATAATTTCAGCGCATGTTTCAATTGAAGTGTGTTGTCCGGCTCCCTCGATAGAAATATCATAATTCTGGCAGAATAAACATCTGAGATTGCACCAGGTGAGAAAAATGGTTCCTGAACCGTGTCTACCAACAAGTATGCTTTCTTCCCCAAAGTGTGCGCCATAACTTGATACGTAGAGATTTGCATCCGCTCTGCAATAACCTGTTTCACCCTTTATTCTGTTGACACCACATTTTCTTGGGCAGAGCTCACACTTTAAAAGAATTTTTTCAAACTGCTCAATTCGCTCGCGAAACTCTTTTTCAGATAAATTTTTATAAGCAGGAATAAATGCCATTTTTTAAAATTCAATCATCACGATATCATTAATATCAAGCGGCATGGAAAAGTCAACTTTATATCCTTTACCAGATGGTTTTGCATTGAATTTTAATATGCCGGATTCACAGGAGATCACTTTTGACGGCTTTTTTGTCACTTCAATTACAGCATTCAGCTTTTCTATTGGCTGGTAAGTGAAATTTGCCAGTACAAGGCAGGTTCCGTTTTGAGAATCATAAACACCTGCCTCAACAACAGGATGAGAAATGTCCACAAGTTTTTTCCCATTTTTAATGATTTCGCCAAGCACCCATTTCCTTATATTATCCTGCCACTTTTCTTTCAGGGCATTTGCGATAAACTTTGCTTCTTTTCCATAGGCAATGGCTGGACAACTTCCAATATATTCAGCAATTCCTTTACCATACTGGTTCCTGACACCTGCCGGGCTTCCATCATCAAAGGTTGCGATGACTTTGCCAGTTGAAACCCTGAAATTGATTTTTGCTCCTATCGCACCGATTTTGCACTCGTACGAGGTATTCGAACCTGGAGTAATGGTATCGAGGTAGTTTATTTCGTTCAATGCACCACGGATATGCCATCGACCCTGTTGAACAAGGACATCCGGATGTGGTCTTATTCCAAAAACTTCAGCGAGCCCCGGAATTTTTTCATTGAATTGATTCCTCGTTCCTGCACCGCAACTACCGCGTATGTAACCACCGTTTTTTACCCATCTTTTTATTTCTTCAATCGCTTGCTGGTGAATGCAAGGATCTGTCACATAAAGAACTGAGTAATTTTTCAGTTTTCCAGCAATGATATCTTGTTCTGTTAGCATATCCACAAGATATTGCTGATGGGTGAGTGCAAGGTATGTCAGGCGTCTTTCAAGCATATGAACATACCCGTATGGTTGCCAGAGGTCAGAAGAAATACTATACAGAAGAGCAACATTTGTTGGTCTTGTTCTGCCATCAGCAAGGATATGTTCTGCCCGGGCTAATTGTTTTGTGATTTTTGCAATTCCATCATATTCGCCGCGCAGGTCAGACCAGTAATTTTCTGTGCTTGTTGCGGTTGGCCCGTATGTCCAGTAAAAGAAATGTTTTGCTCCCTGACATAGTGCTGAGGCAGTTTTCAATCTGAGGTTGATTTCATCACTTGGGGTAATCCATGCCATAATTGGCATTGTTGAATTACTGCCACTTCTAAAGATTGATGCTTGAAATCCCATCAGTTGAAATCCCTCCCATGTCCAGTTAGGACCATACATGTATTGAAGTCCCATCCAGTCCTCAATGCCTGCCATATCTACTGCTTTCCGCCTTGCCATGTCAAACCAGTCACAGGCAAGTGGAGTAGAACCCCAGGCAGGATTGGGTCCCATTCCCATACCCAGACCTGTTCCTGCAAAATAGGGATGGTCTGCGACAAGAGTTGAGGTATAAACATCGTTTGAAATATATTTGTGGACTGCTTCAGTAAGCCATCTAAACCTTTCATTTGTTGAAATCTGTCTGAATCTTGATGTATAGTAGAATAACCTGTTGGCAGCCGATGAATTTTTCTTTTGTTGTTCTTTCAGTGCATCTGGCGTTTCGATCGGGACTGCTTCTTCAATTTTTTTTACTCCGATGTCCTCTGGTCTTACTTTTTGCTGTTTTAAATATGCGTGGAAGTTTTCAATCGCCACTGGATTATTTTTGATTTGTGGGCATGTGACTTCGTCTGAAAAATTGAAAGGTGAGCCTGGTTCTATTACGATATTCTGCTTCCTGTACTGCTCTGCAATTTTTTTCACCTGTGTTTCTGTATCATCTTTTGATACTTCTGGTCCGAAATTTGCCCACATGTGTCCTGGTGACCTAAATTTATAATTTTCTTTTACTTCTTTTGTTTGATTACCTACAGTGTTAAAGCCGAGTAACCAGAGAACTTTTGCTTCTTTCAGGTTCAATTCTTCGCGCTGGGGTGCCCAAAATGATGTTTGAATTATGAGCGTTTGAGGGGAATATCTTTTGCCGCCTGTTGCCTGATTTGCCCATGTGAGATGTCTTTCTGTCATCTGACTTGCTGTTTCAAGAGATTCAGCATCTTTCTTAATATCGTTTGAGACAAGAAAACTTGTTAAACTTCCTTTGTAGGATTCTTCAAATTTTTTTACTACCTTTGTTTCGTCAGGCAAAGTGGCAAGTTCAATAATGACCTTTCTTTCGGGATATGGCTTATCAGTAATAAAGTCAGCTGTGATGTTTGGAAATTCAGCAATCCCGCCAGAGCGGTTAAGTCGGCCATGCAGAGATTTTCCTGCGTGTCTTTTTAAGTCAAACCATGGTGTAAAGGTTCCTGCTTTCACCCAAAATTGAGAGTTTTGATGAGCATTTCCTGGTACATAAGCAGAAGGAATATACCAGTTTGGAATGTGAATATAACCGCCAATTTTCACATAATAATTTGCATCTTTTGGTTCTATCATTTTAAATCTGACATATATTGATTCTTCATCTTGAGCAAGGATAAGTGATGTGAAAGAGGCAATCATGAGAGCAAAAGTACTTAAAATTTTCATGTTCCTCCTTATTGAGAAGTATAAAAATTTATTATGGATTGACTGTGTCTAATCATGTAATCAACATTGACAAAGTCTTCAAGAAACAAACGATTGTCTTCAAAAAATGCAATGATCTTTTTTTCTGTTTCAATCATACTGCTGATGTTTTGTTGTTTCAATTCTTTCCAGGAATTTTTGCCAAGTAAAACATATTCAAGCCACAACTGGTATTTTTGTTTTAATGGTTCTTCCAGTGAATTAAAAATCCCTTTTGCAAGATTCACAATATCTAATGGGATTTCATTGTTTTGGTCGCTAATAGCATTTGATATGGTTCTTAAAATATTTTTCAGCACTTCTGCTCTTTCTCCTGCAATTGCTCTGTAATATTCCATCACAAGTTTGTCAGTGCTTTGAGAATTTTCCCACAGTTGTTGCGGAAGATAGGAGTAAAATCTTCCATCAGGCCAGAAGCCAGGGTAGGGTGGAGAGCAGTCGTAAAATACCTTCATTCCAGATTTTACAAACCAGTTAATTTCATCTTCAACAACAGCAGGTTCAGGTTGATAAAGATACCGTGACCTATCAGACTTTTCTGTTTGGTCGTGAAATACAAGCTGGTAGTAAGAAAACACTCCGAAAGATGAACCAGTTTTTTCCAGGTAAGGAAGCCATTTTGATAGCAAAATTCCGTATTCTCTGTCATCAACAGGATTTATTGGTTCTTCATCGGGATATTTTGTGCCCAGAGTTAATTGTGATTGAGAAAATCCCGGATCGAAAACCCTGTATTGATAATGTCTGAGATAAGGGCAAAAAATTGTATAAGTGTTTGAAGAAACAGGAAGGTTCTTACCAGGAAGATGAAGCATGTTTGAGTAGCAAAGAAGTTCAATAGGAATAAATCTACCAAGTTTTTCCGAAACTTCAAGGGCAATCCGATACATCATTTCATACGGTGATTGTTCTCGGCAATTCTGGCACTGGCACCAGTTGTTAATGCCATCGTGTGGCCAGAGAGAAAAAATATAGGTTTCAGGATGGTTATTAATGAATTCAACGACTGCCTTAACATAAAGTTCTCGCATCTTCGAATTTGTATAACATGGCTGTATTTTTGACCGCCATCTTTTTTTAATATCAGGAGAACTTACTACGGATGTGATACAGCGATTTCCATTCCTCATGCCGAATATGTCTGGCATCACGTGATAAATGGATTCAGGAATGAAAAAATCAATTGCATGACAGCCAATAGCGAGCCTTATTCCAAATCTATCGCACCATCTTATAAACTCCTGTTTTCTCGTATAATTTTCCCAGCGGGAAGCATTGATATCAAGCAGGTTCCATCCATTTCTGACCATCCATTTTAAGAATTTCTCTGAAAATTGATAGTTTTCATTTTTTGGCGAAAATTCAAAACCTCTGAACGGGACTCTGGGTCTGTATGTTTTTTCAATTTCTAATACTGGTTTTGCAAATGCTATGTCACGTTCACTGGTCCCATACCACCTGATACCAGTGATGTTTTTAATAGTCTGGTAAAAACCATAGATTGCTCCTTCTGCGCCGCCACCGACCACCCAGATGCTGTTGGCATCTTTGATTACCTGGCTTGTTTGAATGTCATTTTCATAATCACACATCTGGCTGAAACTAGTGAGATGTTTGTTTTTTGAAGGTACCTTGATGGAAATTTTGTTTTGTACATGCTGCGGTATCTGATACGACTCCAATAAAGAGATAACATTGATATTCAACTCAGGTACAGGGATTTTTTTTCTTCTGCAGAGATATAAAATATCTGCAAGTTCCCTGTTAAGAAAGATTTTCTTACCATCATCAAGATTTGAGTATTCTATTATTATCATTTCAGGTCCTTTTTTATATCATACCAGAGTTATAATACTGTTTCAATAATAAACAATTTACCTTGTTGGCCGTCAAATTTTCAGAAGTATTCTATCTGTCAAACCTGAGATATGTTAATATAAATACATCAAGGAGAATAAAATGAAGATAAATGTGAATCCTAAAAAAAGAATTTTTCTTAATACAGACGGCCTTACTCAATGGGACCTGAATATTTATCAGAGATTTCCAGAACCTGAAAAGGTGAAAATAAGCGGTCTCGAACCAGGTAGTTGTGGGTCCTGGGATAGTGGGCTTACCACTATCTGGGGCACTGTTTTGAAAGAAAAGAATCTTTTCAGAATGTGGTACTGGGGACAGCCAGAAACTCCTTCCTATGATGTCAGTCCTGATTTGCCTTTTGTTTGTTATGCAGAAAGTGAAGATGGTATCGACTGGAATAAGCCAGACCTTGGCATTACCGGGAAAAATAAGTACCCGGGAAATAATCTGTTAACCTTACCTGGTTGCTGTATGGGGGTTGTTCATGCTCTTCCAAAAACAGATGCAAAATATCTGATGGCACTTATTCGCTATAATGTTCCTCTGGTCCCTGATGTTACTGACATTCCTGAAAATAAACTGGATTGTCCAGGAGGTACCTATATATACGCATCAGATGATGGGTTGCACTGGAGATTACTGACAAAGGTGTTTATGCACGGTGACTGGGCTTGCCTTTATGCGGATAAAGAAACAAACAGATACCTTCTTTACAATAAAGTTGGGGCAATGCATGGGCTTACCTCGCGCAGGTCAGCCATTGTGGTACAGAGTGAAGATGGTATACACTGGGAGGGCTATGACGGAGTAGGTGCCTGGCATGAATGCTTTGTTCCTGATGATTATGATGACGTAATCGCGAAACAGTATGGTGGAATACTTGCTGAATATTATGGGGTTGGTATATATAGATGCGGGGATATTCTTGTTTCAGTGGAAGACATTTTCATTGTATGGCCTCCATTACGACAATGTTTTGCTCAGAATCCAAACGGTCTATGCCACTTTAGATTAGGTTTTTCTCATGACGGTTTAATATGGAGGCATCCACCAGGTAGACCAGTATGGCTATCTTTAGGATGTCCGGGAGAATTTGATGCCGGATTTATGGTTCCATCAAGCTCATTTGTTGAACATAATGACGAATTATTCTTTTATTATGGTGGTTCAAGATACGATCATGGCTGGTGCATCAATTCTGATTTTAGCTTGAACAGAAACATTCCTCTGTCTGACCATAAAAACACTGCAAAAATTATGATGGCAAAAATAAAGAAAGATAGATTTGCAAGTCTTTCATCTACCTATTCAGGCCGTTTTGATGTTGATGCAGAACATAGGTATGGAGATTTTCTTTATATTAACTGTCGCTGTAACAGTCCTGATAGTTATATCAGAGTAGCCATTGCTGAAAAGCAGGGTCCATATCACGGTGCATTAAGAAAATCCGAGAATTTGCCTGGTTTTGGTTTTGATGACTGCATTCCTGTAACAGGCGACCATATTCGTGGTTGTGTAAAATTCAAAAACAACCACCTCACCAGTATTTCAACTGATATGCCGATAACATTGCGGTTTGAATTGAATAAAGCCGAGATTTTTGGCTATGAATGGGATGATGAGTAAAAAAATCTTGATGTTTATCGTGATCTTGTTTTCTGCAATAGTGTTCAGCCAGGAAAAGAAGGTTGAATTAAGGGATATCATTCAGGCATTTCAGAAAAACGAATTTGATTTGACAATTGAACTTGCAAGTAGAGCAATCAAGGAAGGTTTAGACCAACCTGATTTGTATTTTTATCTTGGTATGGCGTATGCAAAAATTGGAAAAAACCAGGAAGCAATTCAAGCATTCAGAACATTTCTCAATAATACCGATTATTCAAAAAACCAATGGAACATAAGACAGGCATTTCAGAATCTTGTTAATATTTACAGGGACGCTAAAAAGTTTGAGTCCACTGTTGAAGATGGCGTCATTTTCCTTGAAAAAATGAAGGTCGCTAACAACACAGAACAACTCCAGTTATTCTGCAAAAACATTATTGCAGAGGCGCTGAAGGAAATAGGAAATCAAAGAAGTACCAGTAATGATTTTGTCGGAGCAATAGAGGCATACAAGAGAGCTCTTGAATATAAACCGGATGACCCTTCATCCTATGTGAGAATCGCGATATATTATAAGAATCTGGGGGAAAATGAACTTGCAGCCAAATATTTTTTGAAATCCGCAACCCTCTGGAGTGCCTGGTCCGGCAAGATCTCACCATTGTTTTCTGCTACTGAACTCATATGGGAATCAGGAAAATTTGAGGAGTTTGCAGGAATAGTAGAAAATGACCCGTTTTCATACAATTTTCTTCTCGCGATGGCAGAAATGAAAAAACACAAATTTCAGGATGCGTTTTTGAGGATAAAAAAAATAGAAGAAAGCGCTGGCTCTAATGGAAATGTATCAGAAAGAATTTTGAAAAACTGGTATAAATGGTTTGGAGAGGATGCAAACTTTTTTTATTGCTTTGTCGTTGCTTTCCCCGAACATCAGACGGCATCGTGGGCTATTGATATGATGACAAATGTCGCGACAAGAGATTCTGACACAGCAAAAGTAATAAGAGAAAAAATTGTGCCATCGTTGGCTGAATTTTTTGAAAAAAACAAACAATCTCCAGGCGTGAAAAAACTTTTCCCAAAATTGGTTGACTTAAAATTCGCAGGGATTCCTGAGACCGCGGAAACAGCCAGAGAAAAAATCAAAATGTATGAAGAATTGAAAGAAAAAGTTTCTGATGAAGATGTGATTCAGGATATTATTCGAAGGGAAGCATCGCTTTATGCTGATATCCTTTCTGATTATGCGAAAGGGAAGGAACTTTATGAATTACTTGTTAACAGGTACAAACAGAAAAGTGCGATTCAACCATTTGCGAAATGCTTGATAAATCTTGAACAATTTGACCAGGCATATCAAATTCTTACACAGTATCTTTCTGATAAAAGTGTTGGTGAATACGGCAGATTTCAGGCAGCACAGCTTTTAATTCAGGCGAATTTTTTTGATGAAGGAATAAAAATTCTTAATGAAATTGCTTCAGCTACGAAAAACAGGTCAATGATACAACAGGTGAAGGATATATTGAAAAATTTTAAACTGTATTTGAAAGACGATACGATGATTGAAAGTGCCACAAAATTTGTTGTTCTCAATCTAAATAAGAAAAAATACTATTTCACCAATTTTACTTCCCTTACAGAGGATTGCGCACTCCTTTTTCAGGAAACTGAAATGCTTGAAATTATTCCTTTTGCCACTGAAAGGAAGTATGTTGATTGCGATATCGAATGTATTTCTGACGATGAAATTTCTTTAACAGAGCCGTACACGATGATATTTCAGAAGGATAACAAATATTTTGTTAAATTAAAAAGAAGAATTTCATTTAGCCCTGATAGATGGAGGAAATCAGAAGGTATTTCACTGATTTTTCCATGGCACGACATTACCACAAACCAGATAAAGGTCGTGCGCAACTATTCAACAGAAGGGGAATTTGGAATATCTTCGATATCTTTTGAAAAATTGAAGCCGGGGATGAGAATTGAGGTGTATTTTTCAACAAGAGCTGGAAGATTTGAATCTGTTCTGCCTGAATCATCTGAACCAGGTCCTGGTGGCGCAATGATTTTTCAACCATCAGATGAGAAATTCGAAGTAAAAATCAAATTCAAGCCAAATGCTGATTTACTTGCATATTATCCAAGAGTGAGAGTTATCATGGAAGACAAAACAGAACCAAAAAAAGATGAGAGTAGTTTCCCACTGTCTTTGAGAACAGATAAGACAGAATTTCGGATTACATTTGGTACAGATTTAAGAGTGCATTCCATTTTACGGACAGATGAGATTGTTTATGAAATTGATGAGAAAATTGACATTTAACATCATCATAGCATTTTTTGCCTGTTTTGTCTGGCATGCGACAGCAGAAGTCCTTTTTGATTTTGAAAATGGCACGCAGAACTGGACATCTGTTTATGAGCAGCAAACATTAAAAGTTTCAAAGAATTTTGTTTCAAGTGGAGCAAATTCGCTGGCTATCGATGTGCCGGGTATGAAAGAGTCCTGGATAAAGGTTGATACTGATTTTGACCTGACTCATTCTGACGCGTTATCACTGGATATTTACATACCATCAAAAACCAAAAACTATGTTTCTTTTATCTGCTATATCAAGGATAAAAACTGGACATGGTTTCAGACGGGTCTTTATCAAATTAACCTGAATGAAAAGAAAAGATTTACAATTGACATCTCTGATACAAGTTCTCAATGGCAGCCTGCCGCAGGACTGGCTTGCTGGGACGGATACACAAAGAGAAATATTCGGGAATTTGGAATAAAATTTTTCTTCTATTTTCCTTTTTCCGGTACCGTTTATATTGACAATATTCAAGCAATTCCAGGACAGAACGAGCAACAGATTTTTCTTTTTAATTTTGAAACAAATGCTGAGACAATCCCACAATACGACAAATTCGAGGTATCATTTGAAATTCCTCTTGTTTTTGACAATCCATTTGACCCGGATGAGATTGATATTTCCGGGATTTTTTATTCTCCATCAGGTAAGAAAATCTCAGTTCCTGCGTTTTTTTACAGGGACTTCATTAGATGTCTCGAGGAAAATGGTGAGAAATTGTATCCATATGGGAAACATCGCTGGTGCATAAGATTTGCGCCTGAGGAAATCGGTGATTACAGATACGAAATTGTTTTAAGTTTTGCTGGAAAGACGAAAAAATTTGACTGCGGTTGGTTTAAGTGTGTGGCTGGCACAAATCCAGGATTTATTAGATGGGATAATCAAGATCCACAGTGCCTTTCTTTTTCAAACGGTGACTTTTTTTATCCGATCGGACATGTACTTCGTTCTCCTGATGACGTACGACAGCCATATAAATATGAATTTACTCCTGACAAGGGGAAAGGGACATTTGCCTATGACGATTATTTCAAAAAAATGAAGGATAATTTTGAAAATTACATTAGAATGTGGATGGGTGCATGGTGGGTGGGTATTGAATGGACACCTGCTTATGCGCAGCACTACGAAGGTATTGGTCGATATAGTCTGGAAAATTCCTGGAAACTTGATTATGTACTGGATATAGCAAGACAGAATGGTATATACATTGTTCTAACTCTGATTAACCATGGACAGTTTAGTATCAGACCTGACGCAGAATGGTGGGATAACCCATATAATGTTATCAATGGTGGTTTTTTGAGTTCTCCAGATGAATTTTTTTATAGCAGTGAAGCGGAAAAATGGTTTTTAAAACGGCTCAGATATATTGTGGCACGCTGGGGATATTCAACTCAGATCGCCTTCTGGGAAATGTGGAATGAAGTGGACCTTACTGGATATTATGATTCAAAAAATATCAGGCAATGGCATGAGCGACTGATTCCTCTTTTGAAAAAAATGGACCCGTACAAACATCCTGTTACCAGTCACATTTGCAGGCCAAATGCTGACCCGATGGTCTGGATAGTAAAAGACATTGAAACACTTGTCAGCAATGCATACAGTCAAACCGTGGTTGATACCATGCGAGAGTATTATTTTAAGAGAAAACCTTTTGAAAAACCAATGCAGATCCATGAATTTGGCGTGGGAAGAAACAGCAGGGAACTTGAAAATAATCTTCACGCAGGATTATGGACATCATCCTTATCACCAATGCTTGGAACAGCGTTGTTCTGGTGGTGGCCATTTATTGATAAAAAGGACTTATACTTTCATTACAAAGCACTTGCCCTGTTTCTTAAAGGAGTGGATAGAAGAGGCAAGAATTTCCAAATTTCCACAGCAAAACTTATGTCAACGACAGGCAGCGTGACTTCAAAAGCTGGTGTTACTGGCATGCAAAATATGAGTTCAGCGTATCTATGGATTTATGATAACTCAATTTTCAACTCAAGAGTGCCATCAGAAAAGGAACAGTTGATAGATGACGTAAAACTTGTTGTTGAGGTTTTTGAACCCGGAATTTATAAAGTAGAATTCTGGGATACTTACAATGGCAGGAAATTTTCAGAATTTGAAAAAAAATTGGATAAGGGTGAATGCGAAATTTTACTTCCTGCTTTTACAAAAGACATTGCAATCAAAATAGAGAAAAAATTATGAAAAAGTTTATTATACCGATTATCGTTATTGCCTGTTTTGTTAACTGCGGTTCTGGCTACACATTACGAGCCAGAGTAAAGATTCAGCAACCGCAACTTAAACAGTTTCAGCAGATAGCAAAAGTTAATTTGCCTTTACCTGAAAAAGGTTATGTGTATGTGGCAGATACCACTGGTTTGAAGGTACCATGTATCAGGGTTAAATCCAGTCAACAACAGAGAGATTCTATATATTTCAAGACAAACGAAAATGATATTTATTATGTTTACTGGCTTTCAGAGGAAAAGAAACAGGAGACCGGAATTTTTGAGATTCCAGATGGTAGAGTGATACTTGATGATTTTGTTAATCCTTCTGCAAGAACCTCTGGATTCTGGTACTGGAGTTCTCATCCCTGTTTAAGTGGAAGGTTTTCTCACTCTGGCAGAAGTTCACAGAAGATTAATTCCCATTATACAGCGATTACACCAGGAGAAAAACTGAAACCTTTGGATATTTTCTATCAATATGTTTTCATTGATAAAAACCAGCCAGCATCTGAAATTATGCTTGAAATACAAACACAGAAAAGGAAATCTATCTATTTTTCATGGGGTTCTGACATTATTAAGTGGAAAAATCTTAACAAGATTCATATGGGTGAGCTTCCTGAGGCAGGTAAATGGATACAGCTGTTAATTCCTGTTGATAAAATTGATAAAGGTGTTGAGATTACTGGTATTGGTTTTTACCATGCTGATGGTAGGGTACTGTGGGATTATACAACAATTGGTAATCCTCCTCTTGAGGCAAATATTCTTCAATGGAATCAGGGAAATAAGAAAATAAATGCTTTTTTCGATAGTGAAATTTTTGGGCCATTTGCGTTTTCAGAAAAAGTGTTCAATCTCGTTTTATTAAATGCTTCAGCATCGTCTGGCGCTGACACTTTTGAATGGTTTATTGAGGGGCAAAAGTACTCGGGTGATAGGATATTAAAAAAATTCGACAGCAAGGATAAGACACATGTCATGCTGACTTCTAAAAGTATGGCTTTGAAACAATCAGATACATTTTCTGAAACAATCGTTTTTCAAAAAAAATCTCCTGAACAATTAAATCTTTTTCTTGAAATCCTTCCTCACAAAAATCTTATTAATCAAGGAGAAAGATTTTTCGTGCCAGTTCGGGTAGGGTCTTTAATCTCAGGGATTGTTCCTGTTGAGCTTTCCATAGATGGACACAACCATTTACTAAAACTCTTCCCAGGACAGGAAAATTCAGAAATTACCAATGTGTTTTATTCTCCAGAAACAACAGAAATTCATGATATAGAAATTAAACTTGATGACCTTGTTGTCGCTAAGAAAAATTTACGCTTTGTTCCTGTTGACCATCTTGATATGAAACATCTTGATGGTCCTTATCTCAGAGACGAAAACAATAACAATCTGGTGGCGTTTATTCCTGATTATAAATATTCTGATATTTCCACTGAAACGCAAATTAAACAGTTGACAGTTATTGGAGACATACCTGAAAACTTTCTTAAAAAATTGAAGGAGAAATTGTCGAAAAATATAGAAATTAAATGGCTAAAATATCCTGAAACCCAGGCATACCACGCAATTTCAAATGTATTGTGGCTGAAACAAGAAATTGAAAACCGTAATATGGAAACAGTAATTTTATTTCCTTCTATTGAAAGTTTATTGAGGAGAACACCGATTGACCAGTATATCGTTTGTCTTGATGCAGAAATATGGTTTTTGAGTAAAAAAGCAAGAAAAATTATATGTGTTGGTCCTTTTCCCTCTGCTCCAATTCCAGAGATGTTTAAGATTTATGCTGATGCCACAGTTGACCTTTGTAAAAAAAGGAATGTGACCTGTCTTAATCTTTATGACCTTTACACCAGTTTGCCAGACTGGACAGAGCTATTCAGTCCATCCCGTGGTATTTACAAAATCTTTCCATCAGAAAAAGGGTTAGGAATTCTTATTGATGAGATAATAAAAATTGTGGGTGCCAGCAGGCAAACTTAGCGTTCCTCACTTTTTGAGAGGCAAGAAAGAAGGAGAGGAAAAATAGGAATAACTCTGGTTGTCCCTGGAAATAGCCACCTGTAGAAAAGCAAGAAAAGAAAGGAACGATAATTTGTTCAGACACCTGGCGAGGCTATACCCAAGTAGCAACAGAGTGATACCCACACAGATTAATTAATCATGGGAAAAGACAGTACAGCGACAGAAAGGGAATTCTACCTTTCGGAATATGTTTGGAGATACAATAATAGAAAAGCAACAACAGATGAAAAGATAAATAATTTGATTGAGTTGATAAAACAATTTGGAAGGTTAAATTAACATGATAAAATATTTACACGTAAAAAATTTAGTGGTTAAAAAAGAACATAATCCATGATTATTGGGCTTTTAAAAGAGATTAAAACTGAAGAGTACAGAGTTGGACTTGCACCAATGGGGGTAAAGGAACTTGTGAAACATGGCCATAAGGTTCTTGTCGAAAATAATGCAGGAACAGGGTCCACATTTGCTGACACTTTTTACAAAGAATGTGGGGCTGAAATTGTGTCGAGGGAATATATTTTTGAATCTGCAGAACTAATAGTGAAGGTGAAAGAACCACAGAGTTCAGAAATCGCAATGATGAAACCTGGCCAGATTGTATTTACTTTTTTTCATTTTGCTTCAAATCCTGAAATGGCACGTGCTCTTGCAAGCAAAAAAGTTACATGCATCGCCTATGAACTGATTGAAGAAAATGGTATATGGCCGATTCTCAAACCCATGAGTGAGATTGCGGGTAAATTAAGTATACAGCAGGGAATGAAATATCTTGAGAAGGAATATGGCGGTAAGGGTGTGCTTTTGATGGGAACAGAAACTGTTCCACCGGGTCGTGTTGTTGTACTCGGTGGTGGAGTTGTAGGTAGTTGCGCTTCAGACGTTGCAATCTCTCTTAATGCGAAACTTACGATTATTGAAAAAAGTCCGGAAAAACGGGAATTTTTAAAAAAGAAATTTCCTGGTTGTAGTGTAATGGAAGCAAAAAGAGATATTATTCTTGAATGTTGTCAGAAAGCAGACATCATTGTTGGCGCTGTTCTTATTCCAGGGCATAGACCACCGATTCTCATCAGGAAATCAGATCTTGAAGTACTTGAAAAAGGAACTGTCCTGGTTGATGTCTCAATTGATGAGGGAGGAGTTTTTGAAACAAGCCGTCCCACGACTCACAAAGAGCCAATTTTTATTGACTCAGGGATTGTGCATTACTGTGTACCGAATATGCCGGGGATTGTACCAAAAACATCCACGATAGCACTCAGTTTTGCAACAATGCCATATCTGAGAATACTGGCAGATAAAGGCGAATCCGCACTGAAGGAAAATTTGGCATTAAAATCTGGTTGTGCAATTCTACGCGGAGATGTGATACATCCGGCAATAAAAGAAATTGTAAATTCGTAAAACTACAGGGTTTTCAGGATTTTCCTGAACATGCTCACAGTATAATCAAGCACGTTCTTTGACACCGACAGGGCGAACTTTGTCAGGGCAGTTGAATGTCCTTCATAATAGGCATGAACCCTGAGCCAAATTCCCTTTTCAATGCATTTTTGATGAAATTTGAGAGCTGTTTGCTGGTTTTTTAGTTTAAGTCCAGATAGTAGTCCCTTACCCTGCACAGAAACAATCAAATGTGGAAATTCACAGGCAAGATTTTTCAGACAATTCTCATAGTAATTGGCAAGCATTTCAATTCTTTTTACATTGTTTTCTATCAAATTTAAACAGCACAAGGCCATTAGTGAAGGTAGCGGCGCATTTCCATTTGTGCTGATCGCATCATATTGTTTGAGGGAGTCAAGTTTTCTTTTGTAAACGACTGCTGAAAGTGGATGAAATCCAGCAGTGAGTCCTTTCCCGAGAATTAAAATATCAGGAGTAATATCAAATTGTTTGTACATAAAAATTTCAGGATACCAGCAACATGTTTGTATTTCATCTACAATCATGAGTGCATCAACAGATTCAGTAAATCTTCTTGCTGCCTGAATGAATTCTCCTGTTAATAGTATTGCCTCTCTATTCATCATCACTGGTTCAAAAAAGAATGCGGCAATGTCTTTCCCATGTTTGTCGAAAATTTTCTTCAATTCTTCAATATCATTGGGCTCTACCAGTTCAAAAACGAGTTTCTCAGAGAAAATCTCATTCCACATTCCCCTAAGCCGCTGCATTAGAAAGTCAGTACCGTGATAATTGCCTCTTAGCGAAATAAACACGATTTTTTTATTGTGGGGTTTTTGTTTCTTGAAATAATTTAAGGCAAGTTTCATTGCTGTTGAACACGCAACAGAGCCTGTGGCGATACCGAGTAAAACAGTATTCAAACAATTTTCATCATGTAGCAAATTCTGAGATTGACATCCAGGATTGCATATTTCAACAAGTTTTTCAGAAAGTTTTTTTACGAAAAAGCCAGGGATGTTACTGTGACAATCCCAGGGAATTCCCAGTTTTATTGCTTCATCAAGGCACTTCATCAACGATGGGTGATTATATCCCCACGTCATTTGATAATGCCCTGCTGTGGTATCAAGGAATAGTTTTCTGCCTTCAGTAATATAAAAGACACCCTTTCCAGCAAGAAAGTCATTTTGTTCTGATCCAAGAACATAGGATTTTTGAAACCATTTTTTTGTAGTTTTCGGTGGAGATGGAATATTTTTGATGATTTTTCCAACATTACCAAGAAGCAGTGTTTCCTTATTCTTAATTAGAAAGCTATTCGCTGCTCTAATGCTTTTTACGAGTTTCTTTTCTGTCTCTAATAAGTGATTCATTTTTTTCTTCACAGTAACTGGAGTTTACCTGTTTTTGAAGATTCATATGAAGCTTCTATAATTTTCTGTACCATCAAACCATCCTCAAAAGAAACACTGACTGGTTTGTCATGCACAACCGAATGAAGGAATGAATAGAGACACGCAACGTGTGCTCTGATCCATCCAATGCTAAATTTGGAAAGCGGAATACCGGCTGCATCAGGATATCTCTGCACTGTTTCTATTTTTTTGAATCCTCTCAAGCCACCGATTGGTGTATCAGGGTCATCCATACTATAAACATTTAGCCAGTTTGGTTCCATTGAATTAAAAGAAAGCGCGCCATCTGAACCATAAATTTCAAACCTGACTTCATCATTTGCTCCTGTTGCCATTTTTGATGCCTCAAGGATTCCCATTGCTCCATTTTTGGTTTCGGCTTCGATGATTGCCAGGTCGTCTGTTCTTTTGTCAGGGGACGTGTAATTTCTTGTTTTTGCATGAACGCTGCCGAATTCTCCAACAAGATATCTTGCCAAGTCAATGATGTGTGAACCAAGGTCAACCATTACTCCTCCTCCTACTTTTTCGTATTCTGCCTTCCAGCTATATGCCTTTGCAGATTGTCGTACACATGAAGAATGCAGATAAAGAAATCTGAAAAAATTAATTTTTCCAAGAAATCCCTCATCAATAAGTTGTTTTGCCCTCATGACAGCAGGGAAAAATCTTAATTGATACACGATTTGAGATTTCACATTCACATCTTTTGCAATGGAAACAAGTTCTTCAGCTTCTTTTACATTAAGAGCAAGTGGTTTATCGCAATACACATGTTTACCGTGGTTAAGCGCAGCTTTCACCAGTTGGTAGTGAAGATCATTGGGAAGGCAACAATTAATAATGTGAATGTCTTTACATTTCACAAGTTCTAAAGGATCACTGGTAGCAAACTGGAAGCCCGCCTGTTGTATTGCAATGGCTTTCGTTTTTTCAGAGTGTGCGGCAACGCCTACTAACTGCACTGATACCGGCAGGTTTCCGTAATAAAAAGGAATGGTTTTGTATGCATAGGCATGAACTCTGCCGATAAATCCATAACCCGCAATTCCAACGCCAAGTGTTTTCATGAGTATATTCTAACATGCAATCTGCAAAAAGTCATCCTTATGAATTTTATTTCACCGCGTGCAAAATAAGAAACAATGGCGCAAATACCAGTGTTAACGTAGAAAGAAGTTTTACGACAACGTGTAGCGATGGTCCTGCTGTGTCTTTGAATGGGTCTCCTACTGTATCTCCGACTACTGCAGCTTTGTGAGCGAATGAACCTTTCCCGCCATAAGCACCTGCTTCAATATATTTTTTTGCATTATCCCATGCGCCGCCGCCATTATTGAGGACAAGCGCCAGTATGATACCTGCGATTGTTCCCACCATCAGTGTTGCGCCGACTGCCTCTGGGCCAAGAAGTATGCCAACAAGAAGTGGTACAATGACAACCGTTAGTCCTGGTAGGACCATTTCTTTTAATGCACCTCTTGTGCAAATATCAACTGCCTGTGCATAATCAGGTTTCTCTTTTCCTTCGAGAATTCCGGGTTTTTCCTTGAACTGCTTTCTCACATTATTAATGATGTAATATGCCGCGCTGCCAACCGCCCTTATGGCAAATGCAGAAAATACAAATACAAGCACAGCACCCATCATTGCGCCAATAAAGACAACCGGTTTTGCAAGATCCACTGATTCAATATGAACATCAGTTAGATAAGCGGAAAAAAGTAAAAACGCCGCAAGCGCAGCAGAACCAACTGCATATCCTTTTGTCAGGGCTTTTGTGGTGTTTCCTATTGCATCAAGTCGGTCAGTTCTTTTTCTGATGTTTTCACTTGCTCCTGACATTTCAACGATTCCACCTGCATTGTCAGTGATAGGCCCAAAGGTGTCCATTGCGAGAATATAGGCGCATGTCGCCAGCATTCCCATAGTGGCAACAGCAGTTCCATAAAGTCCACCGTGAGGTAGCCCGGTTGCCTGTCCAAGAAAATATGCCAGCAGCAGTGCGATAGAGATCACAACCACTGGTATGCCGGTACATTCAAGTGCAACGGAAAAGCCAGTAATTATGTTTGTCGCTGGTCCTGTTTCAGATGCTCTCGCAATTGATTTTACTGGGCGATATCGATATTCAGTGTAATATTGAGTAATGGAAACAAAAGCGAAACTAGTGAGAATCCCCACCAGTCCAGCAAGGAAGAATAATGTATGGTATTCAGTCAGAAGAAGTTTTGTTGATAGCCAGAACCCTGCAGTGGCAAGAATTGTTGTAACGAGATAACCACGGTTTAATCCTTTAATCGGGTCTTCATCTTCTTTAATTCTTACGCTCAGAACACCGATGATGGAAGCAATAAGCCCAAAAGCGCGCGCAACGAGTGGAAATATAATTCCATAGATTCCAAACACAGGAAACAGAGCAATTCCAAGAATCATTGCTCCTATATTTTCTGCTGCTGTTGATTCAAACAGATCTGCTCCACGGCCGGCGCAATCGCCAACATTGTCTCCAACAAGGTCAGCAATGACTGCTGGATTTCTCGGGTCATCTTCAGGTATTCCTGCCTCAACTTTTCCAACAAGGTCAGCACCCACATCAGCAGCTTTTGTATAGATACCGCCACCAAGTTGCGCGAAAAGTGCCACAAATGATGCACCAAAACCAAAACCAACGATCAGAAGTGGCACTTCAAGTGGATTGGCACTTCCTCCATAAAGAAGAAATATGCCAGCCACGCCAAGAAGTGAAAGAGCCACAACAAGAATGCCTGAAACAGCGCCGCCCTTTAAGGCAGTGACAAGTGCTTCGTTCATACTTCGCCCTGCTGCAGACGCAGCGCGAGAGTTTGACCTGACAGATATGTACATTCCCACATAACCTGAAATTGATGAGCAAAGTGCGCCGAGAATAAAGGCAAGAGACGTATGCCATCCATATGTGATTTTTCCACTGAGTGCGTAAATGAGAAATATGATGATTGCCAGTGTGATTGAAAGAACCGTTATTGTTGTGTACTGCCTTTTGAGAAAGGCGCCTGCACCCTCTTTTATTGCATTTGCAATTTCCTGCATCTTTTCGTTTCCTGCGTCCTTCCTTAAAATTTCAAGAGCGAACAGGAAAGCAATGATGATACTTCCAATACTGACCAGCATTACCAGATTGAAATACATATTCGCCTCCATGTTGAAAAAATCGCATTATTTTAACACCCAAAAAAAATTATTTCAAATGAATTTTTGACGTGTCTACCATTTGTAAGCCCCTGTGATGGATACTAACATAGAATTGCACAAACGAGCAGAAACTTTTTAGTATGCTATTAACAGGTTATAATAATTATCAATCTAAACACGAAACATTTTGCAGAGGATTGAATAATGCCGCGATTACCAGAATCTGGAATAGTTGAATTTGTTTGGCTCACGCAGGAACAGATTTTATCACGACTCAACACATTAATAAAGGGTCTGAGCGATGAAGAAGCAGAGCTGAGGCTTCAGGAGTATGGCTTCAATGAGCTTTTCAGACCCAAGAAGCACTCAATTATATTTCAAATTGCTTCAAAGTTCTTGAACCCTTTGGTCATCGTTTTACTGATTATTGCAATTTTCTCCATTATTTTTGGGGAAATAGCCAGTGCGGTACTGGTAATCTTGATGGCCATAGGGAGTGTTTCTCTATCATTTTTTCAGGAACATCGCGCTGGAAAAGAAGCAGAAAAACTCAGTGAAATGGTCAGGCCAACTGCTACTGTTTATAGAAATGGCGTCCCGAAAGAAATACCAATAAGAGAAATCGTTCCTGGTGATATTGTATATCTTTCTGCTGGGGACATGGTTCCTGCTGATTTAAGAATTATTTCCTGTAAAGATTTGTTTGTTAATCAGGCGTCACTGACAGGTGAGTCCTTTCCTGTTGAAAAAACCGCAGCACCTGTTATTACTACAAATCATCAACCGTCAGAGCTGAAAAATATCGCGTTTATGGGTTCAAGTATTGTTAGCGGTACAGGTCTTGGAGTTGTAATTAAAACAGGATTGTCCACTCAATTCGGAATGGTTTCCTACAAAATGGCAACACTGTCAGCTGAAACAAATTTTGATAGAGGAGTGCGTTCTTTTACCTGGTTGATGATCAGGTTTATGCTTGTCCTGGTTGTGATTATATTTTTTATCAATGCGATGACAAAGGGCGATTTTCTGCAATCCTTTCTTTTTGCTCTTGCTGTTTCTGTTGGGCTTACCCCTGAAATGCTTCCGATGCTTGTGGCTGTTAACCTTTCAAAGGGTGCTATCTCCATGTCTAGAAAGGATGTCATTGTAAAACAGTTGAGCTCTATTCAAAATTTCGGTGCAATGGATGTACTGTGTACAGATAAAACCGGCACATTAACCCTTGATGAAATCATTCTTGAAATTTATTGTGATGTGACAAGACAGGAGAACGAAGATGTATTACAATTTGCCTATATTAACAGTTATTACCAGACCGGATTAAAAAACATCCTTGATAGAGCGGTGTTGAAATATAGAGAATTGTCGATTCAGCAGTACAGAAAAATTGATGAAATTCCATTTGATTTTTCAAGGAAGATGATGTCGGTTGTCGTGGAAATCGATGGCAAACACCGACTGATTACGAAAGGTGCTCCAGAAGAAGTTTTCAAAAAATGTGTAAAGTATGAATTGGACGGAGAAATATTTGACATCGATCCCCTTGTTCTTACTGACCTGAAGCTTGAATATGAACATTTGAGTGCTCAGGGGTTCAGGGTTCTTGCGATTGCTTACAAAGATTATGAAATACCAAAAGAAGCATACACAAAAAACGATGAAGTTGAAATGATTCTCAAAGGTTATGTTGCATTTCTTGACCCACCCAAGCCAACAGCAGAGGAAACAATTCAGGCACTAAGAAAAAGGGGAATTGAATTAAAGGTGTTAACTGGTGACAATGAACTGGTTACCAGGCACATATGTAATGAAGTTGGGCTTGATGTAAGAAACATGTTGACTGGTGAGCAGATAGAAATGATGAGTGATAAAGACCTGATTGAGGTTGTAAAAAATGTGACTGTATTTTCAAGATTGTCGCCATTGCAAAAAGAAAGAATTATCAGAGCATTACATAAAAATGGTCATACAGTGGGCTATCTTGGAGATGGCATCAATGACGCTTTGGCTTTAAAGGCAGCTGATGTTGGAATTTCAGTTGATAATGCTGTGGATATCGCAAAAGAATCAGCAGACATTATTCTTCTGCAGAAAAGCTTAACGGTTCTTGAAGACGGCGTGATCGAAGGAAGAAAAACATTCGGAAATATTTTGAAATATATCAAAATGGGTTCGAGTTCGAACTTTGGTAATATGTTCAGTATGACAGGCGCAAGCATATTTTTGCCTTTTCTTCCAATGCTTCCAATCCAGATCCTGCTCAATAATTTTCTGTATGATATTTCACAGGTTGCCATACCAACAGATGATGTTGATGAGGAATACCTTAATAAGGCAAGGCCATGGAACATTGAGTACATCAAAAGATTTATGATTGTGATGGGACCTGTCAGTTCCCTTTATGACTTTATCACTTTCGGTGTCTTGTGGTTTATATTCCATGCATCAGAACAGCTTTTTCATACTGGTTGGTTTCTTGAATCCCTTTTAACTCAAACACTTGTCATTCATGTAATTCGTACAGGTAAGAAACCATTTATTGAAAGTAAACCCAGTCCTTTTCTGATATTCACTTCAATTTATATTGTTACTGTTGGATTGTTTATTCCATTTACACCACTGGGCTCGCGTCTTGGTTTTGTAATTCCTCCCTTTTTGTATTTTGTCGCTCTGTTTATTATTTTATTCAGCTATTTGTTTACTGTGCAGCTGGTAAAGCAGTGGTTTATCAACAGATACGGATACGAATAGTTTTATTATTTGGCAAATTGATAAAGTGATGTAAAATACAATTCAAAAACCAAAGGAGGAGTATGAGACGAATCTCAGCAATCGTGGCAGTTGTTTTATTATCATTTTGTTTTTCTGCAAGTGGTTTTACAGTAGTCAAAGATGGAAAACCAATGGCAACAATTGTAGTGAGTAAGGCAGTATTCGATGAAGCGACAGGACAATTGTCCAGATATGCAAAATTGAAGCCAGAACAGAAAGTTAAAATGGCCGCATTGGACCTTCAAAAATATATTGAAAAAATGTCAGGAGCAAAAATTGACATGGTTTCTGAAGAATCACAGATTTCAGGAAACATGATTTGTGTTGGTAAGAGTAAGTTTACGAAAAATGTCAAAAATTTGAAAATTCCTTTAGGGCTTACAGCAGAACGAAATGAAGAAGGTTATACAATTTTCTGCAGTGGAAATCGGCTTGTCCTTGCGGGGAATGATGAGGGACCGTATTTTGGTACATATTACGCAGTCGCTGAGTTTTTAAGAAAACTCGGGATAAAATGGATTTTGCCAGGAGATTTTGGAGAGGTGGTTCCCGGTAAAAAAGATATTGAGATTGCTGAGATGAATCTTGTTGATAGGCCTGCATTCAGGGTACGGTCGTGGTGGTGCAATGAACCAGCGGACATGGCTGCCATTCATGCTCTGTGGAAGATACGCAATAAAATGACAATCTATGATAGGGATATTATTTGCATCCCGGGTGATAGCTGGCTCAGAAAATATCTTCCTGACCCTAAGCTTAAAGATACGAAACCAGAATTGTTTGGCAGAAATTTTGATGGAACAGTGAACGTGTACATGGCAAATCTTACAAACCCTGAAACAATAAAAATCGTTGCAGACAAAGTCGTTCAGGAATTCAAGAAGTCAGAAGAAAAAGGGGAGAAAATCAATTCAATTGGTTTTGCACCTGATGATGGTCTACCTATGGACCACACGCCTGAGACAATGAAACTTAATCAAGGTTTTACTGATGTTTTTGGCAGGGAAGGTGTTGTGACTGAACTTTCAATCAGCGAAGAATGGTTTAATTTTGTAAATAAGGTGACAGAGGAAGTGGTAAAGGTATATCCTGACGCTATCATTACCACAAATGGTTATGCCAATCGTTCTCTACCGCCTGAGGGAATTGAACTTCATCCCAATTTAGGGGTGATGACTGCTTTTATCTGGGCAGATACATTGAAGCCAGTTACAAGTCCAAAATCATGGCAGGGCCAGGTTATGGGAGCGCAACTGAAGAGGTGGTGTGAGTTATGCAAGCGGGTGTTTATTTATGAATACAACTTAACGATGCTTGTTTCTGCTCTGACGCCGGTTCCTCAGGTTAAAAAAATGGCTATCAATTATTCGCTGTTCAAAAAATGGGGACTTATTGGATTTATCAATGAGACCAAATTACCATTTTTTGAAGAAGGAATTGTTACAAGATATGTTAGAGCCCAATTGATGTGGAATCCAGATGTTGACATTAATGCGCTTCTCGACGATTTTTATAGCAGCTGGTACGGGCCTGCGTCAAAACCAGCAAGAAATTTCTGGGAATCTATTGAAGAATGTCTTTTGGAGACACCACTTCTTGGACACGAAGACAGAATTCTTCCATTTGTTTATACAAAAGAACTGATAGAAAAACTTGAAAAATATGTTTCAGAAGCAGAACGAGTTGCAAACACAGATGTTATTAAAACCCATGTATTAGTTGACAGATTAACGCTTGAACATTTGAAAGCGTATATGGCGATGAAAGATGCTGAATTCAACGCAAAATGGTCAGACGCGGTCAAGTATGCCGATAAAATGATAGAATGCAGGCTTGCTCTGAACAAAATCAGTCCATTCCTTGCCATGCCCCCATCTCTTGTCGCCAGAGAAAGATATTATTCAGGGGATTCGTATTTTGGGATTTTGAAACGGAAGGCACTTTATCAGAAACTTGATGGTATGACGAATGGAGAAACCGGTATACTTGTTGCTCTTGCACCCAAAAATGTTAAATTTGCAATTGACGAGTACGGTTTTGGTAAGCATTTCAGGTGGTACATGCCTGATTTTGATAGAAGCATGTGGCGATTGATTGACACGACAAAACCTTTTTATATACAAGGGTATCTTTCTCCAGATGGTATGCCGTATATGGGAAAAATGTGGTATATTTTTGACCTTGATATTCCAAAAGGTGTTGCTGGGAAACAAATAAAATTGTATGCACCCTTTGTAACATGTGAAGCATGGGTGTGGGTCAATGGTCAGTATGCAGGACATAGAAAGTACCTTGAGGCATACATCAGTCCTGCTGAAATTGATATCGACATTACGCCATTTACCAGACCAGGGCAGAAAAATACTATTGCTGTGTGGGTCAGTACAGGATTGAGTCCTGCGCAGGCAGCAGATGGTTTTCTTGGAAGATTGTTCCTTTATTCACCTATAAGCCGATGACACCAAGGGAAAGGCTCATTAGAGTTTTTCAATGTCTTGATGTTGACAGGATGCCTATCAGATTGTGGGGTGTTGACCCTATGTTTCCTGTAAGGGATGACTGGAAACCATTAATTGAACTTACAGAAAAACACCAGATTGAAATTATTAGAACCTGGGCCCCTTCAGGTGAAGAAATTCCAGAACCTGTTTGTAAACAATATGATACTGAAAAAACAATTCCTGGAAAAGAAATAAAGGAAATAATCACGACCATTGAAACACCTGCTGGTTTGCTGACCCAGATTTTTTATCAGCCACTTTCAGGTGCTCCTGGATATATTAAAAAACACTTCATTGGGGATACAACTGATGCAAAAAAGTGGCTTTCAATTCCAGATAGCAGACTGCCGAAAATTGATTCTTATTTTGAACTGGAGAAAAAAACTGGCTCAAGAGCAATGCTGATGATTGGTATAGATGAGGCGATGTATATGGTTCAAAGGTTGATGGGTTCAGAGGTTTTCGGTTACTGGCTTTATGATGAAAGGGAACTTTTGAAAGAAATGATAGATAGGGCATACAGGAAAATAGAAAAACTTGTAAAACATTATCTATCATCAAAACTTGGTGATGCATATGGATGGGTTGGACCTGAACTTTGTATTCCTCCTCTTGCATCAGTGAAAGATTTTTATGAATTTGTTGTAGAATATGATAGAAAAATCATTGACCTGATTCACGAGTCAGGAAAGCTAAGCTGGATTCATTGCCATGGAGATATGAAACCTGTATTAGAGGGATTTATTGATATGGATCTTGATTGTTTGAATCCAATTGAGCCACCACCAGTTGGTAAAATTACTCTTGCCGAAGCAAAACATATTTGCAAAGGGAAAATGTGTCTTGATGGTGGCATAGAAGATGGAATTTTTTATACCTGCAAACCAGAACAAATAAGGCAGATTACAATAGAAACGATTCAACAAGGAAAGCCAGGAGGTGGCTTTATACTCTGTCCATCATCTTCTCCGAATACTGCAGCAGTGTTGCCTGAATATGTGATAGAAAATTACAAAATTTTTGTAGAAACTGCTGTTGAATTGCGGAATTATTGAGTTACAGTTATGCCAGGTTACTAATGAATGTTGTTTCATTGATTTTTTCTCTCGTGATGGAAGAAGGTGGGACTGAGAGTAGAAAGAGGAAAAATTGTCCATTTGTGCAAAGTTTCTGACAGAACCAGATTTTTTAAAAGGGGCTTGATATGCAAATCATCACTGTAAAGATTGAAAAGCCAGAATCCATCAATGTAATTCTTGGACAGACACATTTTATTAAGTCAGTTGAAGATATTCATGAAGGGCTTGTTTCGGCAGTGCCTGGGATCAAATTTGGTATGGCGTTTTGTGAAGCTTCAGGCAAATGTCTTGTGCGATGGTCTGGAACAGATTCTGCAATGATTGAACTTGCAAAGTCAAATGCAAAAAACATTGCTGCAGGCCACAGTTTTATCATTTTTCTTGGTGAGAATTTTTACCCAGTCAATGTGTTGAATACAATAAAAATGGTGCCAGAGGTATGCAGAATTTTTTGTGCGACAGCAAATCCAGTGGAAGTGGTAATTGCTGAAACAGAACAGGGAAGAGGCATTCTTGGTGTAATCGACGGATTTTCAACAAAAGGCATAGAGGATGAGGAAGAGATAAAATGGCGGAAGGATTTACTAAGAAAAATTGGATATAAATTTTAATTTTAAGATTTTTGATGATTTTTTGACAGCATCATAATTTTTGATTAAACTAGTAGGCCGTATGGAACCATCTTTTTTTGCTCTCGGGACGATTTTTGTGCCAGTGCTTGGCTGTATCACGGTACCACTGGCTGACCTGGTTTCTGCCAGATTCAGAAATTTGTGGGCTCTGATTCTTGGTATTGCCACGTTTGTCTTGCCCCTTTTTTTGATTCCAGCAGTACTCCAGAGTCCTGTTGGTGAAATAATTTATAGTTATCCGTCCATTTTGAATCTCAACTTTATACTTCTCATAGATGGGCTGTCGGTTTTTGTCGCTCTTGTTTCTTCTTTTATCGGCGCCTTAATAATTTTATACTCATTTGACTATGTGTCTCACAACGATTTTCAAACAGAATATTACACAATGGTGGTACTGTTTATTGGCTCAATGATGGGACTTGTTTTTTCCGGAAATTTGGTTTTTATGTACCTTTTCTGGGAAATTGCAGCAATATGTTCTTGGAGATTAATTGGCTTTTATCGTGTTCCATCTCATGTTGTGAAGGCAGATAAATCCTTCCTGATTACATTTTTTGGCGCAGTCGTGATGCTTTTTGGTTTTATTCAGATTTATTGTACAACAGGCACTTTTGATATGACAGCGATGAGAAGTGTACCGGTGTCATCTCTTGCAGTGTTTCTTATACTGATTGGAATGTTTTCAAAATCTGCTACATTCCCACTTCATACCTGGCTACCTGATGCAGGTGTTGCGCCTTCAACAGTTACTTCTCTTCTTCATGCAGCGGTTCTTGTAAAAATAGGAGTTTATGCCTATGCACGGCTTTTCTGTTATACCTTTAATATCCCATCTGAATGGAATGTCACGATTCCTGTGCTTGTAATGTTTTCAAGTTTTGTTTCTGCTGGAGCTGCCCTTGTTGAGCACGACATAAAGAGAATTCTTGCGCTTTCAACTGTCAGTCAGATTGGATATATTTTTCTTGGTTTCTGGACAAGAACCTTAATTGGAGTAACAGGTGGAGCTCTTTTTATACTGATGCACGGACTTGCAAAGGCAGGATTGTTTCTATGTGCGGGCATCATAGAACATGGAACAGGAAAAAGGGATATAAGAGAACTGGGAGGGCTCTTTCGCAGTATGCCTGTGACTGGAGTCAGTTTTCTTGCGTGTGTGCTTTCAGTGATCGGGATACCTCCGTTTGGTGGATTTTTTTCAAAATTTATGGTTATTTCAGGAACAGTTGAAACTGGAAGAACAGCAGTAGCAGGCATGGGACTTTTCGTGGCAGTGATGACAGCAATTTACCTGTTCAGACTTTTTCATGCTGTATTTTTTGGCGAAGAAAAAACAAAAGGACATGAGGGAACATCCTTAATGGTTTCAGTTGTTTTTACCCTTGCATTTTTATCCTTGCTTGCGGGAATTTTTATCGGATTTTCAGGTAATTTTGCCCAAGCAGCAGCTGCGCATATTCTGGAGAAGGTGAGATGAACAAAGAATGGATGTTATTTTTCCCGATTATAATGCCCGTTGTATCAGGAGTCATTTGTTTTTGTATTCCTGACTCGTTGAAAAAATTGAGAAGTGCAATTGCACTCTTAAGTGGCATTGTTTTAATATGGATTGCTTCACTTATCTACAGGGCAGGGGATATTACCTACATTTCGCCCTGGTTCATTTCAACAATAAACTTTTCTTTAAAATCAGGTTCACTCAGCAAATTTATTGTACTATGGATTTCAATTTTCAGTTTTCTTATTACGCTTTATGTTACTGAAAAAATGACCTCTGAACG
>JAKPDB010000064.1 GCA_029552985.1 bacterium
TCCGTTGTAAAATGTCATGTTCACCAAGATAGTATTTTTCCCCAGTAATCATCGCCATCCGTTTTGGGGAATTCTTAAACTTCTTGATTTCTTTTTCAAGGAACTGTGTATCAGTCATAATGGTTTTAGCACCTTCAGAAATTATATGGTTAATTTTCTTCATCACATTTCCAAGATTAAACACTTTTTCACCCCTTTTCATGAACTAATAAAAATAAACTTTTGAAATAAATCAAAGGTTCTAATCAAAGCTGAAAGTTGAACCTTTAATGAAATCTTCAAGTGCATATCTCATTGCATCCATCAAGTGGTTAAAGTCATCAATTGGCTTATTTACTTTCTTTCCAAATTTATCAGTATCCCAAGTGTAGTTTGATATTTCAGTTAAGAAATTTACACACTTGGGATGAACAATAATTTTGAAATCCTGAATGAAGTCAATTCCATTATTTACACTGTCTTTTCCTTTTCTTGCTGCCCTTATATTGACAAGACCCAAAGTTCTTAATCTATCAATAGACTTTGGTTCAGCACTATCAGCACGAATTCTTTCTTTTCTGTAACCCATCCTTGTGATTTCTTCATAAATGGCTTCATTTGACATACCTTCTTTATACATTTCATCAAACACATAAATCACCTTATTATTCAGGTCAACCATTCCACAAAATAGGGCAGAAGGGTCATTGGTATAACCGAAGTCAAGACCAAATGCTGACTTAATACCCTTAATCTTCTTAATATCTTCCAGGTTGAATTCTTTTTCTTCCCAATTTTCAAATATAAGACCTTCAACAATACCCCATTCACCAAGACCAGCAACCCTGTATCTTCTTGGGTTATTTTTCTTCATTGTTTCAAATACTTTTTTGTCAGCATCATCAAGAAATTCATTCATCAAATAATTAGTGGTAATTGCAAGAATATCAGGGTCAGGTGGTGCATCAAAGAACCTTTTCTTTATCCAGTGATGTTCATTCCAGGGGTTGAAAGTTAAAGTTATTTGCTTAAATAATCCTTCAGGAACTTGTCCACGAATAGATTCATCCAGCATATCAAAATCAGATTCTTTCATGATTTCATATGCTTCTTCAATCCACATCCAACACAATGCACCCTTTTCAACTGTTATGGATGTAACTTTTAATGGGTCATCCAAACCCCTGAAATATATTTTCTGACCTGTGGGAATGTAGGTCATTTCCAGTGGTGATTCCTTTATATCCCAATAATCTTGAACACCTAACCTATTAATTGCCCATTTAAGTTCAGTAAAACATGAATCCTTTAATGTTCTAAATACTTTTCTGATGACCAATGTATTTGCATCAGGGTATTTCATCATATTAGTTATAATCCAAAGTGCAGTAGTTTTTGATTTCTTGGATGCCCTTGAACCTTTAACAACTCTATATCTACCTTTGAAATTCCAAAATTGGTTATAATGCTTACCAACAACTTTTTTAAGTGAAATCCACTTTTCTTTTTTCTTGATTTTAACCATATGAATCACCCTGAATTATTACATAATAAAAGTAACCCCTTTCTTCATCAGGCTTTGAAGGTATATTTGTTACTAATGTGTTATTAGTCATCAAATTCATCATCCAAATCATTTTCATCATCCAGGTCATCAATTATTACAACTGGAACAGCACCTTCAACATTAACTTTATCAGTAAACATTCCATATCTTTTCCCAATCAATTCAGCAGCTTTTAACCTTTCCCTTTCATCAGGCAGCTTCATCATTCGTCTTGCATCAGAACACCCATCACCAGTTCCTTCAACTACCACTATTTCAGATAAAGATTCACCACGAAGAACGGAAGTGAGATACATCATGACTTCTTGGGCATCAGCAATTTTTTCATTATGAATTCTTTCAAGCTGTTCTTCAATATATTTTTTCACTTCAACATTCTTCAACAATCTTTGTCCTTGACTATATGCTGTTTTTTCGTTGTAACCTGCACGAATAGCTGCCTGTGTAGCATTAGCATCAACCAAATATTCATCAGCAAACCTTTGCTGTTTTCTTGTAAGTTTAGCCATGAAATATCACCTTCCTTTCTATGTAAATTAAAAAGAAGAATGTCCAGGCAGGAGGTAAACCCGAACATTCTTCTTTTTCAGGGATTGGCAATTTTTATTATCATTCGATATTAACATAATAATATTTATAATAATGCACTGCAAGTGTGCTTGTGTGACATATGATGTGACATTTATTTTATTTGAATTCCCGTTTCTTCAAGTATGACTTTCTTTAAGTCCTCAATTGTCACATAATTTTTATCAATACAATCAAAAGTTTCATTCACTTGGTCAAGTAATCTTTTTAATCTTACTTTACCCCAGCCCCATTTATCATGAAGGCATATAGCAAAGGATGCTATCATTGCATCAGTTGCATAATTTATTACATCCTTGGCTGAAGCTTCTTCAATCATTTTCAGGTCTTTTGCTGTAATATCCTTCTTTTGAAGCTTTCTTCTTTCAGCCCTGTTCATGACTTCACTCCTTAACTAAAAATTTCTTTTATGACTTCATCTGAAAACAAGTGAATTTTCAATATGTTAATCAAACGATTTTTATTTCTACTAACAGTTGCAACATCAACATCAAAGTATTCTGCAATTTCTTCCCTGGTCTTACCTTCAAAATATCTTAATCTGATAAGGTCATAATACTTATCATTAGAAATCTTTGAAAGTGCATCATCAATTACTGCTATATATCTTTTAGTTATC
>JAKPDB010000009.1 GCA_029552985.1 bacterium
ACCTGTAGTAAGTAAGAAAAAACTTGAACAATACATAGAAAA
Organism: bacterium; assembly: GCA_029552985.1. Lineage (GTDB taxonomy): Bacteria > Ratteibacteria > UBA8468 > B48-G9 > DTJG01 > DTJG01. The sequence goes on from JAKPDB010000009.1 coordinate 43, forward strand.
ATGGAAATCCTGGTGGGAGAACAACAAAGATACATTTAAATTCCCAGAAGAACAAAACTAACCCCGGTCCATAAGCAAATAAAAACCTTGTAAATTTGCGGTCCACAAATAAATATTTTGTCAATCCTGCTGTTTTTGTTTATTCCTCTCTTGACAAATTTTTTCAATATGTTAAATCTTGTGAGAGTGAAATTGAATGAAAAAAACAGGGAAATTTACAGGGGGGGCATTATGGATGAAAGGATTAAAGAAATACTTGGCAAAATGAGCATTGAAGAAAAGGTGGCACAGTTAACCTGCATTGAAAGAAATGAAATTTGTGAAAAAGAGCACTTTTCACAGGAAAAAGCTGAAGCCCATCTAAAAAACGGTGCAGGCCATATCAGTCCAGTTTTAAGGCCATTTGACCCAGAACAGGGAACAAAGATCTCCAATGAAATACAAAAAATCGCAGTAGAAAAAAGCAGTTCAAAAATTCCTGTTATTATCCACGACGAATGCCTTCATGGATGCATGGCAAAAGGATCAACAAGTTTCCCTCAGTCAATTGCGCTTGCAAGTAGCTGGGACCCTGAGATGATGTATCGGGTGGCAAAAATTATAGGAAAGGAAACAAGAACAAGAGGGATTCATCAGGCGCTTTCGCCAACCATCAACATTGCAAGGGATGTAAGACATGGAAGGGTGGAAGAAACTTATGGAGAAGACCCATATCTTACTTCGCAGATGGCTGTTGCATTTATCAAGGGATTACAGAGTGAAAAGGTAATTGCCACTCCAAAGCATTTTGCCGCTGATTTTGCAGGAGACGGCGGAAGAGATAGTGGCCCAACTTTCTTTTCTGAAAGAATTTTGAGGGAAGTGTTTTTCCCTGCCTTCAAAGCCAGTATCATGGAAGCAAAGGCATGGTCATTGATGGCTGCATATAATTCAATCAATGGAATACCTTCTTCCTCTAACAAATGGCTTCTTACAGATGTCTTAAGAAATGAGTGGAGATTTGAGGGATTTGTTGTGTCAGATTATGGAAGTGTTGGGGGGCTGTACAGAAGCCACAGGGTTGCTAATTCACTTGCTGAAGCGGGAAAACTTGCTCTTGAAGCAGGGCTTGATATAGAAATTCCTGCGTCTTTCTGTTTTTCGCATCTTGCACGACTTGTAAAAGAAGGAAAGATTTCTGAATCAATAATTGACCGTGCAGTGGAAAGAGTTTTAAGAGGGAAAATCTGGCTGGGGCTATTTGAAAATCCCTACTCAGACCCAGAAGAAGCATCTTTAATCTGCGATTGTGATAAACACAGACAATTTGCTCTAAAAGTGGCTGAGAAATGTATGGTACTGCTGAAAAATAATGGAATCCTTCCACTTTCAAAAGATATCGGTTCCATTGCTGTCATAGGACCCAATGCAGATGCAATACGACTGGGCGGTTATAGTGGTTCTGGAATGAAGGTCGTCACTGTTTTTGAGGGAATAAAAAATCATATTTCAAAAAGAACAAAACTGTATTTTACTGAAGGCTGTAAGGTCAATGATAGAGATAAATCAGGTTTTTCAAAGGCGGTTTCTATTGCAGCAAGAGCAGATGTTGCAATACTTGTGGTGGGAAACTCTGCTGAAACAGAGGGTGAAAACAGGGACAGGTGCAATCTCAATCTTCCTGGAGTTCAGGAAGATTTAATCAAAGCCGTTGCTGACACAGGAACACCGGTTGTTGTGGTACTCATCAATGGAAGCGCTGTTACGATGGCAAACTGGTTTGACAGTGTTGATGCCATACTGGAGGCATGGTATCCAGGAGAAGAAGGTGGGAATGCAGTGGCAAACATTGTTTTTGGCAATCGCAATCCAGCAGGTAAACTTCCTATTACCTTTCCTAAATACACAGGACAACTTCCCCTTTACTATAATCACCTGCCCTGTTTAAGAACTTATGATTATGTGGAAGTAAGAGGATTCCAGCCAATGTTTCCTTTTGGCTATGGTCTCAGTTATACGCAATTTGAATATAAAAATATCAAAGTTTCTCCTGAAAAGTTTTCAAAAAAAGGCAATATCAGGGTGTCAGTTGAGGTGGAAAACGCAGGCAACTACGAAGGTGATGAAGTCGTGCAACTTTATGTCAGGGACATCGTCAGCTCTATTATTAGGCCTGTTAAGGAATTGAAGAGATTTTCAAAAATTCATCTGAAGCCAGGAGAAAAAACAATGGTTGAATTTACACTGGAAGAAAGCGATTTGTCTTTCTTTGACGAAAATTTCAAACCAATTACAGAACCAGGATTATTTGAAGTCATGGTTGGAAAAAATAGCACTGAGGGGTTAAAAACAACATTTGAATTAAAATAGGAGATGCCAAATGTCCATTGAGATATTCAAAAAGATTGTAAATCTTCAATTTACTGAAAGAGTCGGAAGGACAGAGTATTGCGACCATCCATTATTGATTAAACACATCACTGGTCTTGATCCGCAAAGCTCCAATCCCAATGAAGCAAAACATGCTTACAAAAAATTTTATGAATGGGTTCCGTACGACTTCATATGGAGCGCAAATGATGGTCCTGTGGACTGGTCAAAAGTTGGTAGAACAACAGATATGGGACACGCCGTGTATGCTGAAGGTGGCATTGATTACAGAAAACCAAAGCCCTGTCCTTTCAAATCAGTGGATGAAGTCCTGAATTTTGATGCAGCGCAAGAATATGGGATACCTGATATCAATGAGCGAGCAGAGTATTTCAGTCAATCTCTTAAAAACGCTCAAGATGCACATCCTGATGTTTTTGTCACGGCTGGCTATTGTAAAACCATTGTTTCTGGCTGTATTGCCAGTTTCGGCTGGGAAATGTTTCTTGAGGCAGTTGGTGCTGACCCTGAAAGATTTGGTGATTATGTGATTGAAGGATTTTTTCAACTTTCACTTGCAAATTTCAAAGCATGGGCAAAAGCAAAACCATTTGCTTTTATCTGTCATGACGATATGGTCTGGTCAAATGGCGCAATTTTCAATCCTGCCTGGTACAGAAAATACATCTTTCCCAGGTACAGGAAACTGTGGGATGTTTTAAAATCAGAGGGAATAAAGGTTCTTTTCTGCTCTGATGGGAATTTTACTGAGTTTGTTGACGATATTGCAAATGCAGGCGCTGACGGATTTATTTTTGAGCCACTGACTGATCTCGAACTTATCGTGAAAAAATATGGAAAAACACATGTAATTGTTGGTAATGCTGATTGCAGAATTTTGACTTATGGAACAAAACAGGACATTGAAAAAGAAGTATTAAGATGCATGAATACTGCAAAAAATTGCCCTGGATTTATTATGGCTGTTGGAAATCACATACCATCAAATGTTCCCATTGATAATGCAATGTTTTACTTTGAGGCAGTGAGAAAATACGGACAACGATAGGAGGAAAAAATGAAGCCGCTAAGGAATAAAAATTTGTTCAATGTCGACTGCAATGGCTTTTTCTACAAGTACAACAAAAAAAGTTTATGGTATTATCCAGAAAACCGCAGATTCAGTGCAAAACATATTCATCACTGCATAGATATCCTTGCTGAAAGCGGGGTTGACACACTTGTGGTCAATAGCAATGCTCAGGTTGCCTGGTATCCGAGCAAAGTGGTTGAAACAAATCTTGATGGCTATAAAAGGGGAGATAAGACATTTTTCTTCGGTCATCTTTTAGGTCAGCCCATGACCAGACAGCAGGTTGAACGGTATCTCAATGAGATGGTAACATTGATGGATAGATACCTTGATCTTGTTGAAGATGGGGTTGACTGGCTCAGTGAATCAACAAAGGCATGTAGAAGAAATCACATTACTCCCTGGGTCTCAATTAGGATGAATGATATGCATGGAGCAAGTTTAATGCCTGAATTTGACTTTATGAACTGCAAACTATTTAAAGACCCTGAGATGCGACTGAAAGGAACAACAACTAACCCTGAAGAACCTGTGCAGGTATCCTGGCAGGGCCTTAATTTTGAAAAAATCCAGGTTCGTAATTACATGAAGGCATTGATTCAGGATTGTATAGAAAACTATGATTTTGAAGGAATTGAACTTGACTGGACAAGATGGCCCCTATGCTGTGAGGTACCTGCAAGTAAAAAGGCAATAGAAATAATCACCCAGTGGCATGCTGAAATCAGGAAACTCTGTGAGAAAAAATCAAAAGAGACCAGAAAACCATTTTATATGGGCATCAGATACGCTGGAACATTTGATCAATTGAGGCAGATTGGAATTGATATTCCTGAAATGGCAAGGCAGGGACTTATTGACTTTGTCTGCCCCACAAATACATGGCAGACAAACTGGGATATACCCTGCGACAAAATAAAGCAACAACTCGGTGAAGATATTGCTGTGTATGGAGTAATTGAACTTGGAACAAACTGGTTGATGGTTTATTTCCCTGGTGCAGGCGCAAATACTTATATTGGGGCCTCAGACAGCCGTGGATATCGACTTTCTGCATTCGGTCCCGAGATACTGAGAGGCAACGCAGCAGGAAAACTTGCTGTTGGCTGTGATGGAATAGAGACATTTAACTTTTTCTGCGCTGACACACCAGGACACTGGCCCTGGGAGCAGGCAAATTGTTTTGCTGATTATGCCTCGTTGAAAAATTTACACGACATTGATTTTCTCAAGGGAAAGCCAAAGTTTTATACTTTTTCCTCTGGCGTTGGATTTTATGTCCACAACTTTTTTGAGTCAGTAGGCCAGATTCCTGCCCATATTGAACCGCAATGCAGAAAAGAGTTTCTACTTCCCATGATGAAAGAGCCAGAGAATAAAAAAATGAAATTGACAATTCAGGTTGTTGTTGAAAAACAGGAAAAAACTCCATCAATTGGTGTCAGTTTCAATGGATGCTGGCCTAATTTTAAAGGACAACAGACAGGCCACCTGTTATGCGCTGTCGGTGGTTATACCCATCATGTTTTAGAACACACAGCATTTAATTTTGAATTTGATGCAAAAGATATCAGGCAGGGGTACAATAGCATCGTAGTAATGAACGGAAGCCACCAGTGGTATCAAAATGAAGAAAGAAAAAGGGAGACAATAAGAGTAGTAAGCGTAGAACTTCTGGTAGCATAAGCATGGAGGAAACATGTATATAAAAAGCATCAGAAGAATAACAGACGATGCTAATCACAATGCCTTTACAGGCGCATGTTTTTTCAAGGATTCTTTATATGTGGCTTACAGGCAGGGCGCTGCTCATGCTGACCCAACAGGGAAAATTATTGTACTTCGAAGCGATGACGAAGGAAAACACTTTGAACATGTCGCCACATTCAGGAAAAACAGTGATGCCAGAGACGCCCATCTTTACTCAGATGGAGAAAAACTTTTTGTTGTAGGATTTGAAGCAGGTACAGAACGAAGTTCTTATACAGCGTTTTCAAAAGATGGAAGAAACTGGAGCGAATGGACAAAGATGGAAGGCACAGATGGATTTATTTTGTGGAGACCGCAATTTCATAATGGAAAATACTATTGCGCTGGATATGGCGAATTTCACTGGAGAAACACATCAACAGTATCATGGTTTGAAAGCGATGATGGAATTAAGTGGGAAAGAAAATACGACATTCATAAAGGAAAGCAAATACCCACAGAGTGTTATCTTGATTTTTTGAAAAATGGTATGGCAGTGATGCTGATGAGATGCGATGACAAAACGAAAAAGCCATATTTATGCCGCAGCAAACCTCCTTACAGAAAATGGAGCATGGCGCGACTTGATATTCAGCTTGTTGGCCCGTGTCTCTGGGTTGTAAATGATGAAATCTGGATTTCAGGAAGATGGTTTTTACAACCAGACATCACTCATGTTGGAGTATTCAGGATTGTGAAAAACAAACCCGTATTAAGATTAGTTCTGCCATCAGGTCCTGGCTTTGACCTTTCTTATATGGGAGTGGCAAGAGACCCTGAAAATCCATCAAGATTCTGGTTTTCTTATTATTCCGGGCATACTGCGCCAGAAGACCCTGATATTGAACAGTTCAATTATCCTGACATATACCTTGTTGAAGCAATGTTTTCCTCTGACAGGGAAGATTTTATCAGACAATGGATGGTTTCAGATATAAAAGAAATATCCTTGGACCAGGCAGAATACTGCGATGCAAACGACAAAGACATTCGCTGGAGAAAAATTTCTGCATACCAGGAAAAAGATATGAAAAAGGGTGTACCAATGTCAGCGATTGGATTTGTTGATGTAGGAAAATTCACAAAAGGTAAAAAAGGTGTGATTTACTTCACCACTGACATTGAACTTGGTCCAATGGAAAACGCAAAAATGTACATTGGTTATGATGGCCCTGTGGTCGTATGGTTTAATGGAGAAAAGGTATTTTCAGGAAAAGGAACAAATCCAGCAATTGCAGACCAGACAACAGTTCCCATCAATGTTCGACACGGGAAAAATACAATCACAGTGGCTCTTGACACAAACGATGGAAAGGCAGAAGGCATCTTTTGCAGAATCAAGCCAGAGTGAATGATTTCATGAAAAAAATACTACTTTTACTTTCCATTGCTGGTTGCTGCCTTCTGTACAGTGGAATTCAGCCATCTCTTGTTGAATACGAAGCAAGAATTCCAAAATTTTATTCTCAAATACCTCAGATAATAAAAGCAGCGGAATTTTCAGCAAATCATGTTTTGAAATACCCTGACACTCTCATCAATGTTCCTTATGACTCGCAGAGAACTTTCAGTGAAGAATTGATTAACAGAGCAGGAGGGCTATCCATTATCTATCCTGAAGAATGGAGAAAAAATCGGTGGACAGACCATGACATAGTTATTCTGTCAGTGCGAAGCTGGGAAACAGATAGTGAGACAGTAATCACAAAAATTGAGGAATACAAAGAGAGAAAGTGGAAAGTGATTGTCTTTGGTTCAAAAAATGGAATGCCAGAGAAATTGAAATGTGATTATTTCATAGACAATGGCGCGCCTTCAGGACAGGCAATCTATGGAAGAATCAATATTCTTGCAAATGTCACTCTTGGATGGATGTGGTGCTGTGAATATGTTGCAGCAATGACAAGAAAAGGAAAAATGCCAGGAATTTTAATTAGTATTTCATTAAAAGAAGCAACACAGCACAATAGAAAAATTCAAACCCCTGACGGACGACTTTTTATTGGAGATTGCCCTGAAAAAATACCATCAGGAAAACTTGCAAAAATTTATCTTGAAAGGGTAAAAAAACTTGTTTCTGACCTGAAAACTGAAAAAATTCAAACGCAGATTGAAAATGCATCAACGATTATCGCAGAAAGAATGGCGCAGGGGAAAAAAATTGGTGTCTCTGGTGTGGGACACGTAATTATTGACGAAGTCAAAAGGGACTTGAAAGCACCCTGGATTGGCTTTCAGGCAACCGGTTATATCAGGTCAAGACGAAATATTTTTTCAAGATACCTTCAACCAGGAGATTTACTTGTCTGGATTGCCTACATCGGGCTTAATTCAAAATACGATAATTACGGAGCAAAGATAAAGGAATCAGGCGTTGACTTAATTACATGTTTTGCACCTGACCCTGATGACCCATCAGTCAATGAAACCTGGGCAATTGCTCATATTGACCAGTGCTGGAAAAAGGGTGATGCTGAAGTGCCTCTGGCCTGTCATCCATGGAAGATGGCTCCTGTCAGCGGCATAAATTCAGGTTTAATTCTCAGGATTCTGGACGATGCTGTCAGTGCAAAACTTGAAAAACTAAAAAGTCAGAAGATTGAAACAGAAACAAAACCACTTAGTATTTTTCAACACCTCCTACTTTTCCCAGTTAAAAATTACCCCGAGAATTTCAGATGGTTCGTTTAGGATTTTGCTGTAAACTTCCTTTGCCATTTTATAACTTGCAACAGTGGTAATAAGAGGTAAAATTGTAAGTTTTCTTTCCGCTATCCATTTTATTGACTGCCTTAATGCCTCGGCAGTGAAATAACAGGGCATATAAACAGTCGCAAGTTTTGCGTGAAAATTGTGATAATTGATCTTTGACTCTCCAGGATACCATCCTTGCCATACAAACTTTCCTCCAAATTTCAAAAGATGGATTTCTTCATTTAACATTCTGTCACTACCTGTTGTATCAATAATGATGTCAAAAAAATGTGAAATTTTTTTTATCTCCTCAACAAAGGTTTTTCCACCTACATTGATTGCTTCATCGCAACTATATTTTTTTGCAATTTTAACTCTTTTTTCAATGACATCTGCACCAACAACTTCACATCCTTTTAATTTCATAATCTGGCATGCCATCTGGCCTATAAACCCCAGCCCAACAACAAGGCATTTTTCGCCGAGAGAAACCTTTGCCATTTCAATTCCCCTGCAACTTACAGCAGCCAGTGCCGAAAGAGCAAGGCAATTAATTTCTTGTTCATCAAGTTTTCTACCAATTTTCACACAGTACGGATTAACCTTCACAATTGCCGTGGACAAGTGTGTTCCACTCCAGCTTGAATATGGTTTTTCCACTCTTGAATGAACAAAGTAAACTATGTCTCCGATTTCAATGTCTGAAACTTTTTCACCAGTATTGATAACCCTACCAATTCCCTGGTATCCAGGTACAAGGGGAAAAACTGTATCAGGTCTTAACCCTGAAAGAGCCCATCGTTCTGTGCCCACGCTTACTCCAGTTCTCATTACATCCACCATTATTTCGTCATTTTCCATTTCAGGAATCTCAATTTCTTTTATCTCAACTTTTTCTACATCTTCAAATACTATTGCCGTAGTTTTCATTTTTCTCCTCTTTCCATCAAAACCGGCCTATCAAGACCTTGAACAATCGTTCTATTTTTCCTCTTTTATCCTCGTCCCTTGCGAAAGAGAATTGAGGTGGGGTGGCTTTCAGGAAATCCCTAACTCCAAACTCGAAACCCAGTGAAGCAGCGGATAGTCAATAGTTGGTAGTTACCGCTGAGATGCGCAAGTCCGTTAAAACGAAACGGCACAGATCAATCCCCTATCAAGCGGGTCTCATTTTCCGACTCAAATAATAACAGTAAACAATATCGATGATACTATTGTAGTCGCAATCCCCTATCAAGCGGGTCTCATTTTCCGACATCCAGAGGCGGGCCCGGTTGATTGCTACATTTGTGTATGTCGCAATCCCCTATCAAGCGGGTCTCATTTTCCGACGAAGAATGAGAATAATAATCTCAAATGCGTTCAGCGTTAAGTCGCAATCCCCTATCAAGCGGGTCTCATTTTCCGACGAAAGCAAAAATTGTAGATGAAATATTGAAGGAAACAGAAAAGTCGCAATCCCCTATCAAGCGGGTCTCATTTTCCGACATAGCGGTGGCTGGAGGAAAAATGGAAAAAGAATTGAAGTCGCAATCCCCTATCAAGCGGGTCTCATTTTCCGACTAAAAAAGGTAATTGAAGGAAAAGTTGTGACAGCTCAAGTCGCAATCCCCTATCAA
>JAKPDB010000086.1 GCA_029552985.1 bacterium
AATTCCTGTGCCAGAGTCAATTCCAATTCTTGAAAAGTTGAGGCAGTGGGAGCCACGTTCAATGAGCGGACAACCACTTGTGGTATGGCACAGGGCAAAAGGAATCAATGTGTATGACAGCTGGGGAAATATGTGGCTTGACTTTTCCTCAGGGGTTCTGGTAACAAATTCAGGACATGGAAATCCAAGGGTTTGTAAGGCAATCAAAGAAATGGTGTCAAGACCTTTTCTTCACAATTACTGTTTTCCAAGTGAAGTAAGGGCAAACCTTGTGGAAAAAATCGCTCAACTTGCGCCTGAACCATTGAAGAAGGTCTTTCTTCTGACAACCGGTTCAGAAACGATAGAATGTGCAATAAAACTCTGTAGGACTGCTGGCAGAAAAATCAGTCCGGAAAAAAAAGTTATTGTGTCTTTTGAACATGCATTTCATGGAAGAACCCTTGGTTCCCAGATGGTAGGTGGTATTCCTTCTCTTAAAGAGTGGATTGGTAACCTTGACCCTGATATGGTGCAGGTACCGTTTCCAGGAGACCCAAGGCAACAGGACAGAAGTTTTGATGTTTTCATTAATACTTTGAAGGATAAGGGAGTGAATTTTGATAATATCTGTGGTGTGATTTCTGAAACATACCAGGGTGGAAGCGCAGCATTTCTTCCTGTTGAATATGCTCAAAAATTGAGAGAATTCTGCGACCAGCACCAGGCGTTTCTGGTGTTTGATGAGATTCAGGCAGGATTTGGAAGAACAGGGAAACTGTGGGGTTTTCAACATTATGGGGTACTTCCTGATATTTTTACACTCGGGAAAGGAATATCAAGCGGACTTCCAATTGCAGCCGTTGTTGGAAGGCCTGAAATTATGGATTTGTATGACCCAGGAACAATGACAAGTACCCATACAGGAAATCCGGTGTGTTCTGCTTCTGCTATAGCAAACATTGACTATATCATTGAGAAAAAATTGCCAGATCATGCTGAAAAAATGGGGAAAATTTTTGAAAAAGAACTTAACAGAATTAAGGAAAAATATCCTGCTGTAGGTTTTGTTTGCGGGAAAGGACTTGTCTGGGCACTGAGTATTGTGAAACCAGCAACAATAGAGCCGGATGGTGACACTGCATTTGAAATCGTGAAAAAGTGTGTTGAAAAAGGGCTGCTACTTTTTGCTCCTGTGGGATTTGGTGGCGCTTCGTTGAAAATTGCGCCGCCACTGATTATTAAAAGGGATGCGATTATTGAAGGCTGCTCAGTGATAGAAGAAGCAATTGCTGAAACCTGCCAGTGATTCAGTATTTGCCGGGAGAATATAATGATAAAGTGTGCAGTGATTGGCGCTGGAAGATATGGTACCAATATTATCCATGCATTCAGGCAACTTGAACAACAGGGCATCGCAAAGCTTGTTTCAATCTGCGATACGAATTTCGATGTATTAAACAGCCAATGTAAAAAATACAATGTAAAGGGTTATCTGGATTATAAAGAAATGTTTGAGAAAGAAAAAATTGATGCGGTTGCGATTGCCACGCCAGATCATCTTCACAGAGACATTGCTGTTTATGCATTAAACTCAGGTAAACACATTCTTGTTGAAAAACCAATGGATGTGACTGTTGAGGGTTGCCTTGAAATGATAAAAGCAGCAGAAAAAAACAATGTTTTGATTCAGGTTGATTTTCATAAGAGATACGACCCATATCATCAGCAATTGTGTAAAGATGTCAGGTCAGGAAAATTTGGAACAATAGAATATGGTTATGTTCACATGGAAGATAGAATTGAGGTGCCAGCAGTGTGGTTTTCTTCATGGGCGCAATTCTCTTCTCCTGTTTGGTTTCTGGGAGTGCATTTTATTGATTTGGTAAGGTGGTGTTTGCAATCAAACGGAAAATATGTATTTGCCACAGGTAGCCGCATGAAACTTACAAAGATGGGAATTGACACGTATGATTCAATATCCGCTAAAGTTGTATTTGAAAATGGAGTTTCTGTGACCTTTGACACCTGCTGGATATTACCTGAAAAATTTGAGGCGATAGTGAATCAATCCATCAGATTTGTTGGCACAGAAGGTATTATTGAGTGTGATACGCAGGACAGGGGAACAAGGTTGTGCAGTACAAAAAATGGGATGGAAACATATAATCTTGGATTTATTCTTGAAACACAGGATCGATATGGAAATACTGTATATAAGGGCTATGGAATTGAAAGTATTGCGGATTTTGTGTATAATATACAGCACCTGAAAAATGGTGGAAGTTTTGAGAATTTGAAGAAATACGCAATCAGCGCGTTCGCAGAGGATGGACTGGAAGCAACCAGAATCGCCACTGCGATACATAGAAGTCTTGATACAAAAGAAATTGTTCATATATAAGGAGAAAAAATATGGCAACCAGAATTCGTCTCGTCAGAAAAGGTAAAAGAAACAGACCCTATTATAATGTGATTGTGGTTAGCGATGAGAAGGATGGCAGGGGAGATGTCATAGAGATTATTGGTTACTATGACCCTCTCATGGAACCTCCTGTGTTTGAGGTAAAAGATGCCAGAGTCATTCACTGGCTCAAACTTGGAGCACAACCATCTGATACAGTAAAAAGTTTCATTAAAAAACGGGGTCTTCTTAATCAATTGAATGCGGATTGACATCATTACAATTTTCCCTGAAATTTTCAGCCCTCTGGAAGCAAGCATTATAAAAAGGGCTCAGGATAAAGGGATATTGAAAATTTGTATTTGGAACCTCAGGGATTTTTCACGCAACAAACATAAGAAGGTTGATGATGCTGCATATGGTGGAGGCAAGGGAATGGTGCTTGCGTGCGAGCCAATTTTCCTTGCAGTGGAAGAGATTAAAAAACATAATCCAGAATCTTTGACAATTTTGACCTGTCCGCAGGGAGAAATATTTAACCAGCAGAAGGCAAAAGAACTTTCAAAGACAAAGGGTTTGATTATTATCTGCGGGCATTACGAAGGTGTGGACGAAAGGGTTCGCACCATCGTTGACTGCGAGATTTCTATTGGAGATTATGTTCTCACAGGTGGAGAATTGCCAGCAATGGTGATTGTTGATTGCATTGCAAGATTATTGCCAGGAGTATTGCCAGAAGAAGCCACGATTTATGATTCATTTTTTGATTGTCTTGTTGACTGGCCTTGTTATACCAGGCCTGAGGAATTCAGAGGGTTGAAAGTTCCTGATATTTTGCTTTCAGGGGATCATGAAAAAATTGCAAAGTGGCGTTTAAATCAGGCAATTGAAAGAACAAAACAAAAAAGACCTGATCTTTACGAAAAGTTTATAAAAGAAAAAGGGGGACCCCATGCATCCAAAAGTCGCAGCTCTTGAATCTGAAATAAAACCAAAAAAGGAAATTCCTGAATTTTTTCCAGGGGATGAACTGGAAGTTCACATCAGGGTTCAGGAAGGTGAAAAGGTTCGCACCCAGGTGTTTACAGGTGTCTGTATCGCAAGAAAAGGTGCAGGATTAAGGGAGACATTTACGGTTCGTAAAATTTCCTATGGTGAAGGAGTTGAAAGGATTTTTCCCATTTATTCACCAAATGTTGTCAAGATTAAACTTGTGAAATCGAGAAAAGACAATCGTTTTGCACCAAGAGCAAAGATGTACTACCTCAGGAAGAAAAAACGTTGATAATGAAAAGCGCCAGAGAAAAGGGATTTGAAGGCGAACAACTGGCAGCAAAATTTCTGAAAGCAAACGGATACAGAATTTTAGAGAAAAATTACAGAACAAAATCAGGCGAAATAGATATCATAGCCAGGAAGAACAAAAGCATTGTATTTATTGAGGTAAAAACAAGAACCACTGATAATTTTGGCACTCCTGTGGAAGCAGTTGATAGAAGGAAACTTGCAAAGCTCGAAATTGTTGCCAGCCAGTATATCCAGAAGAAAAAGATTGAAGAACCTGCTTATAGATTTGAGGTTGTCTCGATAACAAAAATCAATGATGCCTGGCAGTGTGAGATAATTCCGGTGGATTGATGCTTGCAAAAATTCAATCAGTTGCTGTATGGGGGATTGAAGGATACCCTGTAAGCGTTGAGATTGACATTTCAAAAGGCATGCCATCAGTGGCAATCGTGGGTCTTCCAGACCAGGCAGTGAAAGAAAGTAGAGACAGAATCAAACCAGCCATCAAAAATTCAGGATTTGAATTTCCCCAATCAAAAATCACAATCAATCTTGCTCCTGCTGATTTAAAAAAAGAAGGTTCATGTTTTGACCTTCCTGTGGCTCTTGGCATTCTTGCCGCAAGGCAGATGATACCTGCTGATGTGGCATCCAGATTTCATTTTATTGGAGAACTTGCCCTTGATGGTTCTGTCAGGCCTGTCAGTGGTGTTTTACCAATGGCAATGAGCGTGAAACAATCTGGCGGAAAGTTTGTTGTTCCAAAGGCTAATGCCACTGAAGCATCTGTTGTAGGGATTGAGGTGTATGGGATTGAAAGTTTGAAGGAGTGTGTTGAGTTTCTCACCGGGAAAAAAGAGATTTTACCTTACAATGTTGACTGGGACGAAATTCTATCTATTCAGAATAAGTATGATATTGACTTTAAGGAAGTGAAAGGACAAACCCTTGCAAGAAGGGCAATTGAGGTAGCTGTGGCAGGAGCGCACAACCTGTTGATGATTGGACCACCAGGATCTGGAAAAAGCATGATTGCACGAAGGGTACCGACAATATTTCCGCCTCTGACGATTGAAGAAGCGATTGAAATTACAAAAATTCATAGTGTTGCTGGAATACTTGATGAAGGTATCGTTTCGACAAGGCCTTTCAGGCAACCCCATCATACGGTTTCTGATATTGCTCTGATCGGTGGTGGAACAATTCCAAAACCAGGAGAAATTTCCCTTGCTCACAATGGGGTACTTTTTCTTGATGAACTTCCAGAATTTCACAGGGATGTTCTTGAGTCCCTTCGTCAGCCGCTTGAAGATGGAAAGGTTTCTGTTTCACGCGCCAGAGGAAGGATTGAGTTCCCGTCACGATTTTTTCTTATTGCTGCGATGAATCCATGTCCCTGTGGTTACTATGGAGACAGTCGAAGACCATGTCGTTGTACAGTACCACAGATTATCAAATACAGGAAAAAGATATCAGGACCATTGCTTGACAGAATAGACATTCAAATAGAAGTATCAGGACTTGGTTCAAAGCAACTGGTTTCTGACAGTGTTTCAGAACATTCAGAAAGTATCAGAAAAAGAATTACCAGATGCAGAAAAATTCAACAAGAACGGTTTGCCGGTACTGGTATTTTCTGCAACGCTCATATGAATACAAAGCAAATTAAACAGTTTTGTGTTCTTGATGATGAATGTAAAAAATTTCTGGAAAATGCGCTGGAAAAAATGAATCTATCTGCGCGGGGTTATGACAAGGTTGTGAAGGTTGCAAGAACAATAGCTGACCTTGAAGAATCCGAAAAAATTTCACTAAGCCATATAGCAGAGGCACTGCAATATAGAAGTTTTGACAGGGAACTTTGGTAGGAGGAATTATGGATAAAAAAATAAAGCCAGGGGACATTGTGCTGGAACTTCCTCCAGTTGGTGAAAATGCGAGAAATAGTGAAGGCACATTCATCACATTGAAGTCAGGAAGAATTGTTTTTGCCTGGTCAAAATTTTTTGGTTCTCATTCTGATTTTGGTGAGGCAGTGATTGCTGCAAAATATTCAGATGATGATGGCAGGACGTGGTCAAAAGATGACAGAATTTTGATAGAAAAAGAAGGTACGACCAATGTGATGAGTCCGTCGTTTTTAAGATTGCAGGATGGAAGAATTGCACTGGTGTATCTGCGAAAGGACGGGAAAAAGTCCTGTATGCCATATTTCCGTACCAGCGATGATGAGCTGAAAACTCTTTCTGAACCAGTTTCAATTGCCCACGAACCCGGGTATTATGTCGTAAACAATGACCGCATGATACAGATAAAGTGCGGTCGTATTATTGTTCCTGCTGCTCTGCACAGATATCGCGGTCCATCAGTTCTTATGCCAGGAGAAGAACCAAAAACTTTCCTCGCTTCACCTGGAATTATCCTGTTTTTCCTGAGTGATAATAACGGAAGGCAATGGGTGGAGTCCCTGACAAATTATTATAAGTGCTTTCCTTCAGGGCATGGACTTCAGGAACCAGGAGTGATTGAACTGAAAACCGGAAGATTGTGGTCATGGACAAGACCTGGAACAGAAGGAAGACAGTGGTCATCATTCAGCGATGACATGGGACAAACATGGACAGAGCCAGAACCATCTCAATTCGTTTCTCCATGCAGTCCCATGCAGGTGAAAAGAATACCAAAAACAGGTCATCTTCTTGCTGTGTGGAATGACCATTCAGGAATTTTTAAGACAGAAAAACCGCAACCTGTTTCCTGGGGAAGAACTCCGCTTGTTTGCGCAATCAGCGAAGATGAAGGAAGTACATGGAAACATCACAAACTTCTTGAAGATTCACCTGAACACGGATTCTGCTATCCTGCCATTTACTTTACAGAAGAATCTGTTTTGATTTCCTACAATGCAGGTGGCATAACCAGTCAAATTCCTCTTGATACGCAGAGGATACGAAGAATTAGGATTGCTGATTTGTATGACTGAAAAAGTTTTTATTGGTACAAGCGGCTGGAATTACAAAATGTGGCAGGGAGTTTTCTATCCTGAAAAATTGGCTTCAAAAGATTATCTGAATTATTATTCAAAATTTTTTAATACTGTTGAAATTAACTCATCCTTTTATCATTTTCCCAGAGAAACAAGTTATAAAAACTGGTACAACCGTACCATGGCAGGATTTGTTTTTTCTGTGAAAGTTCATCGAAGCATCACGCATATTAAAAGATTTGTTGATGTGGAAGAAGAATGGAAAACATTTGTTAAGGGAGTGAAAATTTTAAAAGAAAAACTCAGTGTTATTCTTTTTCAATTTCCTTCAAGTTTCAGGTGTAACGAAGAAAACTTGAAAAGAATTGAAAAATTTCTTGATCAGGTGTCAGGCAATGAAACAAAGTTAAGATTTGCTTTTGAATTTAGACACATTTCCTGGGATAATGAGGAAATTTCAAACCTGTTAAAATCTCATAATGCTGGATGGGTTATTGCTAATTCTTCAAAGTATCCTGAAATGGAAAAAATTACGTCTGATTTTGTCTATATAAGAATGCATGGACCAGAACAATTATTTGCTTCAGAATATTCAACAGCGCAGTTAAGAGACCTCGCATCTAAAGTTAAAATATGGAAAAAGGAAATGGATGTTTTTGTGTATTTCAACAATGATTTTTATGGATATGCTGTGAAAAATGCAATGAAACTTGTTAAATTGTGCCAGGAGGCAAAATGAAAAAGTTAAGCATGTTTATTTTCATGTGTGTTTTGATTGCTTCAGGATATTGTGGAACAGGATACGTTCGTATCGTGTATAAGGGACTTGATAATACCCACATTCAGGTTTACTACGATTCCTCTTCTGAATGCACTGTCAAACTTGTTTGTAATGGAGAAATTCTTTTTTCAAGGGCATTGCAACCTAATGTTTCTATCTCAGAGAAAATCCATCACACAGGCCTTTCAAATGATACATACACATACAACCTTTATGAACAATACCCTGGCCAGCAAGATATCCTGGTTTCTTCTGCGGCTGTTTCCATTGATGGTGAAGTAAATGGAACACTTTTGTTTGATGAAACCTTAGATAGCCCTGCAAGAATTGGCAATGTAATAGTGCCAGCAGGAAAAACACTGAACATCAATGCTGATATCACTTATGGTGAGATAGATGCATACGGTAACATCATTTTAACAAGCGGAATAACTGTCAATGGCACTGGAATTAACTTTTATAGCCAGGCAGTGTCAATTACTGATATTAAAGGAACAGGAGGTTTTGAATTTGGTGCACAGGCGTCTGGGTCAAGTGTTGAAAATTGCGAATTGTCCAGCATTCGCGTCAGTCCAAATACATCAATTACAGTTAAAAAGTCAAAAGTTGGGTGGATTTATACCTCTGAATCTTCTACCTTAGATGTAGAAGATTCAGAAATTTCTTCAGGCATTGGTGTGGCAGAAAACGCATCAGTAGAACTGAATAACTGCATTATTACTACTGTTGGTCTTGACAATTCTCAGAACTTCAAAGCCAATAATACATGTTTTTTGTATGTTTGGATAAGAGGTGGCAGTCCTGAATTCAGTAGATGTGAGTTTTTAGGAGAAGTGCGTTTCAGCGGAAGAAATACATCAAGATTTGAAGGTTGTATCTTCGGCAATAGTGTACTTTTTACAGATTCTGAAACCGGAAATAACTCAAAATGGTCAGATAGTTCTTCAGAACAACCAATTTTTTCCAACAGTAGTTTTGTGGGAAGGTACGGCCCTTATTTTGAAGGTACAACCCCTTATGCCCCTATTGACCTTGGTATCAATTATTATGGGGATAGAGCACCAGACACTGATTGGTTTTCTATTCCCATTGAACATAATGAACTACCATATTATCCCCAGGGAGGAAAATTTCTGAAAAGAGGAGTCCCTGTTAATAAAAAACACTTTAAAATTGAAAAATGGAATGAGTCAGGTTCTGGTTTAAAGTGTGATAAAGCCCTTCCGGATATCTGGATTAATGATTATGTTGTTGGCCAGAATACAATACCATGGCCAAATTATATGAATACATCAAGGCAAAGTATTTTGCTTAAAGGCAGACAGACACTTCTTTCCCTTGATATCGCAACAAATCATGATAATGTTTCAGGAGTAACATTTAAAGTACTTTTTGATGGCCAGGAGATATCTCCCATAAACTCTATTGTATTAAGTAGAGGTATTCCAGACAATAAAAATAAAATTTTCTATGGCGAGACAACATTAAATTTTATTCTTCCGCCGACGGATAAAGATGTGGTATTGTTTGAAGTTAGGATGGATACAACAAATATCGTTGGATTTGATGATGTAGAAGGGAAAGGAGAAAGTTATTTATATTCAAGAGCACTTGAGTTTTCACCTTCCTATGCAAGACAGTTAAATATACTTGTCCAGCCAGTTCAATTATTTATTACAGGATACACCCCAAGAGTACCAAATGCTTCATCTGTTGCAAATGCGCTGAAAAATTTAATACCTGCAATGCTACCAATTGACAAAAAAGACCTTCATATCTGGACAGCACCTACTACAACCTTTTATGGTGGAGTATTGTCAATGTTCAGTACAACTGCTTTACTTAATAGAATAGCCAATTCTCTTGCCTTGACACAGGGTTTTGTAAATACAACAGCAGCCGTTGGCGACTGGCTTACAGGAAAAGGAACAGCAAAAATTGATTTCATTGTGGCTGTGATGCCGAAAGGAAGTATGGGAGAAGATGTAACAGGAGTGAATCTGCCGTTGAGAAGAGGAATAATATTTGTTGATGAAAGTGCCCCTGATGCTGCACTACATGAAATGGGTCATGCCATAGGTTTGTACACAAGTAAAGAACAATATGACCAGTTCCCACCTGCAGGACTTCCAGTTGAGGGACTGACTGCTTTTGTTAATGATGCCAGTTCTTCAATAACAGGTTTCAGGGGCAGGGTCTTGCATTTCCCAAGGGAGACAGATACCTGGTACGAAGAAAAGTACTGGTATGACATCATGGGTTCTTCTACAACTTCAATATGGCCAATATGGGGAACTCTTGGCGCATTCGGATACTCTTTTCGTCAAATCCTTGGAGATGAAAATAAAAGTGCAAAGTCTTTGGTGAAAGGAGTTCCTTCTGGCTATAAAAGAATTTTTGTTTCAGCGGAAACAATACGCTACGCCACTATTTATTACATGAAAGAAGGCAGTATCAATGCTTTTGAAATTACAGATTTGGCAACAGGTAAGGTAGATGTTCCTCTTCAATGGAGCGGGAATGGAAGAAATGATTATACAATAAAATGTTTTGATAAAGATGGAAACGAAATACTTTCCCAGGACTTTACAATAGTTTCTCCATATCCGAATTATTTAGGATATGGAAGCTGGCCAGAAGAAAGCACCTGGTGTGGAACTTTTGACATACCTGAAAATACTAGTTCAATAAGAATATATCCAAGACCTGGCTGGTGGAACAATTTCCAGAGCACACCAATTTTTGAAGTTAATGCGTTTGATTATGAGCCAATAAAAATCACAGGGCTTTTACCAGGCCAGCAACTTGGTGAAAGTGTTGAGATAAAATGGACACAGGACAATACAAAGCAATTTTCAAATCTCCAGTATTTAGTTATGTATAGCGTAGATGGGGGTAGTAGCTGGCTGCCTGTGGGACTGCCGGTAGAAGGAAACAAAATTTCCTTACCAACTGACTTTCTAACACCATCAGACGACATAGTATTCAAAGTAATAGGAAGTAATGGATTAGGTAAAGTAGAAGCAGAGGTAGGAGGACTGAAGATAGAAAATAGACCACCGAAAGCGATAATAATAACACCAAAAGATGGTTGGGTAGGTGAGATAGGTACAAAATGGATATTAGATGGATATGGAGAGGATATAGAGGATGGGATAATAACAGAAGGGATATGGGAG
This sequence comes from bacterium, assembly GCA_029552985.1. Lineage (GTDB taxonomy): Bacteria > Ratteibacteria > UBA8468 > B48-G9 > DTJG01 > DTJG01. The sequence continues at coordinate 10,617 of JAKPDB010000086.1, forward strand.
ATAGATGGAGATAGAGTAGATACAAAAGAAGTGATATTAAGTCAAGGAATTCACACAATCACATTTAAAGTAGTAGATAGTGCTGGATTAGAAGGAAGTGAGAGTATCAATGTGGAAGTAAAAGAGATGGAAAACATAGACATCGGGCTTAATGAAGACAGTTTACAGTTATTCATTGAAGGGAAAGATCCATTAAACACATCGCCGATAGTATACTTAAAAGAAAATGGAGTACACAGGGCGATGTTAACGATACAGAATCCAGGGATAGATACGATTTTTACAGCAGCGCTTTATTTAAAAAAGCCAGGAGAGCAAGAGCAATTGTTGACAGAAAAGACCTTTACACCAGGGCCATTTGAAGAGGTAGTAATCAGTGAGACATTTATAGTGACAGAGCCAGGGCAGTATCAGATACGTGGAGAGATAAAAGACATTGTACCCCAAGATACAAATGCAGAAAACAATGAAAGCATATGGATATATAGTACAAAACCCAATACTCCAGTGATAGGAGTAAGTCCAGATACACTTGATTATGGAAGTACAAGGGGAAGGAAAGAGGGATTTATACTGGTGAAAAACTATGGAAATGCAGATTTAACAGTTAGTTCAATAACAATAACAGGAACAGATGCAGTAGATTTCAAAGTAGAGGCAGAATCTCCGATAATCTTACCAGCAGACAATCTAACCTTAATCCCAGTATATTTTGTTCCCAAGACAAAAGGTATAAAAGAGAGTGTATTAAAAGTAGTTTCAAATGATAGTGAAAATCCAGAGGTAGAGATAATTTTAAAAGGAGAGTGCACATGGATAGCAGGAGATATACAGGGAGATAATGTAATAGACATTTCAGATATAATACTGTGTCTGCGACAGGCGATATTGATAGATGAACAGGATATAGAAGCAGCAGATATGAATGACGATGGACTGATAGATATTTCTGATGTGATACTGATTTTGAGAAAGGCGATAGGGCTGGAATGAAATTATCAAAAGAAAAGTGCAGAAGTTGACAAAAAACACATACAGTTGTATAAATTGTATGTGAATAACAGAAAGGTTGTCATTAAATCAAAATCTGTCTGTTTTTATCATACTCCACATCTGCGTATTCAG
>JAKPDB010000087.1 GCA_029552985.1 bacterium
GGGTATCGCGAAAGACCCGATTCACAATCTCTGGGAATGTGTGGATGATGTTCATGTGGATTTAGGCGTTGTCAGGGGAAAAAAGGTGAAAACCATCGTCGGCACAGGTCCTGCTGTGGCTTTTGCTCAGGAGATGTTTCGTCTGACAGGCATTCCACAGGGAATTATTGCCTGTGCCCATGGTGGAACAAGTATGAGTCAGTGGGACCCATCTTTGAAAAATCTTGGTGGAAAATCTCTGTATGGAGCAACACTTAGAAGAGTAAGGAAAAATGGTGGGAAAATTTCAGGCATTATCTGGTATCAAGGAGAATCTGACTCCACGCAGGAGGCATGTCCTCTATATTTAGAGAGAATGAAAAAACTCGTTTCATCGTTTAGAAAGGATTTGAAAAATCCTTCTCTTCCATTTGTTGCTGTGCAACTTGGAAGGTTTGTCAATACAGGATTTCGTCGGCAGTACTGGAATTCAATTCAGAATCAGCAGTATACACTTTTGAAAAAAATAAAAAATTTTTCTATTGTTCCTGCTGTGGACCTTTCTCTTGATGACATAATCCATATTAGCGGCAAGGACCAGAATATTCTTGGCAAGCGACTTGCCTATGCTATGAGTGTGCTGATGGGTATTAACAAAAAAGGAAAGCCACCAATTGAACTGGATGAGAAAAGTATTCAGATGAAAGTAGTACCTCCAAACAATTATGTGGATATCATTTTGAAATTTAAAAATGTTGCAGAGTCTTTTACTCTTCCAGATGGAATAAGACCTTCTGGTTTCAGTATTGGAGACCCTGAACCAGGGTCTTTTATTTTCGATACAAAGATATCTGGCAACACAGTAATTTTGAAGACGAATCTATCTCTTTCAGGTTTAGAAGGAAAACTTCTTTACCATGGATATGGTCTTGACCCGTATTGCAATATCAAGGATGCACATGGTAGATTGATTCCTGTATTTGGACCTGTGCGACTCGGAGAATATCGGGCATTAACAGAAATGTTTACAGAATGGGACATTGCGTATCCAGTTGAAATTCCTGAAACAGTGGATGCAAAATTAAATGGTCTGAGAATCGAGGATTGTACGGATGTGAACTGGACTTTGATAAAGTTTCCAGCGAGATTTTGTGACCTTCATGAAAAACTTGCTGAGTATAAAGGGAAAGATTTTATTATATGGTTTTCAAAAAAGATAAAACTTTCAGAACCAATGAAACTTGCTGCCTGCATTGGTTACGATGGACCTGTGAAACTCTGGATCGATGATAAAGAAATT
>JAKPDB010000010.1 GCA_029552985.1 bacterium
TCAGTCATATCAATTTTTTTGGCATCAGGCGGAAATGAAACCTTGAAGATACCGTCAGGCACAAATGTTTTGATTTCCAAAACATCAATCCACATACCGGGTGTATCACTTTCTGTAAAAAACTCCATTTTCAATGGGTTGAGGGATTCATAATCAAACCAGTAAAGAATTTTCTTAAATGGAATTGTCACATTCCCTGCTGGCATGTTGAGGGAATTTTTAATCGCTTCTATGTTTTTCACAGTGATTAAATAAACCTTTTTCCCATTTTTGTTTGCTTCTTCAACGACAATCTGATCTTTAATTTTATTAAACAGTTCTGCGTCAAATCCAGCAGTTGAGCCTGTGCTCTGCTTCACTTTATTTTTCAATTCTTCAGGAAGTTTATCAAGGTCGATTGTCATGATTGTATTGTTTAAATTATTGTATGTGGTAACAATTTTTCCGTCGTTAATGGTTGTTGACTCCATTTTCTGTTCGGTACCAGGAATTACCATAGAAACATCAACACGTTCAAGAACGCCTTTAGTCCAGATTTTCATTGGCATTTTCATCGTTGTACCCATCATGGACATATTAATTTCCATGGTTGCACTCATCTCCTTGATGTCTTTATACTTCTCGGTTATTCTCTTGATTAACACATCCTTCGGGCTTTCTACCTGCGCAAAAATCATCCCTGTTGCAAACCCTGCAACTGCAAGAACTGTCAGAATTTTCTTCATAAATCCTCCTTTTGATCGTGTGATACTTTATTCTGTATCCTGCCAGGTGTCAAATTACTGAATTGCAAACCAATAACATTCTTGACAATATTTTTTTACATTGTAGAATCTATTTAACAATGTGGAAAAATGAAAAAAATCATTGTTCTGGAAAAAATTACAAAAATTCTGGAAACAATTGCTGCAGAACCGGATGGTTGCACAATGAATCAGGTCGTAAAAAGTACATCACTTCAGCCATCAACTGTGTATAATCTCATTCAAAATCTTGTACATCTTAGATATCTTGAAAAAGACGCAAATTCAAAAAAATACAGAACTGGCAGAAAAATTCTTGAACTTTTTGGTCCCATCTCAAAACGAAAAATCATAACAAAAATATCAGAACCATTCATCCTGGAACTTGCTGAAAAAGTCCAGGAGTCCATAGTTCTTGCGGTTTTTCATAATGGAGAAAGATACGTGGTTGCCACAACGGAGTACAAAAATCATATTTTGAATGTAAATCTTGACCTTTTTGAAAAATCCACCTGTTATGAAACTGCAACTGGCAGAGTACTTCTTTCGTATTTGCCACAGGTAGAACTTCGCAAATATGTGGAAAAACATGGATATCCATTAGAAAAATGGGATAACATCCGCTCATTCAAACAACTGACAAAAGTGACAAAAAAAATAAGAGAAAAAAGACTCGCAATGAAAAAAGGTAATGGACTTGTTGCAATTGCTGCTCCTGTTACTGGACGTGATAATACCGTGTGGGCCGCCATTGGTATTTATCTACCTGAAATAAGATTTGGAAATGATAAAAAATCACAGATTTTAAGCGAGATTAAGGTCGCGAGCGAAAAAATTTCAAGTAAACTTGCCGGAGAAATATATGAAAAAATTGACTGAAAAAATTAAAAACCTTGCAAAAAAAGCAGGCGCTGACTTTGTGGGTATTGCGCCGATAGAAAGATTCAAAAATGCTCCTTTAAGAATGAGTCCGCAGGGAATTCTGCCAGATGCTAAATCAATAATAGTTTGCGGTATTCATCATCTGGATGCAGCAGTTGAACTGTCAGGAGAACCAACCCCACATCAAACAGGAGCGTATAGCATTCAGAGCAGTTATATGAATCCCAAACTTGATGATATTTCATTCTTGCTTGCAAGATTTCTTGAAAATAAGGGATACAGAACAGTCCCGATTGTTTCAAGTAATATATGGAGATACACAGGGTATAAGGATTTAAAAGTACACTTTGCACCAGACATTGCTCATAGATATGCGGCAGTAGCAGCAGGACTTGGTGAAATAGGATGGAATGGCTTATTCCTTCATCCTGAATTTGGGCCAAGGGTACGGCTTGTTTCAATAATTACTGAGGCAAATCTTGTTCCTGACCCGATGTACACAGGTGAAAAATTGTGCGACAAATGTATGCAATGTGTAAAAAATTGTCCTGTTGACGCATTTAGAAAAGAAGTGAAAAAAATCAATGAAATTGAAATTGGTGGCAGAATTTACAGATTTCCTGATATCAATAAGTGGCGTTGCGGCTGGGCTGAAAACTTCGGTTTAAATCTTGCCCTGAAAATTCCTGAAAAAGTCAATGAACAGGTGATTATGCAGTATCTTGAAAAATACGGTTTATTTGCAGGCGAATTTGGAAGTTGCCTCAGATTTTGTATGATCCCGCAGAAACGTTATTATGATAAAATTCACACCCATGCACCAGGAAGAAAAAAAAGAACAAGTCGCATTAACATCAGGGATTTGAATGAAATTTTAAAAAGATATGGTATTGATTATCTTATTGTAGAAAACCGAAATAACTTTACAAAGGATGCCCTGATACATCCTGAATATTATCTACCTGATGCTCAATCAATTATTCTATTTGGTGTGAAGAAAATTGAAACCGTATCCAGAGAATTCGATGATTTGATGAAATGGAGGATAATTGAATACGCATCGTTTGAAATTGCCCATTACTTTGACCTTAAGGGTTACTCTTCAATTACTCAGACAGGCATTGATAGTAACCTTGTTGCACACAAACTTGGAGCATGGGAAAAAAACGTTTCCTATCAAACTGTCTTAACCAGCGCAAAACTTCCCAGATTTACATTTGTCAGAAAAACTCAGAAAGAAAAAATAGAAGAAGAACAGTTTAGAAATTTTTGTTTGCGACAGGGCGCAGACCTTGTAGGATTTTTTGATTGTACAAGGTTTGAAAAATTCAAACAAATTTTTCTTGAAAATTTTAAAATGCCTCAATGTAAAGAAACTGTTTATGATATTTCGGGTCCCTATGGAAAATTCAGTCCGATAATAAAAGAAGAACATTTTTCTTTGAAAGGTCCTGAAACCCATCTTGATAACGCAAAGTCAGTCATCGTTATTGGGCTTCACTATCCAGACGCATGTCTTGATAGAGCCAAGATGCCACCTGCTGAATCAGTCGGGCCTTATGCGTTTGCTCAGTTTGAAACATTAAATCTTCTTTTCGACATTGCTTATACAGTGATGAAGAAACTGAATGATTGTGGTTACAGGGCGAATTGTTCCTATGACCTGACAGGACTTGCTTCCTACGTTATCAGTTCAAGGGGACTTCTCCCGGACGCAAGAGCAAATGCTTTTGCAGGATTACTTGCAGGACTTGCAACCATCGGCAAGAATGGCGTTGCAATTTCAAGAGAATTTGGACAGAGACAGAGATTTATCAGCATAATAACAGATTTTCCGTTCAAAAATGACCCGATTTATAAAAAAGGAGATTTTTGTGGTCAGTGCAATGCATGTATAGAACACTGTCCCGCTAAAGCAATTCCCAAAAAATTCAGGCAAATTGAAATTGAGGGTACAACTTTTACAATACCTGATATCGATTATTTTGCCTGCGATTGGGCAAAAAGATACGCACTGATGGGAGAAGAAGGACCGAAATATATGGGCGTGGATCACACCTATCAGGTACCAGAGAAAAAAAGAATTGAAAAATTGTGCAAAACACTGACGGAAACAACATGGGGTGTACAGAAAAGGCATCTGAACATATGTGAGGAGTGTATCAGAGTGTGTCCATTAAAAGGAAAAAGGAGAAGCAAATGTTAAACGCAAAAAAGGTAAAGGAAGTGGCAAAAAAATTAGGAGCAGACCTTGTTGGAATTGCATCTATGGATAGATTTGAAGGAGCGCCAGAACAGATGGACCCACGATATATCAATCCTGACGCAAAAGCATTGATTGTGATTGGCTTAAGGATACCAAGGGGCGCATTAAGAGGGATTGAAGAAGGGACATATTTTCTATCGTACTCCTCACAAGCGTATGGAAGTATCAATATGATTTACAATCCATTCATTCTATACCATCTTACAAGATTTATAGAAGACAATGGATACGAGGCAACACCAATTCCAAATGATTATTACAACTGGCCTGCGATTGAATATCATAATGGCAAAATAAAAAAAAATTGGTCAAGGCCTGTTTCACCGGACAAACCAGCCCCTGATGTTTTTATTCATTTTAGAATCGCTGCGTTCTGTGCAGGACTTGGCGAAATCGGCTATAGCAAACTTTTGCTTACCCCTGAATTTGGTCCAAGACAACGTTTTGCATGTATTTTGACTGATGCACCACTTGAACCTGACCCTATCTACGATGGCCAGAAAATCTGCGATCGATGCATGCTCTGCGCAAAAGAATGCTCAGCAAATGCCATAAGCACAACCGAAATAGTGAAACTAACAGTCGCAGGAAAACAACTTGAGTGGGGAAAATTAGACATCGAGGCGTGCACAAAGGGATTTCAGGGAATGAAACCATTTGACCAGTACAATCCATTCACTGGAGAAGTTTCACCTGTGATATTGTATTCAAGAGCAATTGAAGGAGCAAGGGGATGTATTCGCGCCTGTATGATTCATCTCGAAAAAGAAGGAAAAACAAAAAATACGTTTCATCAACCATTTAGAAGAAGACAGGTATGGAAAATGAAATAAAATTTTCTGCTGGATATCAGTTACTTGAGCAGGACAGACTTTTTCTTGACATTGTCAGAAAGTATAAACATAAAATTGACGAGGTTTATTTCCCATGGCTAAACATTCCAAGTGGGCGAGGTCCCATTGCGGAAAGAACAGGATACGTAAACTGGGAGGCCCAGAAGCAAATTGAGTATGAAATAAAACAAATTAAAAAACTGGGAATCAAATTAAATTTACTTCTCAATGCATCATGCTGGGGCGGGTTTTCACTTTCAACAAATCTTTCAAATATGGTGCTTTCAATCGTTGAATATTTATCTGGAGAAATTGGTATTGACTCAATTACTGCATTTTCGCCGCTGGTAGCATATACAATCAAGAAAAATTTTCCTGAAATAGAAATACGCGCCTCAGTGAACATGAAAATCAGCAGTATCACCGCGATGGAACAATTGTCAGACATATTTGATAGTTTCATGATGCAAAAGGAGTTCAATAGAAATTTTGAAAAAATACAAACATTGAAAAAGTGGTGCGACAGAAACGGGAAAAAATTAAGTATCCTCGTCAACAGTGGTTGTATGAATTTCTGCGCAGTTCAAACCTTTCATGATAATGTTATCGCCCATGAACTTGAGGTTTTCTCCAAAGCGAATGTCGTGGAAGATATACCTGGAAACTGCTGGAGTTACTATCAAAAAAGTAAAAACTGGAAAAATTTAATCATCAACCATTCGTGGGTAAGACCAGAAGATATTCATTATTACAAGGGTATTTTCCCGGTTATGAAACTGGCGACAAGAATTAATCCTGATCCTGAAAAAGTTATAAGGGCTTATTGCACAGAAAAATTCAATGATAACCTTCTTGACCTCTTTGAACCCTCACACACGCGGCTTTTGTTTCCTTATATCATTGATAATTCCAGATTCCCAGAAACCTGGTTCAAGACAATTCTTTCCTGCGACAGAAATTGCACAAAATGTGACTATTGCGAAAAAATTTTCAAAGTGGTTTTCGAAAAAACGGAGATCTGAATGAACCTCACAGCAGAAATGGTTAAAGAGAAAGCAATAAGTCTTGGAGCAGACGCTGTTGGTATTGGTAACATTGAAAGATGGAACGATGCACCTGTCCAGATGGACCCCAAACAGATTATGCCTGGCGCGAAATCCATCATAGCAATGGCGTTCAGAATAATGCGTGGAAGTTTTCGCGGCATAGAAGAAGGCACTTTTTTCAGCAATTACTCTTCCATGGGATATGGTGGTCTGACATATCTTTATATTCCAATGGTCGTAATAAATCTGAGTAAATTCATTGAAGACCATGGTTATGAAACCATTCCATATGGTCATCAGAGCGACTGGAGAGCGATTGATAATGAAGGAAACATCAAAAATAAATACAGCCGACCAGTGGCTCCAGGAAAAGCAAGACCTGATGTTATGGTTCACCTGAGAATTGCAGCATTTCTTGCAGGACTCGGAGAAATAGGATACAGCAAACTTGTTCTCACTCCTCAGTTCGGACCCAGACAGAGAATTGGAATTATTATAACAGAAGCAGTACTTGAACCAGACCCTGTAATAAAACCGGGTACACTGTGCGATAGGTGCATGGCGTGTGTCAAAGAATGTCCCGGCAAAGCAATCAATGGGAAAGAAACCGTGAAAGTCACACTTGCTGGCTATACTGTTGAATGGGGAAAACTCGACTGCCATGCCTGCAACATTGCATTCAGAGGAGGAAAACCAGTTGAACCAGAACAAGACGATGGAACTCTGTCTGATTATACGGAACCAATTGGTGGTCATAAGATCAAACCAGGACCCTTCACACCATTTTATAAGAAACCACATAGTCTCTACGTCACTGGACAGGCAATATGCGGTGCAAGATGTATGCGTTCATGTATGGTTCACCTTGAAAAGAAAGGTATTCTAAAAAATAAATTTCATAAACCATTCAGAACAAAACCAGCATGGTCAATCGACTGGACACTACCTGACACCTGATAAGGAGAAAAAATGAATAAGGAAAACCTGAAAAATTTTGCGAAACAAGTCAAAGCAGACCTATTAGGTGTTGCTAGCATTGAAAGATTTAAAGAAATTCCACTACAACATCATCCGGCATCCATTTTTCCTGAAGCGAAAAGTGTGATTGTTGTTGGAAAAAGAATTACAAGGGGCGCACTGAGAGGAGTGGAAGAAGGAACCCAATTTTCGCTTTACACCCTTTATGGTCATCAATGGCTCAATAACAGAATCCTTGCTCTTACAACTTTTAAAATCTGCGAATTTCTTGAAGACAATGGATACGAAGCAGTACCCGTGCCGCATATACCGATTGAGGTTCCACCAATGGGGATTCCTGTAAAAAAAAGAAATCCAGCACCAAACGTGACCATTGACATTGAAGATGCGGCTATAAGGGCTGGACTCGGTGAAATTGGATACTGTGGAATTTTTCTCACAGAACAATTCGGTCCAAGACAGAGATTTCAGTTAATTATCACTGACGCAGACATTGAACCTGAC
>JAKPDB010000092.1 GCA_029552985.1 bacterium
GGAGGACAAAACTACTTTCCAACCATATAAAGAAAAAATTTCCTGATATTGTACAGATAGCAGGTGGTCCTCTTTCTTCTGGTTTCAAACTCTTACTTGAAAATACTTCTGTTGATGCGATTTTTCACGGTGAATGTGAAATGACTCTTCCCCTGTGGCTCAATAACATAAAAAACCCTGAAGCATGGCATAGCATTAATGGGATTTCCTTTCGGGAAAATGCCCGATATGTAATAAACAAGAATGTTGTGCAGATAGAAAACCTTGATGATATACCATTTCCTCCATATGGAAGGATTGTTGACTATACTCCTTACATTAACAAAAGCATTCCATCAAGATTACCAACAATTGCCGCAATGATGGCAGATTATCCTTCTGTTATCAATCATTATATTCAAAGGACAAAAAATAACCCGGCTTACATTGAATTTATTACAAAGCGGGGCTGTACCCATAGGTGTTTTTTCTGCTACAGGCACGTGAAAGGGATTCGCAGTCATAGTGTTGAGTACGTGATAGAACATATGAAGAAACTTAAATCAATGTTTCCGATTGGTGGATTTTATTTTGCAGATGAGTTGTTCAACCACAACAAAAAATGGGTGATGGAATTGTGTGAAAGAATAAAAAAAGAGTTTCCTGGAATATTTTACATTATTTCAGGTGCAAGGGTTGATAATATGGACAATGAGATGCTTGATGCTTTGTACAGTAGTGGTTGCATTGAAATCAGTTATGGCCAGGAATCCGGTGATGAATCAGTTTTACAGGAATATAGAAAAGGAGTCAGTGTTGAGCAAAATCTGGAAATCACAAGATTAACACTTGAAAAAGGAATATTTTCTCCTGTCCAGCTGGTTATTGGTGCACCGTCAGAAAGTCCGGACACTGTTAAACGAACAATCAAATTTCTGAAAAAATTAAAAGTTTATGGAGCGTCAATAAACTATCTTTTGCCTTTACCAGAAACTCCCTCCTGGGAATATGTACAAAGGAATGGATTAATTGAAGATATTGAAAAATATATTGAAGACGTTGCAGAATATGGAGGAAGCAAACTTCATGTAAATTTAACCAGTTGTGACAGAAAAATTGCAGGAACCTGGGTACGTCTCATAGAGTTGCATCTAAAGGCAAATTATTCCAGAAAAAAAAGAAAATACTTAAAATTTTTCTATGAAAAATTACGGTGTTTTCTCCTTTACAGGATGCCGACTTTCTATGAAGGTGTGGCATCAATCAAGAAAAAATTAGCCGCTTTCCATGAAAAACATTGAAATTTTTCAAAAATCAAAACGTGAGTTTCAATCCCGTGAAAGAGTAAAATTTCCTGAACACTGTCGTGCCGGTATATGTATCACAGTACAGGAAGTGAATAATCTGTTGGAGAAGAACAATTCGCAGATTCAGACTTTTATCTGTTTTTCGCCTCAGGCAACCGCGGCATGTAAATTGAAAAATCTTCCATATTTCAACATAGAAGAATTTTATGATTCGGGGATTTTTCTTGAACTCGATGAAACAATGCTTCAATATCAAAAAAATGTTTTTATTCAGCTGGATTGGTTCCTGCAGGAAAAAATAAAGGAATTCAAACATTTTGATTTTACACCAGCTGAGAACTATTCGTTTTTTTTAAAAGTTCTGTGTGATATGGTTTTCCGCGCTTGCATAGGTCTTTCCCACCTGATGACTGTCCCTGGTCTTTCACATGTTTATTTCTTTCCTTCGTCTGCAACCAAAATTGATCCCACTCTTTTTATTGGTCTGGATGTATATAGAAAATGTTTACCAATTTTTTGTGAGAGATATGGAATAGAATATACAATTTGTGAAGTTTCTGGGGATGAACGCAATCACTTAAAAAATCCTGTCAGGCAATTTGTGGGAACATGCAGAAGAAAATTAAAAAATTCCATTTCAAGACTCAGAACGTGTCATTCTCAATACCTTGTTTTTAAACCAGGATACGATGTAGACGAGGTGATTGAAATTTTTCAAAAAAATAGATTTCCTGTTGTGACGCTTGAGAGCATTACAGACAGACGAAAAACAAAAAGTGAATTTAAAAAAATTCTGAATAAATTGCAGCCATTGAAAAAAGATGTTTTTGACATATTTCAAAAAAACAATTTCTTCACCTGGGCTGGAGTTGATTGTTTTTCAGTCATTCTTCCATATTTGAATTTCTGGTATGAGGTGGTCATTCCACAGATGTATGCCTCATTTGTGGTAGCAAGAGATTTATTTAAAAGACACAGGCCATCTGGTATCTTTCTTTTTTCTCCCTGGGAAGTGCATGATTTTGGTGTTTTGCATGCAGCGAAATTTCTCGGCATTCCAAGAATTTTATATCAACATGGCGGTTTTGAAGGAATTTGCGAATATACCTGTTATGACTTGACAGAACTCAGACAGTGCGATTACAGATTTGTTTATGGAAATGGTGTGGCTGATTATTTTAATGAAAGAAAAAACAAAATGAATGAGAAAAGTGCCGAACTTGTTCCGGTGGGTTCAGCGCGTCTTGATAGATTGAGAATGAAAATGTTTGATGAAAGACATATCAGGGGAAAAATCGGGATACCTGACAACAAAACAGTTGTTTGTTATATTCCAACAAGTTATCAGTATCACTGGTATATGTGCAGAGAGGCGTATCTTTCGTGTTCGTATTTTGAATTTCTTTATCAATTATGTGATATTTTTTCGAAATTTCCTAATATCCAATTTGTATACAAACCATTTCCTGAATTTCCTGAAGACCCTATGGCAGAAATGCTTGCTTTACGAGTAAAAAATTGCAAGGTCGTGAAAGATATTTCTGTCCCTGAGATCATTTCGTCAAGTAATGCAGTGATCATTGATATACCATCAACAGCATTGCTGGAAGCTATGTTAACAGATAGACCTTTACTGGTTTTTGCCGATAGTAGATTTATTACACTGCTGGATAAAGCAAGGCAACTATTGAAAAAACGTGCAATTGTGGCAGAGAAACCAGAGGATTTTTATTCACGCATGACTGAATTTTTATCCTCAATACCTGAAGTTCTCAAACGACCTGACTGTAGTTTTGTTAAAGAATACGGAACTTATCTTGACGACGGTAAAAGTGCTGAAAGAGCATTTAACAAAATCATGGAGATTATTAACAACTATGGTTGAGGACTCTTTAAGGAAAAGGTATTTTTATAAACTCTTTACAAATATTGCTGGATACGCCATTGGTTTGATTACAATGGGAATTATTCCAAGGGCGCTTGGACCAAAGGCATTTGGAGATTTCAATTTTCTTACAAATTTTTTCAACCAGGTTGTTAACTTTTTGGACATGGGCAGTTCCACAGCATTTTTTACAAAGATTTCCCAGAGACAAAAAGAGTCCTCTCTTTTTGCCTTTTATTTGTGGTTTACCGTTTTGGTGACTATTTTGATTTTGCTCGGAGTATCACTGGCAGGTGTGTTTCGTGTTCATCAGAGATTATGGCCAGGCCAGAATATTATTTTTGTTTATTGCGGTGCATTATGGGCGATTTTGAACTGGGTTTTTAATGTTCTGAACCAGGCAACAGATGCATATGGATTGACTGTTTCTGCTGAGATAAAAAAGTTGTATCAAAAGATATTTAGCGTAATGTTGATACTGATTCTTTTTTATAATCATCTCATCAATCTTGCCAGTTTTTTCATTTATCAGTATGCCATTCAAATTTTTATTATCCTCTCATTTTTTTGGGTTTTGAAACAAAATAGGAAACTTCCATATAGGTGGAAAATGACGCAGGAACAAACCAGATACTATGGTAAGGAATTTTTTGTTTACTGTTATCCCCTGTTTTTTTATTCTCTTTTTAGTTTACTCACAGGAATATTTGATAGATGGATTTTGCAGTATTATAGTGGAAGTGTCCAGCAGGGATTTTATGGACTTGGTTACCAGATTGGAACAATATGCCTGATTTTTACATCGTCAATGACACCATTGTTTATCAGGGAATTTTCTATGGCATATGGAAATCAGGACAGAGATAGGATGATATTTTTGTTTCGTAGATACATTCCTTTTCTGTATGTGATTACCGCTTATTTTTCCTGTTTTGCTGCAACCCAGGCAGATGTTCTCATAAAAATATTTGGTGGTTCTCAATATAGTGCGGCGCTTTTACCGGTAATATTGATGTGCATCTTTCCGATACATTCGACATACGGACAATTAAGTGGTTCTGTTTTCCTTGCCACAGGGCAGACAAAACTATACAGAAACCTCGGCGTTCCATTCATGATTTTTGGTTCTATGCTGACATATATTCTAATAGCGCCGCAGGATAAATTTGGTTTGAACATGGGTGCATCTGGTTTGGCAATAAAGATGGTGTTGCTTCAATTTATTCTGGTAAATGTTCAACTATTTTTTAATGCGAAATTTCTTGGAATTTCCTTTATTCGATATTTTGTTCATCAAATTATTGTAATTGTTTTGTTTCTTGCTATAGGAATTGATTCAAGATTTTTTGGGGACTTTTTGTTACGCGGGACTCCATTTATTTTCAGTTTCATTTTTTCTGGGCTTGTTTATACAGCAGTTTGTATTGTCTGTGCATTTTATTATCCAAGGGTTTTTGGTTTGTACAGGGACGACATTGAATTTTTCTTACGGTTTTTTCAGTTCAAGGACTTGACAGCAAAAAAATAGTATGTTTTAATTGTTTAAAACAAATTAAACAAATGAATACAGCAGTAATCTTTGCCCGTGGAGCTGAAAAAGGGAAAAGAAACATCAATCTCTATCTGATTGATGGCAAACCCTTAATTTATTATTCAATAACTGCTGCACTCGGGTGCAAAGATATTCATTCAGTTTTCGTGTCAACTGATGATGAAAAAACCGCAAATATCGCAACCGGGCTATCCTGTAAAATCATTCGTAGAAAAACCCCAGCAGATAATGATGGTATGGGTAGGGCAATTGTTGAAGCAGTGAAGTATATCAATGAAAACGGTGTTGAAAATATTGTAATTCTTTCAGGAAATAATGCAATGATCAGTTCTCATCTGATTACCAAGTCCCTTGATATTTTAAAAACAAGGCAATCAGTTCAATCAGTAATTTCTGTCTGGAAAGCTCGTCATGACCATCCGAATTTTGCGATTGTCAAAAAAAATAACCATGTTTCACCACTGCTGGATAAACCAGTACACCAGGATGTATTTTTTTATGACGGAGCAGTGTGCGCTATTCGTAAACAAATTATCACACATGATTGTTTCAACCATAGAAACTGGTGGGCATATCTTCCTGATTGTGTTTTTCTTGTGAGACCCTGGCCCACAGGAAGAGATGTACACGATAGTTATGGACTTGCCCTTGCAAGATGGTGGATTGAAAACGCTTTAATTGATGTCAGTGAGGAGATATGAAAAAGATAAGGGTTCTTGTTTCAACTCATCCATTTGCAGTGTCAAATCCAGTCGCTGCTGAAATCATTCTTCAACAGGGATGGCAACTTGAATTTAATCCATATGGAAGGAAAATTTCTTCAAAAGAATTAAAAATGCTTCTGCCTGAAGTTGATGCTCTGATTGCAGGGACAGAGAAAATTGATGCAGAAGTGCTTGAATATGCGGACGACCTGAAATTAATATCACGTGTGGGAATAGGGCTTGATGGCATTGACTGGAACGAAATCAAAAAAAGAAATATTGAAGTGGCTTATACACCTGATGCGCCAAGTTTGTCAGTGGCAGAGCTCACGCTTGGTTTGATGATAAATCTTTTAAGAGGTGTTTCTATCTCTGACGCACAGATGCACAGAAAAAACTGGAAAAGATTTACAGGTTATGAACTTTCAGGTAAAACCATTGGAATTATTGGACTTGGCAGGGTTGGAAAAAAATTGGTTAAACTGTTGCAACCCTTTTCCTGCAATATCCTTGTTAATGATATCAACCCAGACGAGCAATTTATCAAAACCTATCATCTTACTGCTGTTGACAAAGAAACGATTTTTAGAGAGTCATTAATCGTGACACTTCATGTTCCTCTGACTGGGCTGACGCGCAATATGATTAATGAACGCGTTTTCAGAATGATGAGGCATGATGCATTTCTTATAAATACTTCAAGAGGCCAGATTGTCGTTGAAAATGACCTTTACGCTGCTTTGAAAAACCACCAGATTTCTGGTGCAGCGATAGATGTTTACCATGAGGAACCTTATAATGGTCCTCTGACAGAGTTTGAAAATATTATACTGACATGTCACATGGGCTCATGTACTCAGGAAAGCAGGGCTGCGATGGAAATCGGAGCCGCTGAGGCGGTTGTGGATTTTTTCACAGGGAAACCGTTAAAAAACAGGGTTCCTGATGAACTGAGGATTACAGATGGTTGAAAAAAATTTAAAAGTCCAGGTTAATGCCAATATTCACTTTCTCTATAAAAGTCCTGATGAGCAGTTATCGGAAGAATTTCTGGAATACAGAAAGAAGTGGCATCACAATCCTGAAACATTTACAGTCAGTAAATTTCCTTTGCATCTTGACATTGAATCGACCAGTTTATGTAATCTTCACTGTCCTTTTTGTTCCTTCAAAACGATTCACAGGACCTGGAAAAGAGGACACATGGAATGGAATCTTTATAAGAAAATTATAGACGAAGCAGCAGAGCATCAACTTTATTCAATAAAACTGAGTTTAAGAGGTGAACCATTGTTGCATCCTGACATATTCAAAATGATTGAATACGCCAGAAAAAAGGGTATCCTTGATATTTACTTTAACACCAATGCTGTTTTGATGGATACAGAAATAGCAGAAAGAATAGTGGATTCGGGTATTAACCGTATTTCGATTTCCTTTGAGGGATTTGAAAAAACTCTTTATGAAAAAAACAGGGTTGGCGCATGTTTTGAAGAAGTGATAAAAAACATAGAGGGGCTTATTAATAAAAAATCTCAAAGGAATTCAAAAACTCCGAGAATACGAATTCAAACTGTTCTGATTCCAGAAATGGAAGCAATTCTGGAAGAGTACAAAGAATTCTGGATGGAAAAAGGAGTTGATGAAATTGCCTATCTTGACCTTGAAAAGGATCCAGAAAAAGATGAAGACCTTCATTATCCGTGGATATGTCCGCAGCTGTGGCAGAGAATGACGATATGGTACGATGGCACATTAATACCATGTGTGCATGATACTTTTGGAGTTATGAAACTGGGTAATGTCTCAAGAGTCAATATTTCCGATGCCTGGAACAATGTGATAGAAAATGCTTACAGGCAGATTCATCAGGCGGGTTATGGAGAGACACTTTATGCGTGCAGGATATGTCCTTTGCGCGCTGGCCAGGTGAGAAAATTAAAATCAGGAGGTTCGGAATGATACCAGCATTATTAATAGGTAGAGAAGGGAGTGTTGGATTTCCAGGAAAGAACATTTATCCTGTTGTTGGAAGACCTATGATGGAGTATCCTCTTCTTGCCGCGAAGTATTCAAAATATGTTGATGCCATATATATTTCAACAGATTCAAAAAAAATTATGGAAATAGGTGAAAGACATGGTGCTATTATTATCGAAAGACCCGCAGAACTGTGTACAAAGGAAGCATTAGGAGAAGACGTTTTTGCTCATGGTTATAGATACATCAGGGATACAACAGGAAAGCAAATAGAGTTTATGGTGCTTTTGTTTTGCAATGCTCCAACAATTCTTGCTAGTACAATAGACAAGGGTATAGAAGTATTAAGAAAAAACCCTTTTGCGGATTCAGCAGTTTCTGTTTCAATTTACAATATGTGGAGTCCGCTCCGGGCGAGAAAGCTTGGCAGCGATGGTTTTTTGTATCCATTTGTTCCTTTTGAAGTTTTTGGCGATGTAAACAAACTTAGTTGTGACAGAGACTCGCAGGGAGATGTGTATTTTGCGGACATGGGCGTTTCTGTGGTGAGACCACATTGCCTGGAAAATCTCAAAGAAGGGCTTTTACCTCAGAGATGGATGGGAAAAAAGATTCTACCACTTCTTCAATGGGGTGGGCTTGATGTTGATTACGAGTGGCAGATTCCACTGGTGGAATTCTGGTTGAAAAAGCACGGGTTTACAGAAGAAAAAATACCCTATGCGCAAAGGTCTGACTGACATGAAATATGCAATTTCCAACATAGCATGGCAAAAAGAAATGACAGACCAGGTATTTTCACTTCTTCAGGAATACAGTATTTCAGGAATTGAAATTGCTCCCAGCAGGGTCTGGGAACATACTGATAAGATTTCCTATACACAGGTTGTAAAATACAGAAGAAAAGTGGCAAAATGGGGACTGGAAATAGTTGGATTTCACTCTCTTTTTTATGACCATCCTGGTCTTGGATTATTTAAGGAGAAAGATGTTGAAAAAAAGACAAAGGATTTTCTAAAACACTTGATTACAGTGTGTGCTGATTGTGGAGGTAAGACACTGATTTTTGGTTCACCAAAGGCGAGAAAACGGGGAGATTTACCACTGGACAGGGCAATAGAAATTGCTGCAGACTTCTTTATAGAAGTTGCTGAAAAAGCAAAAGAAAAAAAAGTTTTTTTATGTATTGAACCACTGGGACCTGATGAAACTGACTTTATTGATTCCGCGTGTTCTGCACTGCAACTTATAAAAAAAGTCAACCACCCGTATTTTCAGGGGCATCTGGATGCGAAAAGTTTGTATGCTTCCAGAGAAATTTCTTATCAAACATTTCAAAATTTTGCGCCCTTTCTCAAGCACTTTCATGTGAATGAACCCGAATTGAAACCAATAAGTATTTCTAAGCAGATTGACCATTGTCTTATTGGTAAATATCTAAGAAAAATCGGATACAGCGGGTATGTATCCATTGAACAAAGAAGTGTTGATACAATGGATACACTGGGGGTGATTAAGAAAAGTATAATGGAGATGAAAAAATGTTACGCAAACTGAATACTTTTCCAGGGTGGGTTCCACTATTAGAAGACCACAGTTGCATATTGGTTGTTGGAGCAAGCGGTGGAATTGGAAAATCTCTTGTGAAAATGATGTTGAAAAGCAATGTCAATATCGGGTGTCATTTTGCCACAAACAGGGAATCATTAAGAGAATTTGAACATTACGAAAATGTCAAATTTTTCCCAAAGGTTTTCTCAAATGGTTCTGATTGTAAATCTCTTGTAGAAGAATTTTACGCATGGAAAAAGAAAATCGATGCGCTTGTTGTCTTATCAGGAGGAATAAAAAATCCTGTCCACTGGGAACAGATGAATGATACTGATTGGGAGGCAGACATATTTCTGAATTTGAGTGTACCATTTTACCTTGCACAGACAGCGATCCAGAAAATGAAAGAATCAAAAAACACTGGGAAAATTATTTTGACCGGAACAGAATCTGCTTTGCATGGAGGAGGGTCGTTTTCGCTGGCGTATGGTGTGGCAAAAATGGGTATTGAATGTCTTGTGAAAGGACTGGCAAGAGATGTTGCAAAATATGGTATTCTGGTTAATGGAATCAGGCCTGGTTTTATTCTTTCAGGATTCCACGAGCGTTGGCAGAAAAAAAAAGATTCTGATTTAGAAAAAAGGGTAGAATTGATACCACTAAAAAGGCCAGGATATCCTGAAGAAGTATCTGCTTTAATTCTTTATCTTCTTTCGGGTTGGGCAAATTTTATCACTGGGCAGATGTTTCCAATTACAGGTGGTGACTGGTTATAAGGGGGTAATATGTACGATTTTTATTTTGGTACAGAAAAACAAATAAAAGATGACCCAAAATCATTTCTTCTCACAATCAAGAGAATGTTGCCGAGGTGGTCAAATTCAATACCGGATTCAGAGTATCTGGCTATTTATGATTGCCTTAATGAAGCAGATTTACCCGAGCGAGCAGTAATTGTTGAAACTGGAAGTGGCGCCAGTACCATTGTTCTTCTTTATTTTGCTCTTTTGAAAAATGGGCAGTTGTATACATGGGATACAAACGGTTCCAAACTGTTTTTTTTAAGAGGGGTTATCACGGATACCTTAATGAGATTTTTTAAAAATTTGAATCTTTTCAATCACTGGAAATACGTTGGCTACACAAGTACTTCACCCTATGCTGGCATTCCAATTCTGAAAGAAATGAACAAAAAAGTTTCCGCATGTTTTTTCGACAGTGAACATACATGGGACATACTCGGGAAAGAAGTTATGTATACAGTGGAGGTAATGGCTGATAAAGCGATTGTTGCGATAGATGATGGTAATTACAATTATATAAGGGAAAATACCGCGTATATCAATATGCTTAGAAAAAAAATGGATCTGCCTGAAATCTCGCTTGAAAATAATGAAGGCGAGCCATTCTGGAAAAGGGTAGAGGAAATTTTGAAAAAAAACTTCAGAAAGGTAATACATGTTGATGACAGTTACAAAAAAAATTTCAAAGATGACCTTTTCTGGGCTTACTTCAGAAATGATCGAACTGCAATGGCTGATATGAAAATGGAAAAGACAGAAAACCTAATTCATCGTTTTGACGCCTGGTATGTTCAAAGATGATTTGTTTATTAAGCCATGAATAAAATTATAGTGGCACACCTTAAACAAATTGAACAATCTTTTTTGAAACCAAACGACTATAGTACCTGGCTATTTCTCGGGAGAAACTATATCGATTTACTGAAATGCAAGAAAATTCTAAATAATAGGTATATATCAATTGGAGAGACAATCAATGGTATTGCCTGGATATATAAAGACGCCTATGTCTCCTGGAGTGCATCGTTTGCAGAAAGGTATAAGAATGATATTTCCTGGTGGACATCCAGAGTATGGGAAAGAAACACCCTTGTATCTCCACTATTTTTATATTTCTGCCATATAAAACTTATTGAAAAAATTCTTGAAGAAAAAAAGGCAGGTCATAACCTTCTTGTTGTGTGCGAGTCCTCAGAACTTTTGTTGACTTTGCGGAATCACCTGATAATAAAAGGATACCATGTCATCATAGCGCGTGGTTTCAAAAAGTATCTTATGAAAGAAAAATTTCAGTTACCGTTTGAAATAGCTTATTGCTTTGCAAGAGGTATGAAAAAGGTAGCAACACGGTGGCTGTCGGTTAAAATGACAAAAAAATTTCAGAAAAAAAGGATTCAGAAAAATTCCTGCAAGAAACGTGTAATAATTCATACCTGTGTTGATGACCAATGTCTCGGGAAAAATCAGGTATTTCATGATCGATACTTTCCATATCTGGCTGAATGGCTTGAAAAGAAAGGGTATCAGGTAATGATTATTCCATGGATATATAATGTTTCGATGCCATTGCCGCAGGTGTACAAATGGTTCAGGAAAAACGACAAACTTTTTCTGATACCTGATGACTACTATGAAATTTTTGATTATTTATGGGCGATAATTCAATTCTTGAGACGAAACAATAAAGCCCACGGCAGACAATTTATTGATGGAGTTGATATTACATACCTGATCAGGGCAGAAAAAATAAAGCAACTGATGGAGCTGGATACAATCAGTCTTATTCTTTATTACGCCTTATTCAAAAGATTGAAAAAGAAAGGATTTAAGTTTAATTTTTTTATTGACACATTCGAGAACATGATTACAGAAAAACCGCAGATTTTGAGCATTAGAAAGTATTTTCCAGACACTACAATGATTGGTTATCAACATGCGTTAATTCTGTCGTTGCTTCTTACCTACCAAACTAAACCCTGTGAATTCCACGCAGGTCCGTATCCTGATTTAATTGTTTCAAGCAGTAAATGGACGCGTGATATTTTGATTAAAAATGGTTTTGACCCATTTCGTGTTATTTCAGGCCCTTCATTAAGATATCAATACTTATTTGATTTTAAGAACCACTGGTCTGATTCGTCAGAAAACAGAAATATTTTAATCATATGTCCACTTGCAATTGATGCTGCTGTCGAATTACTTTTGAAAAGCATTGAAGCAATAAAGAATCTTGTAAATCTTTATGACAATGTGTATGTAAAGAATCATCCAATGATGAATACTTCACAATTGTTGGAAGCTGCAGAAATAGAAAAGTTACCTGAAAAATGGGAGTTTGTTTCAGGAGGAATGGAACAATGGCTAAAAGAAGTTTCTTGCGCTGTGTGCATGGATAGTTCAGCAGTGCTTGAAGTAGTTGTGGCAGAGCTGCCGGTGATAATTGTGGGACGTGAAACAAATCTTACGATGAACCCCTTTTCATGGCTAAATGACCCAGAATTTCAACCAGTATTTGATGCAGAACAATTACAGAAAAGAGTTGTTGAGTGTCTGAGAATTACAGAGGAAGAAAGAAAATATTTGAAAGTGAAAAGTGAAGAAATGTTAAACAGATTATCAAAAGCAAACGAAGACAATTTAAGAGTTTTCACAATGGCAAAATCATGAAAAGATTTGTAAAAGGATTTTACAGGTGGCTAACGCTATTTCCTCACTATGTTTTTGCTGGATATAGCAAAACAAGAAGTTTGAAGGAAATTAAAAGAATAATGGATGATTACGATATGGTTAAAGCGCCTTCAGAGGATTATTTCAAACAGAGATACCTTGCGATTATTAATGAAGTCCTCAGACGAAATTTTACTCACAATATTTCATTAAAAATCCTTGATGCTGGTTGTGGTCAGGGTAGAATAACAATTGAACTTGCGAAAATGGGTCATAAAATTGACGCTATTGATGTTGTGAAATCAGCGCTGGAAAAAGGGAAAAAATATGCGGAACAACAAAATGTACACAACCTTATTAACTGGCAACAAGGGAAACTTCCAGAATGTCTTTCTCAATACATGGATAATGGATACGATTTGGTTTTATGTTTGGAAGTTCTTTATATGATGTCCTGGAGTGAAAGCAAAAAAACACTGGAAGAGCTTGCCAGAAAAGTGAAAAATAACGGGGTTATTATGATTTCGGTACGTCCCAGATTTTATTATCTTGCCTATTCACTCATGAGAAACGATTTCAAAAAATTTCGATGGTGTGCGACTCATAATGATTTTTTGGGACTTGGAGAACATTTGTGCTGGGCTGATGTAAATCAAATGACAAAACTTTTGGAACAATTGGGATTTAGAGATCTGGGGATGAAAGGAATAAGAATTTTTTCTGGGATAGAGGGAGACCCAACCTCATTTCTCGCAATACCCCATCTTCTTTCAACAGAAGAAAGGAGAATTTTGTCTGATGTTGAGGATTCTTACAGTAATTTTTATACTGACCATTGCAGATACACTGTTTTCTGGGGAACCAGATTATAGGAGAATAACATGATACCGGTTGCAAGACCATGTCTTGGTGAAGAAGAACTTGAAGAAGTAAGAAAGGTTTTTGAATCAGGATGGCTTGGAATGGGTGCTTGGGTGAAAAAATTTGAGGATGAATTGAAAGATTTTTTCAATGTAAAGCATGTCATTGCAGTCAATACCGGAACATCTGCCATTCACCTTGCTCTGGTCTCGTGTGGCATAAAGCAGGGTGATGAAGTGATTGTCCCTTCTCTTACTTTTGCAGCAACAATTCAGGCAATTGTGGCAACAGGTGCTTCTGTAGTTTTTTGTGATGTCCAGCCAGATACACTGAACCTTGACCCTGAAGATGTCAAAAAAAGAGTAAGCTCAAAAACAAAGGCAATTGTTCCTGTACATTATCGCGGTTATCCCTGTGAAATGGACCAACTGAAAAACATCGCAAAACAACATCGGCTAAGAATTATTGAAGATGCAGCACACGCATTCGGTTCAAAATACAGAGGAAAAAAGATTGGTTCTTTTGGTGATGTCACATGTTTCAGTTTCGATCCCATTAAAATCATTACCTGTGGCGAGGGAGGTGCAATTGTTACGAATGATGACGATGTTGCAATAGCTGCTGAAAAGGGAAGAATTCTTGGAATCAATAAAGACACATGGTCACGCTATAAACACGAAAGAAGCTGGTTTTACGATGTTGAAACAATTGGCTTCAGATATCATATGAGCAACATTAATGCAGCAATCGGTATTGTTCAAATGAAGAAATTTCCGCGATTTCTGGAAAGAAGACTTGAAATTGTAAAATTGTATGATGAAAATTTGAAAAATATCAATGGCATAAAACTTCTTAAAACTGATTATAGGTCAATGGCACCGTTTTGCTATATTATCAGGGCAGAACAAAGGGACAACCTAATGGCATATCTGAAAAAAAATGATATAGATAGTGGTATTCACTATATTCCCAATCATCTTCAATCGTTTTTTTCAAAATATAAAACATCACTGCCTATTACTGAAAAAATCTGGAATGAAATTCTTACGCTGCCTCTGTATTACGGGTTGCAGAATGAACAGGTATTGATGATATGTGACAGAATTAAAAATTTTTATTCTTGAAAATGGCGAAAGTAAGCGTAATAGTCCCGGTTTATAATGCTGAGCGTTTTATAGGAGAAACACTGAGAAGTGTTTTGTGTCAGACATATAAAGACATAGAAGTGATTGTGGTTGATGACGGTTCAACGGATCATTCTGTTGAGGTGATAAAAAAATACAATGATCCAAGAATAATGTTAATAAGACAGCAAAACAGAGGAGTTTCTGCGGCTCGTAATACAGGAATTAAATCTTCAAATGGCAAATTTATTGCATTACTTGACCACGATGACCTGTGGCTTGCTGAAAAAATTGAGAAACAAATGATCCTGTTTGAAAAAAATCCTGATGTGGCTCTCGTGTATTCAGATATCAGTTATATTGATGGCGAAGGTAAACCAGTATCATGGATGCTAAAACAGTTCGAGCCACATCGGGGTTATGTGTTAAGAGAACTTTTTGTCAGCGATTTTATACCCTGTCTTACTGCTGTTTTTAGAAAGGATGTTCTTGAAAAAATAGGGCTTTTTAATGAAAGATATAGGTATGCTGAAGAATATGAGTTGTTTTTGAGAATAGCAAGATTTTTTCAATTTGATTTTGTTGATGAAGTTCTTGCCTGTTACAGGGTTCATCAAAGCAATCTCAGTAGAAATATCATTAACAGTTACCTTGAAAATATTGAAATACTTGAACATTTTTATCACACGGTTCCTGAGGTGAAAAACTTTGAATATACTGCGAGAAAAAGAATTGCGAATATGTATTTTATTACAGGAAGAAGATTTCAGGTTGAAGAAAAAAACAGGACTGAAGCGATAAGGATGTTTAGAAAATCGTTGATTTATAATAAAATTTCAATCAAAGCCATGGTCGGTCTTCTTACAGCGTGTCTCAATGTTCCGGTTCCGAGAAGGCACAGGATTTTGAAATGTTTTACTCCTAAAAACATTTTTGATGCTCATGAGAAATAACTCCTGCGGGGAAAGGCCCTGCGTAATAGTTTTCGTGATATCCAGCCTTGGATGTGGTGGGGCAGAAAAGGTTGTTACAAATATTGCCAATCATCTTTCTGTGTTGGGAAATTCTGTGAGCATTGTCACGTTTGACAGCCCTGTAAATAAACCATTTTTCCCATTAAATAAGGAGATTGAACTTGTTCAGTGCGATATGCTTCATGTGGGGACAAATTTTATTTCAGGTCTGAAAAATAACATAAAAAGGATTCTCATTCTTCGCAGGATAATAAAGCGACTGAAAGGAGACATTGTCATTTCATTTATGGATCGAACCAATGTGATTACTCTGATTGCTACAAGATTCTTAAAAATTCCTGTTATTGTTTCTGATAGAACAGACCCGATTCTTGGCAATCCTGGAAGAATGTGGCGTTTGTTAAGGATTATTATGTACCATTTTGCCTGCAAAATCGCAGTGCAAACAGAAAAAGTCGTAAATAAATATCCCGTTACTTTTCGAAAAAAAATTGTTGTGATTCCAAATCCTGTAATGAAACCAGAAAAAAAATTGGTCCAGAGACAGGGTAATCTCATTGTTGGAATCGGTAGATTATCAGAGGAGAAAAATTTTCATCTCTTAATAGAAGCGTTTTATGGTATAAAAAAGAAATATCCTGATTGGCATCTTGAAATTTATGGAGATGGTCCATTAAGAAAACAACTGGAAAATCTGATATTGAAATTGAATTTGAAAGATTCAGTAAAGTTACCTGGCGTGGTAAAGGATATTGATGAAGTTTTGCAAAGGGCCGATATTTTTGTACTATGTTCAAAGTTCGAAGGGTTTCCAAATGTATTATGTGAAGCAATGGCAAATGGTTGCGCGGTGGTTTCCAGTAGATGTGGTCCAGCAGAAGAAATTATTATTGATAATGAGAATGGATTGCTGGTGAATATTAATGATGTTGAAGAAATCAAAAAAGCAATTGAACATTTGATTACGAATGAAGGTTTGAGAAGCCGGATTGGAGAAAAGGGCAGAGAAATTACTGAAAAATATAGTATGGACAGAATAATTGGAAATTGGTTATGTGTGATAGAAGAATGCGCTATTTCTAAATTTAAACGAATAGGATGCGATGAACATGAGAAAAATTGAGAAGCAATCTGTTAACTTGCAAGATAGAATTAGTTTTTCCTTTGGGAAAAACTGGGAAGAGTTTATTAATAAATATTTTAGTGAGGAAAGGGTTCGTGTGACCATTGACCACATTCTTTCTTTTCTGGAGATGCCTGATTTGAAGGGAAAGTACTTTCTTGATATAGGGTGCGGAAGTGGTTTGTCTTCTCTTGCTGCATTTAAAGCAGGAGCAGATAGAATAGTAAGTTTTGATATTGACCCAATATGTGTTGAAATTACAAGGAAATTGAAAGAATTAAACGGTAATCCAGTAAAATGGAAAATTCTTCAGGGTTCGATTCTTGATAAAAAATTCCTGTCATCCATTGAGCCAGCAGATATAGTTTACTCGTGGGGTGTACTTCACCATACAGGAAATATGTGGACTGCGATTCAAAATGCAGCAAATTTAATGAAAAATAATGGACTTTTTTACGTGGCTTTGTATGTGGAAACCCCTTCTTCTGAATACTGGTTAAAGATCAAGAAGAAATATAATAGGTATTCGCCTGCTGGAAAAAGAATAATGGAGGTATGGTTTATTTTCAGAAGAATAGCAGGTTTGATTATCAGAGGGAAAAATCCGGTTGCATATTTCCGTGAATATAAAAAAAAGCGAGGTATGTCGTATTTGATAGATGTGAGAGACTGGCTTGGAGGGCTTCCTTATGAGTATGCAAAAATTGAAGAAGTACTTCGATTTTGCAGAAAAAATCTGAATCTGGAACTCATGAATTTAAAAACAGGTGAAGCAAACATTGAGTATCTTTTTACAAGAAGGAAAGCTTGAAATTGCCATGTATATCGCGCGGGAAAAAAGTGCCAAAGATTTGTTATATTATAGGAACGCTTGAAGTGGGTGGGACAGAAAAACAACTGTATCTTTTACTCAAATATATGGACAGAAGTAAATTTTTTCCTCTTGTTATTTCTTTAAGAGATGGAAGAATGAAAAACGAATTTCAACAAATTTCAACTCTTTATGTTTTGAATAAAAGGTCAAAATTTGACATAAGAAATTTTTTCCATTTGATAAAGGTCATAAAAGAGGAAAGGCCTGATATTGTTCAGACGTTTTTATTTACATCAAATACTTGGGGACGTCTGGCAGCTATACTTGCCAGGGTGCCTGTGGTTATTGCTTCTGAAAGAAGCATGGATATCTGGAAGAAAAAATTCCATTTTCTTATTGACATTGTTCTGGGTTTTTTTACAGATGCCATTGTGTGTAATTCATTTGTTGTAAAAGAATATTACAAAAAAAAACTGGGACCGATTTCAAGAAAATTAACTGTGATAAGAAATGGCATTGAATGGCAAAATTTTTGCATTGAAAGTCAAACTCACACCAAAAAAGAAAAAATCATTTTTACTGCCAGCAGGCTTGCTCCAGAAAAGGGTATTGAATATCTAATACAGGCAGTAAGAATTTTGTCAGAAAAGATGAAGAATGTAAAACTTGTGATTGCTGGCGAAGGTCCTTTAAGAAAACAACTTGAAAATTTTACCGGTCAGCAGGGTATAAAAGAAATTGTGAAGTTTTTGGGATATCAGGAAAATGTCAGCAAGTACATCTCACAAGCAGATGTGGTTGTGTTGCCTTCCTTGTGGGAAGGGTTGCCCAATATTCTTATTGAAGCAATGGCAATGAAAAAACCAGTTGTTGCAACAGCAGTTGGTGGAACAAAAGAGATTGTTAAAGATGGAGAAAATGGTTTTCTTGTTGAGCCCAAAAATGCTATGGCGCTGGCTGAAAAAATTAAAAGAATTCTTGATGATGAAAAAATCGCAATAAATTTTGGTGAAAATGGTTATAGATTTGTGAGAGAAAATTTTGACCTGTTTTTGATGATTTCTTCATACGAAAAGCTTTATCAAAAATTATTTTGTAGGCAGAAACTATGATATGGTGAGGTAAACATGTGTGGAATATGCGGAATTGCTGGTAAAGAAAAAAGAATTTCAGATTCTCTAATAAGGAAGATGGCGTCCACAATGGTTCATCGGGGACCAGATGAAGAGGGTTTTGAATTTTTTGACAATGTTGGATTGGGCCACAGACGATTGAGAATTATAGACCTTACAACAGGCAAGCAACCAATGTCAAATGAGAACCACACAATTTTTCTTATATGCAATGGAGAAATTTACAATTTCAGGCAACTGAGGAAATCCCTTGAAAATTGTGGACATGTTTTCAGGACACAATCAGACAACGAAGTAATTCTGCATCTGTATGAACAGCATGGAACTGGATGTTTGAAATTTTTAAGGGGAATGTTTGCCTTTGCCATATGGGATGACAGAGACAAGACACTATTTCTTGCTCGTGATAGACTTGGCAAAAAACCACTTGTTTATTCAATAAAAAATCATAGCATTTACTTTGCTTCTGAAATCAAGGCATTGCTTGAGGTGGAGGAGATTTCAAGAGAAATAAACCTTAAAGCAATTGACCTTTTTCTTACCTATCAGGCAATTCCAGCGCCATGGACGATATTCAAGGAGATAAAAAAATTGCCACCTGCTCATTATTTGATATGGAAAGATGGAAAGGTGAAGATTGAAAGATACTGGCAGATTGACTTTACAAAAAAACTCAAGCTGAAAAATGAACATGAATATATTGATGCGATGTGGGAAAAACTTGTAGAATCAACAAAATTAAGAATGATTGCCGACGTTTCACTGGGTGCTTT
Organism: bacterium; assembly: GCA_029552985.1. Taxonomy (GTDB): domain Bacteria; phylum Ratteibacteria; class UBA8468; order B48-G9; family DTJG01; genus DTJG01. The sequence goes on from JAKPDB010000092.1 coordinate 19,231, forward strand.
TTTAAGTGGTGGCATTGATAGTTCAACAATTGTTGGCATCATGAGTGAAGTTTCAAAGGAACCTGTGAAAACATTTTCAGTTGGGTTTGAAGAAAGCGATTTCAGTGAATTGCATTATGCAGGAATTGTTGCTAAAAAATTTCGAACTGAGCATTACGAATTCATTGTTAAACCCGACATTATTTCAATACTGCCAAAACTCATCTGGTATTATAATGAACCGTATGCAGATTCTTCAATGGTGCCCACATACTATGTGGCAAGAGAAACAAGCAAGCATGTGGTTGTTGCATTAAATGGAGATGGAGGCGACGAAAATTTTGCTGGTTATACACGATACTGGCAGACAGAACTTCTTGAAAAAATCTATCGTGCCTATGGATACATACCATTGTTCAGGAAGCAAATCTTAAAAACTTTGACAAAATTTCATGAAAAATTTCCTTCAAACACCGTTTTCAGAATCTGGAAATGGCTGGAGGAAACTGAAAAATATGGGTTTGACTACGCGTATGCAAGAAGATTGATTTCTTTTACGCGAGATTTCAGATTAGGTATTTATTCAGAAGAAATGAAAAAAGAAATTGCTGATTTTGATTCATTGTTTCTTGTAAGAAAAATCTGGGATAATTCTGGAGACATTGATTTACTTGAGAAGATGCTTGCAACGGATTTTCAAATTTATCTCCCTGACGTACTGATGGTAAAGATGGACATTGCGACGATGGCAAATTCGCTTGAGGCAAGAAGTCCTTTTCTCGACCATGAATTTGTGGAACTTGTGGCGTCTTTTCCTTCTCATCTAAAAATGAAAAGCTTTAAATCAAAGTACCTATTGAAAAAGAAATTAAAAAATTTCCTGCCAGATGAAATTGTTACAAGAAAAAAAATGGGTTTTGGAATACCGGTTGGTAGATGGTTCAGATACGAATTAAAAAATTTTCTTCAAGAGATTCTTTTAGATAAACATGTTTCTTCAAGAGGATATTTCAAACCGGAATTGGTCAGGAATATGGTTGAACAACACATTTCAGGAAGTGTGGACCACACAAGCAGGTTATGGTCTCTTGTGATGCTTGAAATGTGGCATAAAATTTTCGTTGACAAAAAATTTTTTTAAAAAAATTTGCATTGAAAAAAATTTGTGATATATTTTTTACAAATGGAGGAGAATAAAAAGATAAAAAAATCTGAAGTAAATGAAAACCCGCGAGGATACGATTCAGCGGAAATTGCCCACCATCATGATCCCTTAAATCAAAAAAATCTGTCACCTGATTTTTGTTTTTACAGGACAGAAATTGGGAAAACATAACAAAGAAATTACGTTCGATAGTTTTATGTTGCCACATAAGGCAAAAGCTCTTACAGTCATGTTTCAGAAATCTATTGTTTTTGCGTATAACCTTATTTGTTTTATTTTTGTATTAACCCTGAAGGAGGTGATCTAAATGGCGTGTGCAAAAAAAGCAGCCAAGAAAAAGACTGCAAAGAAGACAGCGAAGAAAAAGAAAAAGTAGTTTTGAATTGAGCGCCCGTTTTTTTGAAGTTTTTCCGGGCGCTCTTGTTTTTTTGATATAATTTTCTTGTGCATTCTTTTCAACGAATGAAATTATTAAGTTGATTGGTCTTAAAATGATTTGATGTAAAATATTCCATAGGAAAAGGAGGTTTTTCAATGAATAAATATAGGATGGGTCAATTACAGGAAGAGTTCAAAAAAATTTTAAGGGTTCTTGAAACCACTGAAACAGTTGATAAGAATTTTTCTATTTCCAGAGAGGAATTTCTTGAAAGGCAAAAAAAGACGTATCAAGAAATTAAAAAACATGGAGTTGATGCAGGGATCGTTTTTTCAGATCAACATTATAATGGAGATGTGCCTTATTTAGGCGGAAATACAAATATTACCATTGAACAGGTTGCTGGAGTTATTGGTAAAACAGGTTTTCACATTATTGCAGGGCTTGAGGGTGGTTATGTTTCAGAACAACTTGCACCAAGAGCATCAGCAAAGGTTCACAAAGTGGAGATGCTGAAACTTGCAGATGAGGAATACCCTATTAATGCTGAAAAACTTGAAGATGTTATAAAAGAAGCAGCTGGCGGTAAGGTGAGGAAAATTGGACTACTCACGCCAAAAGAAGTGATTCCTTACAGATTTGTTAAGTACCTTGAAAATATCTATGGTTCTGAAAATGTTGTTGACATTCAAGAAGTTTATTACAGAATCAAGTATGAAAAATCTGATAACGAAATGAGGTTGATACGTGATGCGTGTCGGATTGCTGATGCTATGATGAGGGGTATGCTTGCGGTATTAAAACCAGGATTGCTTGAAACACAGGTTGCTGCGTGGGGATACTTTATAGCCAGGGAACTTGGTGCTGAAGAACTTGGATGGGATATTATTGTAGGTGCAAATGAAGCAAACCGCACTCTTATAGGAAAAGCACTGAACAGAGTGATAAGAAGAGGAGATTATGTTCACCTCGGTGTTGCACCAAAAAGAGATGGACTCAACTCCTGCGTAAGAAGGTCTGTAATAGCAGTGGAGAATCCATCTGAAGTGACTCCAGAACAAAAATACTGGTTTAATCTCGTTGAAGATGCGTACAGAGTTGGATTTGAAAAGTATTGTGAGGTCGCTGAAAAAAATTTACCTGCGTATCTTCAAGAAAAAGCCCTTGTTGATTACTTTGCTTCCAGGTCAGAAGAAGTATCGAGAAGAATCGGAAAAAAAATTAATCTTGAAAAACTCAAGCCGTACACTGGCACACACAACGCTGGCTATACCGAATGCCAGGAATTCTATGGCGCAATTACACTTGCATCTTCTCAGCCACTCGGGAATCAGATCGTTACGATGCTTGATGTGGCACTTCGGGGGATAGGGGATAAGTGGGATGATGTGATTATTCCGGGTTTCGATTATATCGTGGTTGAGAATACCCTTGGTAAGTTCGGGAAACGGGTAGAAACCTTCAATAAGCTTCCTATTAATGTACAATCGCTTGTTGGAAATCCAGAACCGCCTGATCAGAGTTAATTTTTTTTCTTAAGACGTTTATTTGCGTACATTAACTTGTCGGCAACTGAAATCAAATTGTCAATGGTTTGTTTATGCCCCGGCTGGTAGTACGCCACGCCGACACTAACTGAGAGTTTATAATCTTTCTTGTTGTTCTGATTGGAAATATCAAGATTTGCTTGCAATCGACGCAACATTGTTTCTGTGTCAACAGGGGAACCTTGAATCACAAGGGCAACAAATTCATCCCCGCCAATTCTACCAAGTATATCAGATTCACGAAAGGTTTTTTTCAATGTATCAGCAATTGTTTGAAGTGCTCTATCTCCCTCCTGGTGTCCATAAATATCATTGATATTCTTAAAATCGTCAACATCCATGAAGAAAAGTGCCATATGTTCTTCTATTCTTTCAGCTATTCTCAGTTGTTGTTCTGCAAGAAGGAAGAAACCTCTTCGATTGTATAAACTTGTCAGAACATCTGTAACAGATAATTGTGCAAGGATTTTTTCCGCATATTCCTTTTTTAGAGTAATACGCGCCATTATCCACGATATAACTATGAATAAGAGAACCAGCGCAGTATCATAAAGAAGAAACTCTTTTAGCCGTGTTGTGGATTGAATCGTGCACAAATTTTTTGGGACAAATGAAATGATTTTCCAGCAGTAATCAAAACTTTTTATCTGGTTTGATGGGGTATTATCAAATTCTACATCACTTTGTTCGCTTGCTTTTTCTGCGCGTGCTATCGGGTAAAATGTTGTAAAAGTAAAAAGGCCCTCTTTGGTAAATATCTGACCGGTCTGATCGATTGCAATTTTTTTCCATGCTTCTGGATAAACATAGTCGAATCGTTTTTCTTTTCTATTACTAAAAAGAAATCCAAATTCATCTTCACGTTTTGGGCCCTTTATCCAGTAACCTTCATCATTAATAATATAGTATGATGGATTTTTTTCTGTTTTATGCTCAAATGTTATTCTGAAGATGTCGTACACTGGCTTGCAATTATAATTTACAAGCAGTACTGCTTTCTTTTGTCTGTTGTTGTCAACAACAGGCGTACCGAATATAATCACAGGGACTCCATCATCAAGTTGAAAATCTGATACATATACATGTCCCCGTCCAATTCCAAACGTCTTGATATAATCAGGGTTATCTTTGAAGTTTTTCTTGTTCAATTGCACTCTGATTGGTTCTTTTTTCTCCATTACTATCTGTGATAACACCCTGCCATCGCTTCCAATAATTGTAATTTTCGTGTAATAGTCCTTATTTCCTAAAAATGATGAGATTTCTTCAAGAAATTTGGCTTCATTTTTATGTTCATAAATATACCTGGAAGAAATTTCTCCTAAAAACAGGACGTCTGAAACCGAACTATCAAAGCTTTTGACAATCAGTTTGGAAATTGCGGAAGTATTTTTCAATTCCTGGTTTTCGATAAGCAAAAGTTCATTCCTTGCGCTTGATAAGTATATCACAGTGGTAATGCCAGTCAGGATTGCAAGTGTTGAAATGAAAATAAAAAGGAATCTTTTTATTAAGCTTGATGTTCTGATACCTTCGTCTTCTAGGCGAGAAAATTTCAATGTCATGTCCTTTTTGTTAATAATCTACTAAATATTTAAAATTCTGTCAAATTTATAAACCACGTTTTCTGGTGTAAAATAATTGCTAAAAAGGGAGGAGGACCTATGGGAAACATGAAAGATATGCCAGATTTTATTGAAACTGAACAGCATCTTGAAGAGTTTTTGTCAAAGCCGTATCCCGAAGTAATAGAATTGTGCAAAGTCCTGCAAGGAGACATTATTATACTTGGAGTAGCAGGAAAGATGGGACCATCACTGGCTTTACAGATAAAACGAGCTGATGATATTGCTGGTACCAAAAGAAATATTATTGGTATTGCGAGATTTTCAGACTCCCAGATAAGGAAGAATCTTGAAGATTCTGGTATCAAAACTATTTCATGCGATTTGCTTGATAGAAATGGAGTTGACAATCTTCCTGATGTACAGAATGTAATTTTTATGGCAGGAATGAAGTTTGGTTCAAGTGTTAATCAGCCCCTCACATGGGCAATGAATGCCTATGTTCCAGCACTTGTTGCAACAAAGTTTAGAAACTCCAGGATTGTTGCGCTTTCTACTGGAAATGTATACCCTTTGGTACCTGTGTCGTCTGGTGGTTCAAAGGAAACAGATACGGTCTGTCCGATTGGAGAATATGCACAATCGTGTCTCGGGCGAGAGAGAGTTTTTGAATTTTTTTCAACGAAGTTTTCGATACCTTCTGTGTTGATACGGCTTAACTATGCAGTTGAATTAAGGTATGGAGTGATTTATGATATCGGTGTAAAGGTATATAAAGGGGAAAAAATAAATCTCGAAAATGGATATGTCAATGTGGTCTGGCAGGGGTGGGCAAATAGTATTATTTTCAGATCGTTCAGTATCTGTTCTGTTCCGCCCAGAATCCTTAACCTGACAGGTCCTGAAATTCTTTCTGTAAGACACATTGCAGAACAATTTGGTAGATTATTTTCAAAGAAACCGTTGTTTGAAGGTAAGGAGGCAGATACAGCATATCTTTCAAATGCTTCGCAATGTTTCAATCTTTTTGGTAAACCTGATATCACTCCAGAGACAATTATTAGGTGGGTTGCCCGCTGGATAGAAATCGGCGGTAGGTCTCTCAATAAACCAACGCATTTTGAACAGCGACAAGGGAGGTACTGATGGTGGAAAAACTTAACAAAAAGATTTTAAAAAAGATTAAAAAGGGTACTGTTATTCCAGCCCATCCACTGGCACTTACAGAAAAGAGGTCACTTGATGAGAAAAGGCAGAAAGCCCTTACGCGATATTATCTTTCAGCAGGCGCAGGAGGAGTGGCGATTGGTGTACATACGACACAATTTGAAATTCACGACAAAAAAATCGGGCTTTACAGACCAGTTCTCGAACTTGGTTCAGAAACAATTTCAGAATTTGAAGAAGAACACAAACCCGATATTCCTGTAGTCAGGATTGCGGGTGTCATAGGAAAAACCCAGCAAGCTGTTGAAGAAGCAACCATTGCGAAGGAATTAGGATACCATGCAGTACTTTTAAGTTTATCTGCATTCAAGAATTCAACAAACAAAGATATGCTTGAGCATGTGCGAACGATTTCAGAAATTGTGCCAATTTTTGGATTTTATCTTCAGACTGCTGTTGGAGGCAGAGTACTTGACTATCATTTCTGGAGAGATTTTGCTGAAATTGAAAATGTCATTGCCATTAAGATAGCGCCATTTAACAGATATCAAACAATTGACGTGGTGAGAGCGATTGCTGAGAGTGGACGAGACATTGCACTGTATACTGGTAATGACGATAACATTGTCTTTGATCTTTTGACCCCATTTTATTTTGGAAATAAAACAGTAAGAATCGTGGGGGGCTTATTGGGTCACTGGGCTTTCTGGACATCAAAGGCAGTGGAAATTCTTACCAGAATTCACTCTGTTGTTGAGAAGGGATTACCAGTGCCACCGGATCTGCTAAAACTCGGGGTAGAGGTGACGGATTGCAATGCAGCGATTTTTGATGCAGCAAACAATTTTGCGGGCTGTATTCCTGGAATCCATGAGATTTTGAGAAGGCAGGGACTATTGAAAGGCAACTGGACATTAAAAGAGGATGAAATTCTTTCTCCAGGACAAAAAGAAGAAATCGACAGGGTCTATAAATCTTATCCTCATTTGAACGATGACAATTTTGTATCTGAGCATCTGGATAAGTGGTTAGAATAATCCTTTATTTTCTTTCTTGACCAGAGAATATAATGAATCAATCTTCAGGATTAACAGACTCTGAAGTGCAAAAGTTGTTGAAGATTCATGGGTACAATGAAATACCTTCCTCTGAGCACCGGACCATTCTTAATATTCTTAAAGATATTGTAAAAGAGCTCATGTTTCTTCTTCTGGTTGCATGTGGCGTCATTTATCTCTTGCTTGGAAATAAACTTGAAGCCCAGATACTTTTGACTTTTGTTTTTGTCATCATGGGAATTACATTTTATCAGCAAAGAAAAACTGAAATGGCTTTACAATCGTTGAAAAATCTTTCCAGCCCCAGGGCAATTGTGATTAGAAACGGGAAAGAACAAAGAGTTTCTGGCAGAGAAATTGTACCAGGAGATATTGTGGTTCTGGCAGAAGGAGATAGAGTTCCAGCAGATGGTGTGATTATTTCCTGCAGTAACCTTTACATAGATGAGTCGTTTATTACCGGTGAATCAGAACCTGTGAGGAAAAAGGCACAGCAATCAGGTAGTGAAACATTGAGTCAAGAAAAAGCTTCTCTTGCGTATGCGGGTGGGCTGGTAATAAGAGGACATGGGCTAATGAAGGTGACAGGTACTGGATACGAGACCATTATCGGAAAAATTGGTAAGTCCTTACAGAGCATAGAACCTGCAAGAACACTTGTTCAGATAGAGATTGAGAATCTGGTTAAGAAATTTTCAATTACAGGATTAATATTGTGCGTAATTGTTGTTGTTTCTTACAGGTTGCTGAATTTTAGCTGGTTAAATGGAATTCTCGCGGGACTTACACTTGCGATGGCGATTCTTCCTGAAGAGTTCCCTGTGGTTCTTACCATATTTTTTGCGCTCGGCGCATGGAGAATGTCTCGTCATAACGTTCTTACAAGAAAAATCCCTGTCATTGAAACGCTTGGCGCAATGACTGTTTTGTGTGTTGATAAAACAGGGACCATTACCACAAACCGTATGGAAATAAAAGGACTTTACGCAGAAGGACAATTGTTAATGTTTGAAGAAAATGGATTTGACCATCTGTCTGAAAATTTTCATCGGTTGATAGAATTTGGAATTCTTGCCAGTCTTGAAAGGCCTTTTGATCCGATGGAAAAAGCATTTAGAAATTTCGCAAACAGGTATCTTGCTGGGACTGAACACATTCATGAAAATTGGACCCTTGTACAAGAATATTCGCTTTCTGATGAACTGTTTGCAATGTCAAACGTGTGGAAATCTTTTGATGGAAACGACTATATCATAGCTGTTAAAGGTTCACCTGAAGCAATTATGGATTTATGTCATTTAAGTTTACCAGTTCAAAAAGAAATCGAAGGTGTTGTGAAGAAGATGGCGGACCAGGGATTAAGGGTGCTGGGAGTTGCCGGTGCACGATTTGTACAGGGAAAAGTACTTCCGAAGAGTCAGCACGACTTTACATTTGACTTTATTGGACTGGTAGGTTTAATGGATCCTCCGCGAGAAAATGCAGAAAATGCTATAAAACTTTGTAAGAAAGCCGGTATAAAAGTAATTATGATAACCGGAGATTACCCTGCGACAGCAATGAATATTGCAAAAAGGATTGGACTTGACCATGCAGGTAAAGTAGTTACTGGTCAACAATTACTGGAAATGGACGATATGACATTGATGGAAAACATTGAAAAAACTAATATTTTTGCTCGAATTATGCCAGAGCAAAAATTAAGGATTGTTGATATATTGAAGAAGAAAGGTGAAATAGTTGGTATGACAGGGGATGGTGTGAACGATGCTCCGGCTCTGAAAGCAGCGCATATTGGTATTGCAATGGGAGAAAGAGGGACAGATGTAGCGAGAGAATCAGCGGATATTGTACTTCTTGATGATGATATTTCTTCTATTGTTAAAGGTATTGAAACAGGTAGAACGATTTTTGATAATCTTAAGAAAGCAGTGTCTTATATTATTTCTGTTCATGTGCCAATTATAGGTATGTCGCTTTTTCCTGTCCTTATGGGACTTCCTCTTGTTCTGGGTCCTGTGCATATTGTTTTTCTCGAAATGATTATAGATCCTGTGTGTTCTACAGTTTTTGAGGCAGAACCTCCAGAAAAAGGTATTATGGAAAGGCCACCCAGAAAACTTAATGAATCAATTCTTGATGGTATAACATTTTTTTTCAGCATTGTTCAGGGTATTGTGGTTTTTGGGGTTGTTTTTACTGTTTTTCTAATGGCACTGTCTCGTGGACACAATGAGGCAAGGTCACGGACAATTACTTTTATTACCTTAATCATTTCAAACATCTGTTTAATTCTTACAAATCGTTCAAGAATTGATACAGCTTTTTCAAAAACTCTTTTATCAAATCGGCCACTGGTTTATGTGGTTTCAGGAGCACTGATTTTTCTGTTTTTGGTAATTGTGAACCCTTTTTTGCAAAATCTTTTTAGATTTAGTTATGTCGATTTGCATGATGTAACATTTTGCGTTATTGCTGGACTTGCCAGTATATTATGGTTTGAAGGGATAAAATACTTCAGGAGAAATTCAAAAAACCCCACAGTTTGACTTCTTTTGAAAAAATGTTACAATAATTGACAGAATTTTTGAAACAAAATAACATGAATCCAAACATAGATCTTTGTAGAAAAATTCAATTACTGTTGCCGGGATTGAGTATATCGGAGAAAAAGGTAGTAGAATTCCTTTGTTCAAGAAGGGCTGAAATTCCATTTTTATCGATATATAAAGTCGCAAGAGAATCCGGGGTCAGTACAGCGACTGTCAGCAGGCTTGCACGCAGGGCAGGTTGTAAAAATTTTGCTGAGATGAAGATATTGCTGGCGAGGGAAACTGAAAACCCGCTCAACAAAATTTTTGGGGATATCAAGCCAGAAGATTCTGATGAAGAAATCGTACACAAAGTATTCCAGGGCAATATCAAGAGTCTCGAAGATACATTACATATTACTGACACAAAAAATCTGAGTGAACTGGCGAAAAGGATAATTAAAGCAAACAGATTAATATGTATTGGCATCGGTGGTTCAGGAAATGTTGCACAGGATGCAGCATTAAGGTTTTCACATCTTGATATCCAGGCCGAAGCCTACACTGATTATTATCAGATTTTGATACAAACACTGAGAGCCGATGTAAAAACTGTTGTACTCGGGATTTCTCATTCTGGACGTTCATCCATCACAGTTGAAGGGCTAAGGATTGCGAGACGAAAAGGTTCAATAACAGCAGGGATTTCGAATTATTTAAACAGTCCTTTGCACGCTGTTTCAGATTTTTTCTTCTGCACATCTTTTACAGAAACAGGTGTTAAGGCAGCGGCACTTTCATCAAGAATAGCACAGTTGTGTCTTATCGATGCCATTTATATTCTTGTAGCAAGATATAAAAAGAAATTGTGGGATATTGAAAGATTGAACAATCTGGCGGATAAAGTTCTCAGGAAAAAAACCGATGAATAGAGAAAAGAATTATCTTGCTATTGACATAGGTGCTTCGAGTGGAAAGGCGATCTGTGGAACATTGAAAAACGGAAAAATGACATTGAATGAAGTATCCAGATTTGTCAATGAGCCAGTGTTAATTAATGGAAGTCTGCGCTGGAACATCCTATCTTTATGGACAGATGTATTGAACTGCATTTCAGCGTGTTTGAATCAGGGTTTTGAAAATATTTCATCAGTGGGAATTGATACATGGGGAGTTGATTTTATCTTTCTTGACGAGATGGGGCATGTTTTGCAGAATCCATTTCATTATAGAGACGAAATTACGTCAGACGTTGAAAAATGGATTGAAGATAAAATACACGAACAAGACCTTTATGAAATTACAGGACTCAGAATAGGTCGGGTAACCACACTTTCTCAGATGGTTTCATTAAAAATGAAATTGCGATGGCTTTTTGATGTGGCGAGAACTTTTTTGATGATGCCAGATTTTTTTAGATATCTATTGTCTGGAAATATTGCGTGCGAGCTGACAAATGCCGGGTCATCTCAGTTACTTGATATTCGTACAAAAAAGTGGAGCAAAAAGATTTTCGATACTTTTAATCTTCCATTGAATATTATGCCTGAAATTGTTTATCCGGGCACTATAGCAGGGAAGTTACGCAAGGAAATATCAGGAAAATTTCATTGTAAGAATACGAATGTTTCTGTAGTGGCTGGACATGACACAGCATCTGCGGCAGCTGCAGTGCCATTTGTTGACCAGAATACACTATTTATCAGTTCCGGGACATGGGCAGTATTTGGATTGATTTCAAAATTTCCGCAAACAGATGACAGAACCTTTAAAGCCGGATTTATAAATGAACCTGGATTTGACTGTATATTGGTTGTGAGAAATATGGCTGGTCTTTATTTGTTTGAAAATTTTTACAGGCGACTTTTTGAAAAAGACAGAAAAATTACTTATAGGAAAATGATAGAATCTGCAATGGATTCCAGTGGATTTCAGTTGTTTCTTAATCCCAATGATCATCTTTTTTTCTCAATAGAAAATGGAGAAATTGCACTGAAGAAATACTGTGATAGTACCGGTCAAAAATACCCAGAGAGAATGGCCGACATATTAAGAGCAATTCTTGAAGGAATTGCTTTAAGTTTTAAGAAGCCCCTTGAGGATATTCAGGCATGCACAGGAAGAACTTTTGAAAAGATATGTATTGTGGGCGGCGGAGTAAAAAATAAACTTTTGTGCCAGATGATTGCTGATGCCACAGGATTGCAGGTGATTACAGGCCCATCTGAGGCAGCAGCCGTTGGGAATCTCTGTATCCAGGCATTTGCTGATGGTGAAATTCAGGACATCTCCAGAATAAGAGATATGGCTGCAAGTTCCTGCAAAGTGAATATTTTTCAGCCGAAAAATACAGATAGGTGGGAGAAACAATATCAAAGGTTTAAGCATTTATATTTTTAAAAATTGTTTAAAAAGGAGGCATTATGGAAAGATATCATCTACCAGAAATTTTTCTTAACACGCTTGACGGAATTGATTTGAACACGCATATCGTTGCAACATATTATATGAAAGACAAACTCGAAGGAGCCCAGTTCATCGACCATTTTGAACTTCTTCAATCAATTGCACTCGAAGGTTCAACAGGTACCTGGGAAAAGGTTGAAGAGGATACAGAACAGGTTAGAAAAACTCTTTCAGGAAAACTTGTTGGATATTATGAAATTCCTGTTGAGGATAAATTTACAAGAGAAGCAGTAGTTCAGTTTGCTTTTCCAATTTATGCATGGATAGATAATCTTCCTATGATGTTGCTGTCAATAGCAGGAAACTGTTTTGCCTATTCTCAGCACTTAAGACTCCTTGACATTTTTTTGCCACAGGACATCCTGAAAAAATTTTCAGGACCGAAATTTGGAGTAGAGGGGATTAGAAAATTAACAGGCGTAAAAGAAAGGCCGTTTTCTCTTCACATTATCAAACCAAAGATGGGAATGACTCCAGAGCAGGTTGCTAATCAGGTTTATCAAACTGCACTGGGTGGCGTTGATATGGTAAAAGATGACGAAATGACATCTGATGTCTATAACAATACTTACCTTGACAGGTTGGATGCTGTACTTGAAAAATTGTATCAGGCAGAAAAGCAGACAGGTAAAAAAGTAATTTATTTTTTAAGCATTACTCATGAACCTGACAAAATGATTGAACGTGCGCACAAGGCAATCAAGCATGGTGCTACAGGGCTGTTGATTACTTATTCAGCGGGCCTGCCTGTATTGAGACAGATTGCTTCTGACCCTGAAATCAATGTGCCGATTTTGTGGCACGCATCTCATATGATTGCTGCTCAACCAAGAATATCCTGGCCTGTATTTGCAAAACTTGCTAGAATTTGCGGTGCAGATTTAATGCTTACGCCGACATATTGGTCATCAATCCCAATGGTAAGTATGGAAGAAGGTCTTCGCACAGCGCATGTGAAGCTTGCGCCACTTGGCAAAATCAAGCAAACATTTCCAATGCCATGTGCAGGAGTATATCCTGGGCTTGCTCCAATTCTTATTGGAGAATATGGACCGGATATTGTGATACCTGCTGGCGGAGGAATGCTTGGTCATCCGGATGGATATACAGCAGGTGCTGCTGCATGGCAGCAGGCAATAGCGGCAGTTATGGAAGGTATACATATTGTAGAATATGCTAAGAGGCCAGAAAATAAGGCATTAAGAAGAGCAATTGAAAAATGGGGATATATTGAAAGGCCTAAAACCCCATGGTTAAGAATTGCTCCACAATTTCATCCGAAGAAAATGGAAATATGATGGAGATGGACGGAAAGACAGAAGCATTATTCAC
>JAKPDB010000104.1 GCA_029552985.1 bacterium
TAAGTTACTAAAAAAGACTTATTTACAGAACTACTATCATACAGCATATGAGATTCAGAAAGGTTGGAATATTGGATGGGATATTGCAGCTATTGATGAAAGGACTGTTGAAAAGTTAATTTCAAAACCATGGGCAACTGACGGAAAAAATTTCAGTGACAGGATATGGTCAAACAAAGCTGCCCTGATTGATGAAGTTCAAAAGCAGCTTACAAGAACAATCATGCTTGGTAAAGCACCTGATGATGCAATCAAAGCTATTGCTGCAAAGATGAAAACATCACAAGGGCAAGCAGGAAGGTTGGTGATGACTGAATCCGCTTATTTTGCTTCACAGTCACAGAAGGATGCTTTCAATGCACTGGATGTTGAAAAGTTTGAAATTGTGGCAACCCTGGACAGTCACACATCTGAAATATGCAGGGAACTTGATGGGCATGTTGAAGATATGAAGAACTATGAACCAGGGGTTACTGCTCCCCCCTTCCATCCATGGTGCAGAACAACCACTGTTCCTTATTTTGAAGATAACTATGGGGAAAGAGCAGCAAAGGGTGCAGATGGAAAGACTTACTATGTACCAAGCAATATGAAATACAATGACTGGAAAGAAACCTTTGTTGACGGTGGTTCAAAGGAAAACTTGCAGGAAGTGGGAAAAGATGGTACAATTGATGAAAAATTATACCCGAAAGAAATTGCAGGGGTTAAGCGTGGGTCACCAATGACATTTGATGATGCAAACCATGGGAAACCGAATCCGAATTACATGAAATCCCATGGTTATAGAATAAATTGTCAAAGTTGTGTTGTGACTTATGAAGCAAGATTGAGGGGTTATGATGTACAGACATTGCCAAATACAAAAGGTTCAATGCTTGATAAACTTTCAAGACAGACCAATATGGCATGGATTGACCCTGCAACTGGTAAACATCCTGCTTACATCTTTGATGACACTATAACTACTGCATCAAAGTTTGCTGAATTTCTTGAAAAGATAATTGAACTTGATAAAAGATATACACTTCAATTTTTTTGGAAAGGAAGAAGTCGAAGTGGTCATATTATTTCAGTTGATAGAATGGCAGATGGCATTTTGCGATTATATGACCCACAGAATGGGAAAACTTATATTAAGCAGGAAGTTTTAGCATATTTGAAGCAACTGAAATATACAATGACATTAGGTGGTATGAAAGTGGCAACACCACCAAAAATATTAAGAATTGATGATAAGCAATTCAACTTGGATGTCGTGAATTATATTATGGAAGGGGTGAGCAAGTGAAACATGATAAGATAAAGGCATTTGCAAAGAAAATGGGTTATGATGATGCTTTGTATATTGGAAAATGGAAAGATTATGAAGCATATGAACCTATGTTTGAAGGTGATGATGTTTCATTTGTTGGCAATCCCTATTTGATACTTGTTAAAGGTGATGAAATTAGAATGTCAACAGAGGAAGAAGCTTTTGAACAACTTAATAGTAATTGATATCAGAATTTTAATGATTGAAGCATCCTGAACAAGAGTGCTTTTTTCATACCCAAAACCGCCTTTTTGGTATTGTAGGCGAAAAAGAACAAGACAAATAGGACTGGACTGAACCAGGTAAAAAATGAATTTGAAAGGATGGTCAAAACAATGAAAAAAGAAGATTTGGTGAAATTAGGACTTGATGAAGAAACTGCAAAGAAGGTTGCTGATGCATCTGCGGAAGAACTGAAAGGCTTTATCCCAAAGGCAAGGTTTGATGAAGTCAACACTGAAAAGAAAAACCTTGAAACCGCAAAGGCAACATTGGAAGGTCAGCTTGAACAGCTTAAAAATTCCACT
>JAKPDB010000131.1 GCA_029552985.1 bacterium
CATTTCGAGCGAATTTAACCCCGTCACTTTTCGGTCACCTGAAGAGGAAGAGTGGCAAATTGGCACACATTATCAAGACCTTACAACGACATCAAACTTTCTCTTAATCTGTGGGTCGCGAGTTCGAGCCTCGCAGGGCCCGCCAATCGGTAAATGTTGATGCTGGCTCGCCCTCTGCGAGGGCTCGCCAGCCGATTTTAGGTGCAAAATTGAATTTTTTGTCTTTCAAAATAAAGTTCGAGCCGACATTTTTTAGAAATTCCCGGATTTGATAATTGTCGCCCTGCGACAATAGAATTTTGGCTTGTTTTGCCTCAAAAATCATTTCTTTCATCGGTTCGAGCCAATTATTTCCCGATTGTTCAAAATCTCTGATTTTCTGCTCAATGTCCAGTTTTTCGTTGAGTAGTTTTTGTTTCTTGGTTTGGTATTCTTCAAGGGTCAAAGCTCCGCCGGCAATATAAAGGTCTAACAATTTTTCAATTTTCTGCTCAACTTTCGCTTTTTGTTGGTGGAGATTTTGAACAAAAATTTCGCTTTCTTTTTTGGCTTGCTCTTTTTCTTTGTCCAATTCCAAAAGCATATTTTCTGCCCAGTTATCAGGCAAAGAAACTTTTTGAATAAAATTTCTCATCTGTTCAACAAGGCTCTCTTCTCTCAAATACCTTTCATCGCACTTTTGCTTTTTCTTGGTGCATCGGTAATAGTTATGCCCTTTTTGTTTTTCAGCGGTTATCATGCAGCCGCAGTTTCCGCAACGCATAAAGCCTGAAAAAGCAAATTCATGCTTTCTTTTTCTCTTTTTCTTGCCCCGGTTATTCATTACCTGCTGGACAGAATCAAAAAGTTTCTTGGAAATAATTGGCTCGTGGCTTCCTTGATAAACTTCTCCGTTAAACTTAAAAACTCCGTAGTAGAAATGATTTTTGAGCATTCGCTGGACACAGGAAACAGAGAGCGGTTTATTGCGGTAGCTTGTTATTCCGCTATCTGCCAAAAACTGCTTTATGGCTTTGAGGGTATAGTCGCCGGTAGCGTAAAGCTCAAACGCCTTTTTGATAAACGGCGCTTTGTCTTTATCCAAATCTATTTCTTTTGTCCGGTGATTGTTTAGATAACCAAGAGGCGCGAAGCCGGGCCAAATTCCTTTTCGCAGTTTTTGGCGGTGTCCTCTTTTGATATTTTCTGAAAGATTATCAACATAATACTTGCTTTGGCCAAAAGCGATAGACAACATAAATTTTCCTTGTGGCGTTGAGTCAAACCAAAATGTCGGGAATTTTAAATCAAGCAATTTTCCTGTGTCCAGCAGATAAATGATTTTTCCGCCATCAATAGAATTTCGAGCTAATCTGTCCGGATGCCAAGCCAAAATTCCGCTGGCTTCGCCAGCGCAAATCCGATCAAGCATTTCTCCGAAAATTTTTCGGCCAGGTTCTTTGGCGGTTTGCGCCTCGCAAAGCGAGGCGACGATTTCAAGTTTTTCTTTGGCGGCAAATTCTTTTAGCTCAGCAAGCTGAGCTTCAATAGACAAAATCTGTTTCTCTTCTGAATCTGTT
>JAKPDB010000134.1 GCA_029552985.1 bacterium
GCCTGCGTTTGGAAAATATCGCAGTTTTGACGAATTTGTAAAGGCAAGTTTTGCCTGTTATTCATTTGGAAAGGGGAAAATTTTTATTATAAAAAATTATGTGGCAGGCTCTGCAATGCATTTCTTGTGTCCTGTGAGGACAACTAAAACTGCGCTTGAGACCGATTATAGCGATTATGATTACTATCTTGCCTTTATCATACGAGCGATTTTATGGGCATCTGATAGACAACCTGAATGTACGCTTACAGGGCCTGATTATGTGATGGTTGACTATGGCAGGCAAATTAACATCAATTTCAATGTGGAAAGTCAGAAGGAAAAATCAGTCAGTTACAATTTTGTTGTTAGAAAAAAATCCGGGGAGGAAGTTTTTAATGATGAGAAAAATCTTAAACTGAATTCCGGCAACAATAACCTTTTATTGAACTTTGACAATCTCCCGGCGGGTTCATACTACGTTGATGTGTGGATAAAAAGCGGTGGAAAGGTAATTGATTTTGGGAGTTGTTTTTTAGAGGTATCCTCTCAACAGGATATTGAAAAAATTGAAATGAACAGAAGCTACAGGAAAAGCGATACCATAAGCGGAAAAATCGTTTTGAAACAACAACCCGAAAACGGATTGATTTTAAAAATTCAGCACAGAGATAATTTCGGCAGACTTCTGCAGCAGAAAACACTAACTGTGGATTCCAGAGAGATAAACTTTACTCTTTTGCCTGTCAGTTATCTCACTGTTGTGAACAACGTGAATACCCAATTAATAAAGGGTGGAAAAGTTATTGCGGAGAAAAATCAAAAGTTTTTGATTTCAGATATTGAGCCGGTTGATGATTTCAGGTCAATCCTTTGGTGTGGACCTATAGACACAGCATATCCATCCTTTTATTTATACAAAATCTATTACGATTCTGGCATTGACACAATTTATCCACAGTTTTCTGACATGATACCACTTGCAAATCTTAATTTCATTGGTATATGCGACTCTGTGACATGGTTTTTTGCTGACAGAAAATCTCCGAGAGACCCCTCAGACCATGTGAGAGTTCCTTGCCTCAATGACCCTCAGGTTTTACAAAAGATTGCGGATGGTTTGAATAAGGATATTGATAAGGTAAAAGATTTTTCAGTGTGTGAGTTCACAATGGGTGATGAACTGCATTTTTCACCCGCTGGTTATGAGTTGTGTTTCTGTCCATATTGCGTAAAGAAATTCCAGGAATTTATTCAACAGGAATACACAACCATCCAGAACCTGAATAAGGAGTATAACTCACACTATAATTCATTTTCAGAAGTGCAACCTGTAACCTATCAGGACGCAATGAAAAATCCTGATTTAATTCCTCTGTGGGTTGATTACAGGCGATGCATGGAAAGTGTCTGGGCAGGTTCATATCAGTACGCTGCTGATGTGATCCGGAAGAAAATTCCATACGCGAGGGTTGGTTACGAAGGAACAGATGCTGAAATTAACACTTTTAAAGCCGCTGACTTTTACAAGTTGATGAATGCTATCAATCTCAACGGTGACTATACCAGACCTTTTATTGATTATGCTGTTAAAGATTTTGCTCAGCCGAATAGTCTTGTTTCTTTTGGATGGACAGGTGGTTATTCCTTCTGCAGGGAAAGCAAATTATTCAATTACTATTTTCCATGGAGAAATCTTTTCAAGGGCGCGACAGGCGGTTTTATGTGGACAGGTTTCCCGGGGCAACTGATGAGTACGACTGCTTCTGATTTTTCTTTTTATGATTTTTTCAAGGTCACACTTGCGCAATTGAATGAAATCAAAAGTGGTGTTGGAAAAATGTTTATGGAATCACAAAGAGAATGCGACCAGACAGCAATTTTGTATTCGGCGTCGAGCGTGCACATGGCGACTTTATCTCCTAAATTTCCAATGATGGCAGAGGTTCTGGATAGCATTGTAACAGTGATGGAAGATACGCAACGACAGTTCAAAATTATTTCTTACAAGCAGCTTGAGGAAGGAATACTCAATACAGGCAACTTCAAATTTTTATATCTTCCCTTTGCTCAGGCACTTTCACAAAAAGAGGCATCAGAAATTATCAATTTCGTCAGAAATGGTGGCACAGTGATTGCGGATTTGCGACCAGGTGTATGTGATGGGCATGGCAAACCATATTCAACTGGAATCCTTGATGAAATTTTCGGTGTATCTCAGAACACCAGCGACCGTTCAGGTGGGAAAAAGGCAAATATTGAAATCGGGGATACTTCTTTTCCTTCAAAACTGCCTACAACGATTGTTGATACCAATTTAAAGGTGACTACAGGTCAGGCATTGGGTTCAGCTGATGGTGTACCGGTTTTGATTACCAATACCTATGGTAAAGGCAGGGGAATACTTCTGAATTTTAGCATGAAGGAGTATGCTTCGGTAAAAGGTGAACTTGAAAAAGGGAAACTCCAGGTCAACGCAGAAAACGCTCTGTTATTGAAGGACTTTTGTGATAAACTCTGGACATTTGCAGGCAACAAAAAGAAAATTACGATATCGCCTGATGTGCCTGGATTGAAAATGTACAGATACAATGCGGGCAATAACATGTATCTGGGAATTCTTCAGGAGGTTGACGATTCAATCGCTGAAAAACAATATAAAGCACAGATCACACTTCCTGAAAACTATTACGTTTATGACACCAGGGAAGGAAAATTCATTGGCTACATAAACGTGATTAAAACAGAAATTATTCCCATCAAGCCAAAGGTGTATAGTCTTTTGCCATACAGAGTTACCGGAATCAATCTTTCGGTGCCAGAAACTGTTAGGCAGGGTACAGAATTCTCTTACAGTGCTGAAATTGTCGCAACATCAACCCCTGGATTTCATGTTTTTAATATATGTTTGATATCTCCTTCTGGCGAAGAAATAAAATACTACACGAAAAACCTTGCAGCAAAAAATGGTAAAATTCAGGATAAGATTTCACTTGCTCTCGATGAACAAATCGGGTTATGGAAAATAAAAGTAAAAGATGTCTCCACAGGTACCGTCGTTGAAAAAACATTCAACGTTAAATAAAAAGGCGGTGTAGAATGAAAAACACGATTCTGTTCAGTATTTTATTGCTTTGTGCTGGCTGCGTTATTTCCGGCAATATCAGAGAGACAAAATCCACAAACAATCCCGTTCACACAAAAGATATTTCATTGTATCAGTGTTATCGGATTGAGAAGGAACCGGTTCTGGATGGCAAGGTTGATGATGATTGCTGGCAGTTTATTCCTGAGGCCAGATGTTTTTTCCTTCTCGGCGGGAATGAATTTGCCACGGTCAAACCATCATGGTTCAAGGCGGGCTGGGATAATGAAAATTTTTATTTTGCCTTCAGGGCAGACGAACCGGATGTTAAGAAGATTAATGCAAAAAGACCTGATGGCGACAGATTTCTATGGATGGAAGATAGTGTTGAGTTATTTCTTATTCCACCTGAAATGAATTGCTGGCAATTTGTTATCAGTGCCATTGGTTCGAGATGGAATGCAGTAGGCATAGGTAAAACAGTTCCACTTGAAAACTGGCAGGCAAAAAGCTTTGTCGGTAAGGATTTCTGGTCAGTTGAAGTGAAAATACCGTTCAAGGTGCTGGGGAAGATACCATCTGACGGAGAAAAATGGAAAATAAACGTTGGAAGAAATAATCTTACAGGACCTGAGGAGGAAAGAGTTTCATGCTGGCCCAAAATTGAAAAATCATTTCATGAAGTGGAGAATTATGGAACAATAGTTTTCAAAAAAAGGGTGCTGAATAAAAAAGAATCTGACGCTATTGGTCAAAAGATTAATGAACCGAGATACAGCCTTTTAAAAGAGAAAATTACATCTCTTGCACAGGCATATGAGGCAGATTACAAATCCTGCATAGAAAAAGCTTATTCCATTCCATCATTAAAGGGTCAGGGAGAACAACTTGCAAATATCTGGAGTTTAGTAATGTCTTACTATGATAAGATGAAAAAAAGTCCAGAAATCAATCTTAAAGAAATGTCTGATGTTCTTTTGAAAACCAGGGGACTTAAAGAGAAGACAGAAGAATTAAAGAAAAAGGTTGAAATGGAGTCCCTTTTTAACTGACTGTTATTCCACAAAGAGGTAGAACTTCGTTGCCAGAAAAACCAGCCGGGATTTGGCGCCCTCGTCTCCCACTACGACTCGGGTCGATCCGCCCTGCCTCACCGACTCGGCAGGCTTGCCATACAATGCTCTTTATTCATCGCATTGGCAACCAGCCGCTGGAATTGCTGCGCTTGCTCGCAATTCCTGCCTTCGCTCCATTCAAATCCCTCTGTGAAAAAAATACGGAGGGGGTGGGATTTGAACCCACGGTACCGCCTTTCGACGATACAACGGATTAGCAATCCGCCGCACTCGACCACTATGCGACCCCTCCTGTATTATTCATTATACCGTTAAAACTCTGAAATATCAACCGATCTTTTGAAAGCAGTGTGTGCGAATTACACAAAAATTTTCTGTTTGTGAAGAGAAGTTGTTTTTAATTATACTCGTCTACAAGAATGACCGGTGTAAAAGGAGCATACTTTTCTTTTACAATAGTGTTTGCTTCAAGGGCTTCTACATGCCCATCAAGAAAAAGGATGTTTGCCTTTTTATTATGACGGCAGTGCACCATATAATTTCTCCCACCGTCTGGTTCAAAAAACCACATTTCCTTTTTTATATTGGTCGCCCAGGTGTCCGCAAGAAGGATAATATTT
>JAKPDB010000136.1 GCA_029552985.1 bacterium
TATCTTTGTCGCATTATTTGTGCATTTTATCTTAATTGTTTAATAATGATACTTCCCACCAGAGAAATAAATGTTCTGAACCGTTTTACTATTGGAGGGAATCAACGTTTTACTCTCATTGCAGGTCCCTGTGCCATAGAAAACGAAAAAATTACGAGAGAAACAGCTTCAACCTTAAAACAAATAAGTGAAGAACTAAATATCCATCTTATTTTTAAATCTTCTTTTGATAAAGCCAACCGGACTTCAATAAAATCTTCACGAGGAATAGGTATGGAACGAGGTCTTCAAATTCTTCAGCAAATTAAGGAAGATTTCGATTTGCCTATTCTTACCGATGTTCATGAGACATGGCAATGTGAAATGGTTGCAAAAGTGGCTGATGTGCTTCAAATTCCTGCTTTTCTGTCAAGACAAACCGATTTACTGATTGCAGCAGCTAAAACAGGGAAAATTATCAATGTCAAAAAAGGTCAGTTTATGGCTCCGTGGGACATGAAAAACGTTATTGAAAAAATCAGTGAAGCAGGTAATGAAAATATTCTTCTTTGTGAACGAGGTTCATGTTTTGGTTACAATAATCTTGTTGTTGATATGACAGGATTGGTTGAAATGAGACGATATGGTTATCCTGTGGTGTTTGATGCCACTCATTCTGTTCAGAAACCTGGTGGACAAGGAACTTCTACCGGTGGCAATCGTGAAATGGTTCCTTATCTGATGCGAGCTGCATTGGCTGTCGGGGTTGATGCCATTTTTATTGAGGTACATCCTTCTCCGGATTATGCCATTTCTGATGGACCGAATCAATTAGTACTCGCCAGTGTCAAAAAAATTCTGGAAGAAGCTTTGCAAATTGATAATCTGATAAAAAATTCTTCATTTAAAATTAATAATATTTCTGCTGAAACAGATTTAACTTTTTCACAAAATTTCTGTCACAAAATCAAATTATTTCTTTGTGATGTGGATGGTGTGATGACCGATGGCGGAATGTATTATTCTGAATTAGGCGATGAACTTAAAAAATTCAATGTAAGCGATGGAATGGGTTTAAAACTCATTCAGAAGCAAGGAATAAAGGTTGGTATCATCACTTCGGAAAATACTAAAATTGTTGAACGTCGTTTTGAAAAACTAAAATTGGATTATCTCTATCAAGGTAATCGAGAAGGTGGCAAATTAGCTTCAGCAAAAGAAATTTGTGAAAA
>JAKPDB010000152.1 GCA_029552985.1 bacterium
TATAAAAGCGTTTGGCGGAGGTTTATTATGACTAATGAAAAAAGGTATGTTTTAGAGCCATTGAAGAACTGGTTTGGGCGGCAAAAACCTGAGTGGCAATTAAAGGAGCCAAATTATGATAGGTCTGAAACTGGCTGGGACATTGTTCCTGATAAAAAAAGGATAAGAAAGTGTTACCCACGAGATTTGATTGCATTGTTTTTAATTAATCCCGGGGAAAACTAGAATTAAGCTATTAGGCTGAGGAAAGATCTTAGTTGGAAATTAAATGATCAATATATCAAGGAGCACCGATGAAAAAAATGTCAGTTTTGTTGCTTTGCTTATTCTTAGTTTACACTTTTTCTCACGCCCAGATTGACTATCCTTTCCTGGACACTGAAGATACTCGGGATATCCGGGCCTATTGGTACAATACGCCTGCTGACTCTGTCACCCTGGATATAGGGCAAAAGCTTAATTTTCATTCATGCTTGCACATCTATGGGAAAGTACCTGGGGATGAGTTTCAAGTCAGTGTCGAAGTTTTCTTGAAAAATGGGGATAAAGTTCTGGACAAAAGATTTGACATAGATAGAGCCCAGAAATCAAACTTTATTGAATTCAGAAACGACTTTTTCAAAATAGTACATCCGGTTGATTATTTAGAAGAAAATCCGTATAAAATTATAGTGTCTATTTCATCTGCAGCGGGAAACAGAATAAAAGAAATTAAGTGTCGGTATCATAAGTTATCAGGGAATATAACCGACTTTAATGGCCACGCCTTTAAAGCGCCCATTGCCGTTTGTCCTGATGGATTTGCATCTGAATCGATAGGCAAATGGTCTGATGAGTTTGGTCACTATGAAATCTGGCTTCCTGAAAGGACATACAACGCTATAATTGCTTTCCCCAAAAGCTACGCTGTGACGGAGCTGGAGGCCTGGGCCTGGCATATTATCATGGATTTAGATCAGAGCATTGATTTTAAAGTTGGGACCGGTGAGGTTTATAACTTAAACGTTTGGCCGAATAACGGCGGAGGAAATTCATATTTTGTTTCTTTTAGACCGATGGGACTTTGGGCCAAAGAACAAAAAACATTTCCTATAAATATCAATGGAGTAGAGTTTTCTATTTTTGATGCTGCACCTGAATTGGAGCCGAAAGACTTGAAAATTACGATCAACGGAAAAGAAGTCAAGATTATATCCTGTCAAAAATATTATGAAACGGCTAGCCCGGGCCTGGGAATTCCTGCTTATTTGGTTCAGGTGTGTAGTGAAGGCGTAGGCCATCCTGGGAAAAAGACGGTCGTTGTTGAATACAAAAAAGAAGTGGAAAAAGATGCGAAATCATTCATATGCACAAGCCTGGGGATTTTTCAGTTCTATCCCAACTATGCAGGTTTATCATATTTTTAAAGGCAAATCAGCATCCTTATTTTTCTGATAGCACTTAAAAAAAGAGTGTAAAAAAATAGGAAATATAGATTGTGTCCTTAGTTTTCCAGAAGGGCGAGGACCTGGCGGGAGACATAGAAATTTTTGCGGTTATAAACATTGATCAGCTTTGTCTGGATTCTGGTCCCCTTCATTTCGACAAAATCTTTGTTAGCTGGAATGATGAGATTCCGGTTGCCTTTTTTGACTTTAAGCACGGGATTGTCCGGATCGGTAACTGTGTCAAGTTCAACCTGAGCTCCTCTCGCTTCGAAGGCGGCCTCAGCTTCAATGAAATATTCTCTGGTTATAGCTTCAAGATTTATCTGCATTAACCCC
>JAKPDB010000171.1 GCA_029552985.1 bacterium
AATAAAAATATGCGGGTATAATTTATTACGAATGCATCGGATTTCTGAGTACCTGGTTCAAAAAAGGCCAGAAAGGAGGTGAACAAAAAGAAAGGCAGGAATCAGGAGTTAACAAAGAAATCAGATGGTTATGTAACCGTAAAACACGGGTTACATAGATAAACTAAAGGGGTTAAGAAATGAAGAAGACAATTATGATACTTGCTGCGATTATGCTTTGTGGACTCGTTGTCCCGGCATTTTCAGCAGTTGAAAATGTAAAAGTTGGTGGAGATATTGTCGTAAAAGGAATTTACAGAAACAACTTCGATTTGACAAAAAAAGCTGGAACAAATGGTGACGGAGAGTCCTACCTTTATACTGGTGCCAGGGTCTACGTGAGCGCTGAACTTTCAAACAATGTCAGTGCAATGGTCAGGTTCATCAATGAAAGGGACTGGGGACAAACAGCGAGGGATATAGACCTTGACCTTGCCTACATTAAGGTTGCTGACCTTCTTGTTCCTGGACTTAACCTGACAGTTGGTCGCCAGGAAATCCAAATTGCAGACGGACTTGTCGTTGGAAGCCAGTACAGGGATGCGAATCCTCCCGTTGCTAATATATCTAAATATTATGACTATGGACTCCAGAAAGCATTTGATGCGATTAAACTTGACTATGCATTTACTGCTGCTCCTGTCAGCATCTGTGCTTTCAAGGCAAAAATTAATGAGTTGTACAATCAACCAAGCGATGGAGACCTGTATGGTCTGGATATTCCGATAAAACTTGAAAAACTCATTATCAATCCTTACTATGTAAGGTATGAAGTAGGAAAACAACCACCGAACGTTTATCCAACTCTTGACACAGCGGGTCTCAAAGTTGCATGGAGTCCACTGGAAGCACTTTCAATCTCTGGTGAATATGCGAAGCAGTTTGGAGATCAAACCAACAATAGGGATTATGAAGGATGGGCGCTTGTTCTTGGTGTTGACTACAAGTTTGCCACAAATATGAACCCTGTGGTTTCTGTCGGATATGCTGATTTCTCAGGACAGAAAGCCACTGATACGGACCAGAAAGAATGGGTTCCTGTGTTCCCATCCAATATTGCTTCCAGAGTTGGTAAAATTGCCTATCCAGCACTCTTCAGCAATGGCGAAGGTGTATTTAACGATATCGCTGGCACTGGCACCAAAAATGCCAGCGGTGTAAGAGCTCTTAAGCTTGGTCTTGGTCTTCAACCCACAGAAAAGGTCGGACTTACTCTTGACTGGTTCAACCTTACAGCAAAAGAAACAGCCGCAGGTATTGACGATTCTGTGGGTAATGAAATTGACCTCGGAGTCAATTATGCTTACAGTGAAGACCTTTCTCTCGGGCTTGACCTTGGATACCTGATTGCCGGCAGCTATGTTGAAGACACCGTTCGTAAAGCAAATGATAAGGATAAGAATGCATGGCAGGCAATAGCAACAATGAAGGTTGCATTCTAAGTATTGCCTGAATAATTAAAGGGGGCGCAAAAGCGCCCCCTTTTTTTTATCCAGATGAAAGAAAAAAATAAAAAAAAATTAAGAACAGCTGATTTGGAGAAAGAGATTGTTCAAAATATCAGCAAAGATATTCCAGTGAAAATTCTGTCCAAATATAAAATTTGTGTTCCGTGCGAGAAAAATGCTGTGATTTTATTGTTCCGATTTTTTTACGAACATGGATTTATCAGTAACCAAGAGCAGATGTTGAGAATGATTGATAGACCTGAATTTCTTGATTCACAGGTGATTTCATTTTACAATAAAAAAAACAAAATGTGTTTTGATATTGTTCTTGAAAATCCTGAAAAATTTTTCAAAAACGGTGAAAACTAAATGAAAATTACTTGTAAAATACGAAGGTTTTTAGTCAATGCCCTGAAAGAAGATATTGGCAAAAGAGATATAACTACAGAAACTTTGTTTGAAGAAAATTTTCCCATTACTGCCAAACTTATTGCAAAGCAGGACTGTATTATCGCGGGAACGCGGCTATTTCAGGAAGTTTTTTCCATCCTTGATGAAAAAGTAAAATGTTCAAAAATTCTTAAGGACGGAGCTGAGGTGAAAAAGGGTTCAATTGTTTCTATTTTGAAAGGACCATTGAAGCCGATTTTAACTGGAGAAAGGGTTGCTCTTAATATTCTTTCACATTTATCAGGTATCGCGACGTTTACAAATGCATTTGTGAGGCAATCAGGAGGTAAATTTAAGATTCTTGATACAAGAAAAACAACTCCTGGTCTGAGGGTTCTGGAAAAATATGCTGTCAGGGTAGGTGGAGGATATAATCACAGATTAAATCTTTCTGAAATGGTTTTGATTAAGGATAACCACATCAATCTATGGTCATATTACAAGAAAATTTCGAGAATTGATGCAATTAGCAAACTAACAGCAAAGGCGAAAACAATTAAAAATGTTGCAGTTGAAGCGGAAGTTGAGTCCTGTGATGAAGCATTGGCAGCAAAAAACGCAGGAGCAGATATCATTATGTTTGATAATACAGGCGCATCTGAAATTAAGAAATTTTTGAATTTATGCGGCGAAAACCGTCCTTTAATTGAAATTTCTGGTGGAATTGATTTGAAGGATATAAAAAGGTTAAGGAATCTTGATATTGATTTTATTTCTGCTGGTAAAATTACTCACTCGGCGCCAGCAATTGATTTCAGCCTTGAAATCACCACATAGCAAATGGTTTTTCTTTCGACGC
>JAKPDB010000013.1 GCA_029552985.1 bacterium
CATTTCAAACTCAAAGCCCAAAACATCAACCTGCGTATAAAGATTTTTGCGGCACTCTTCAAAAATATCCACCAATCGGCTTTGTGTAACCGGAACGTCTAAAGGCCCCACGTGCACAAACCTGCCTGCTTTTTGACCGTGCAGCATGCTATGCCCGCTGATGCGTTTGGCTTTGTAGGCTTCTAAAATTAATTCCACATAGAGTTCTTCTTTGGCTTTGCGTTTCCCGTTGCTCAGGTCGTCCATAAAGAACTGCCTTTCGTATTTGCCAAGGTTGAGAATTTCAAATGCCCGGAAATTTTTTCCAGCGGCTTGCAGCTCTCGCTGCACGCCAATTAAACGCTTGCGGGTGGTGTGTATGGCAAAACGCCCCAAATCGGCGGCAATCCATTTTCTACCCAATTTTTCAGCTACGGCGGCAGTTGTTCCGCTACCACAGAAAAAATCAGCAATTAAATCGCCTTCGTTGCTACTGGCTTTTATGATGCGTTCTAAAAGTGCCTCGGGTTTTTGGGTTGGATAATTTAACAATTCATCACCTTGAATAGTTCTTATATCTTGAATATCTAGCCATACATCATCCAACACAACCCCATTCATTTCATCAAGATAGAATTTTATTTGTATGTAACCACCATCAGTTTCAACAATTTTGTTTTGAGAGCGAAATTCTTCAATTGCTTTTTCTGAACGTGTTCCTTTTGGTTGCAATCTATATCTTCTGCCATCTTTTTCCTTGTATATAAATTTCTTATCAATATAATCCTGAGAATACTCAAGAAATTGTCTATTAAAAATTGCTTTATCAGTTTTTGTAAAATAAAGAATTGAATCATAATTACGCCCAAATTGATTACCTACAGCTTTAGCCCCACTCATAGTTGCTCTTTGCCAAGTAACGGTATTGCGAAATTTATCAGAACCAAAAATATCATCAAGTAATAATCGTAAATGATTAACTACTCTCCAATCACAGTGTACATAAATACTCCCATCTTCAGCTAATAAGTTGTGCATTAATTTCAGTCTTTCGTACATCATTGACAAATAGGAAGAAATTCCTTTACCCCAAGTATCGCGGTATGCAATTTCTTCAATAATGCTTTGCTTTTTCTCGGCTGTTTCACCACCAATTTCAATTTCAAAACCAAAGTCGGCTCCAACGGCAAAAGGTGGGTCAATGTATATGAGTTTTAGTCCGCCTTCTTTTTCAATTTCTTCTCGTATTGGTCCATTAGCCAATGAAGAAAGAATGAGTTTGTTATCACCCCAAATCAATTTATTAGTCCAGCCTTTGAGTTGTCGCCCACGAGTATCAAAGAGTTCAAGGGTCTGGCTGGTTTCTTTGCGTGGCTCGTCTATATGCTCAATGCTATGAAAGGGCAGGGCTACATTGGTAACATCTTCTTTTCTTCCGTTCCAAAACAGGAATACATCTTCTTCGTCAGCAAAAAGTTTGTAAATGAATTCCTTTGGCAGTTTTTCACCTGCCTTTATAAGTTCAATGATTCGGTTTTTATCAGTATCGTTCATCTGTCTGAATTAAGATTTTTAGGATTTGTTGATTTTAGGATTACTTTTGATGTAATCTTTGTTTTCGGGATGATTGAGGTTATAGACCCTTTTAAATTCCAAACTCTTTGCCCCGAAATTTATCAATAAACCAATCGGTAAATTGTATGCTTGGCAGTAGTTCATTGCTTGTGCCAAATGGACTTCTTCCAGTTTTATCAAGGCTTTCAATTCGACCATTATCGTGTCTTCCACAAAAAAGTCCACTCTTCTCGTTCCAATATCAACCCCTTCATAGAAAACAGTCATTTCCATTTCACGCTGAAAACCAAGCCCTTGTTTTTCCATTTCAATCGCCAAGGCTCTCTGGTAAATCACTTCCTGAAAGCCATTTCCTAGGGTTGTATGAACCTTCATCGCACAACCAATTACTTTATGCGTCAATTTTTCGTATCTCATAATCCACTCATCCTTTAATCCAATAAATCATAATTCAGACACTTTAAATATTTCAATTAGGTCTTGGAATGATTTCAGGTTTTGCTTTACCTCATCCCATTTTTCCTGCTTTACATACACAGGAGTGTACGTGTATTCGCTTTGAGCATTGTTGACGTCTTTGCACCAAGTTACCAGGCGTTTAATTTTTAGCAAGTCGTCTAAATCTTCCCTGCCTTTCGTTTCAAGTATGTAAAAAGTGTTCGGTCCGGTTTTTACAAAGAAGTCAGGAAAATACTCCCGAATGTTTCCGTCTTGTGCCTGATATTCAATTTTGAAATTGATACCACCTTCGCCCATTGTGTTTTTTGCGTAGGCAATTACATCTGAAAACCGACTTTCAAGAAATGATGCTACTTCCAGTTCAAACGGATTGTCTCCAATGATTTTGTTGAATACCGATTTTTTGGGAACAAGGAAAGGTTGATTTTCGGCAACCTTCGGTTTGGTCAGTTTTAGCGAAATATAGTTTTTCACTTCTGCTGTTCCTTTATCGGTTACGGTAAGTTCATCAATTGCCTTTTTGAACGTAGTTCGCAAAACTTCCTTTGGTTTTACTTCCGAAAGATTTCTTAGGGTTTGTGGGTCGCTTAATTCAACTTCATTGGTGAAAAGATGATACTTGATAAAGCTTTCAACCTTCGGATAAAGAATATTAAAGCCGCTTACCAATCGGCTATCTTTTAATATGGAAGCAGTGAAAAAGCCAATAACATTTCGGTAGTCAGGAACCGTGTCTTTGAAAACTGTTTTGTGTGAAAGATTGCCTTCAATGTCATTAAAAACAATCTCTTTCAACTCGTCTGAACTGAATTTTTTAAGTGCTACTTTTTCGTTTTTGAATTTACTTACGTCTATGAATTCCAAATTTTTGAACTCACGATAAATTCTCGGACTCATTTGTGGAATGGGAATATCGAGTTTATCCAAATCCTTGTCGGGATTTTCTTTGTCCACTTCCACAATAACAGGCGACTTTCCTTTCGTGCCTTTACCCATTGGGCTGTATTGGAATTCAACACCTTCCGTTTTCAGTTCTTCCACGAACTCCAAAAACTTAGGCGTTCCAACAATCACCAATTTTTCAGGTGTGTCTAGCGAAAACATTTTTCTCAAACCACGACCGATGGTTTGTTCGGGAAGGATTTTAGAATCCGCACCATAGGGACGAAGCCCCACTATTGTGGTAACATTTCTAACATCCCAACCTTCCCGAAGCATCAACACCGAAACAACGGCTTTGTAAGGCGAATGGTCTTTATCAATATCATCTGCTGCTTTGCGTAGTTGCTCTAATTCTTCCTTGTCTTTTTTACTTGATGCCGATTCTTTGATTTCACCCGATGTATTGGTGTGAATTGTCAGCACCGAATTTTTCATTTTCGGGTAATTGGCTTCCAAAAAAGCTGCGGCTTGGTCGGCTTCTTTGGTGTTCATAGTCATTATGAACAGAATAGGAGTTTTGTGATTTTTCAGTTCTTCATACTGTTGTTCCCATTCCAAATAGCCCAAATGAATATAGTCACGGTATCGTTCAACAAAATCATTGCTGTCTTTTTCCTGAATTTTTTGCCTTGATGCTTCATCAGGCAAAACAGGAGATTTTACAACATTGTGTTTTATGGCTTCTACCAACGGATAATCGCAAATAGTCTGAACGAAGATTGCTCCGTTGTTATGTCTTGGTGTTGCGGTATAGTCTGCCTGCAAACTGATGCCGTTTCCGGTTTTCAGTTTGAGTTTATTATTGATATCTTCAATGCTTTTGAACCAAGCCAGTGAACTATCGTGAATGTGATGGGCTTCATCATTCAGCACAACCAGATTTTTGATTTTATCGCTTCTTAAAATTTTTCCAAGGTCTAAGCCTTTTGAAGTGTCAGCATCAGGTTTTGGTTTTACACCTAAGAAAGTTGTTTCAAAACTCTGCTCAGGTTCTTCATTGAAAAATACACGGTGAATGTTGGTCAGGAAAATATTTCCAGATTCTGTTATCGGTTTTAAGTCATCTTGAATATGCAGCGTTAATTGAAAATCGTTTTTCCAGTCTTTGTCGTCAAAGCCATTGTCAGGAATAAAAGGCTCGTCAAAAAACATTTTAAGGCCGTCAAAATCTTTTCTCAAACGATTTAAAACGATGATGTTTGGAGCAATTACCAAGAAGTCTTTTGAGAGTGTACTGTCGGCTTCATAAAGTTTATGGAAATAAGACCAAACCAAAGTCAAGCCCATTACTTTCGTCTTACCTGCACCTGTCGCCATTTTCACTACATAACGAGTCCAGTTTTCGTCAAACATACCCGTGCTGATACGACCTGATGAATCAAACTTCATCAATTCGTATTTGTCCTTGGCGTTGGCTATTTCATAAAGATAAACGATTGATTCAATGGCTTCTCGTTGCGAAAAGAAAAAACTGAATTTAGTTTGTCCGATCAAATGCTCCTGATTAAACCAAAAATTCAAAAGTGATTTTGTCGTGTCAGAAGCCCCTGCGTAATTGTCGTCACGCCATTTAGCAACTGCGAGTCTGATTTTATAAACTAATGGCGGTAATAGCTTTTCATAGGCGTTTTGAAAAGCGTCCATTTGGCTTTGTGTCGGTGCCCACCTTTCGTGGGGAGACAATATTTTAAACGGGTCTGAAAACTTCATTTATTTTTTAATGTATCGTTCAAAGTTAATATTTCTGTCTGTGCGATGGCAAAAAACGGCTCTTTTGCAAGCTTGGGTTGTGCGTTGGCTTGAGCGGCTTGCAAATGTGCCGTTTGCGGGTTGGCATAGAATTTACTCACGTCACAATTATTTTTAGAAGAGTTCGTGAATACTCCGTATTTCAAATTTTTTGTGCGTTGGGAAAAATTAAAACACAGAAGGGTCGGCAATGAGTGTCGGCTTACTCGTTGTCCGTTTGTTGTATTGTTTCTATGTCTTTGGTCACCTGTCAAAAT
>JAKPDB010000033.1 GCA_029552985.1 bacterium
GCACCAATGGAAAAGGATACATTGAGTTTTCTGACAGAAATTGGAGTAACAATACCAAAACCAGGTGGCATTCAGGGAATCCCAGGAGAACAAATTTATCCAGTGATTTCTGATGTTGAAAAGGAAAAAAATCATCCCCTGGTCAATTTTCCTTATAAACTTGAACCAGCAGAAAAACTGAAATGGTGCGGCACCTATGTATCCTGGGCAGAAAATCAGTTAGCGCCACTTCGTGCATCAGCAGACCCTAAATATGCGGTAATGATAATTCAGGAAAATGTATGTGGAAAAGGAAGGGTGATATTTAATGCTGTTAATAATATCTTTGCACACGCAACAAGAGGCGAAGTTTACGCCTCGAACATTTTTTCATACGTTTATGGAGAAGAAATCAAGAGAATCCCTGTGGCAAATTCAAGGTATAAGACAGATGCACAATATACCGTCTGGTATAAAACACCGTACAGCAAATTTCCCGTTGAAGAAAATGCTCC
Organism: bacterium; assembly: GCA_029552985.1. Classification (GTDB taxonomy): domain Bacteria; phylum Ratteibacteria; class UBA8468; order B48-G9; family DTJG01; genus DTJG01. The sequence goes on from JAKPDB010000033.1 coordinate 495, forward strand.
TGAAAAAAATAAAACAGATAGAGTAGAAATAAAAGCATGCATCAACGAGGTTGTCGGAACTAATATCCTGATTACGAATTCTGATAGAGAACAATTGAAGTTCAAGGTCATAGCACCAGAGTTAAAAGATAGGATAAAAGGTACTGTAATACCGCAGGAAAAACTGAAAATCATGGAACTGGAGTTCGACACAGGAAGAATGCCAGACAAAATGCCAGAAAAACAGGAGTTTATCATTGGCCAGGGCATGACAGGCATTGTCTGGATAAGTCTGGATACTTTTGAATTAAAAGACGGCGAGTATGAAGGAGATATTGTTCTACAGTTTGAGAAAGGCCAAACAAAAAAAATAAAAATGGTTGTGAAAATCTATCCAATTGAACTGGCAAAGACAAATCCTTTGAAACTAACCGTATGGGACCTTGTACCAGGAGGTCCTGTCAGAGAAAAAATGATCGGCACGCCAGAAAACTGGGTAAATTACCACAGAGATATGGCTGAACACGGAGTAAATGTTTTTCACCTGACATCGTATGAAAAACCACAGTTGATTTTTGATGCAGATGGTAGGATTGTCAAAGAGGATTTTACAAGATTTGACGCAGGTATTCCTTACAGGACAAAAGAGTATCAGTATCTTGTCAATATGGGTTCCCACACTGAAGAATTCAGGATAGACCAGCAAAAGGAAACAGTAAAATATGGTTCAGAAAATTGGGAAAAATTTTATAGGGAATGGATAAAAAGCATCATAAAGCATCTCAAGGAAATTGGGCTTGATTACAGCCAGTTTGCGTTCTATCCCTACGATGAAATAGGAACAAAAACTGTGCCTGATGCTTTGAAAATTTATTCACTCATCAAGCAGGTTGACAAAAAAGCACGGATATTTGTGACTGTCGTGCCAGGTGGTTTTTTTGAAGCAAAGGAAGGATTGCCTGTAAAGGAAATTGCTCCATACATTGATATATGGTGTCCTGCTGTTTCTTATGAAAATTACTGGTCAAGCGGATGGGCTTCAAAGGAACAGTTTGATAAAAATTTTGAATTTATGAAGGGTACAGGCAAAGAAATATGGTCTTACAATGTTCTCACACGAGGAAACCAGGAAATCATGGCGTACAAAAGGTACAGATTGCAGCCAATCGGAGCATATAGATTGGGTATAACCGGGTATGGATTTTATGGGTACAATTTATGGAAGAACGATCCATACATGGTAGTTTATCCAGGAGAAAAACCAATCACTTCATACAGATGGGAAGCAATGAGAGAAGGGATGAATGATGTGAAGTACATAGAAGATTTGAAACAGGAAATAAAAAAGTCAAAAAACGAGAAAAAGAAAAAGGAAGCAGAGCAATTAATTGAAGAATGTTTAAAAAATATCACTCAGGACAACGAAAACGCTCAACTTGTCTATGAGTACAGGGATAAAATCGCTGAAAAAATCCTCGAATTGCGAAAGTAAAAATTTTCGCTTTTGAATCACAATTTGTAAATTGAACCAGCGATGTATCTTACACCGCCATCCTGTTGGATGCTATCATTTTTATCATTGAAATAATAAACGCTTACAATTTCTCCACTGTCCAACTGGATACTGACTGGATACCCAAGGTCCCAGGAACCACCATCGTCCCTAATGATCAATTCATGTTTCCATGTGTTTCCTTCATCTTCACTGATACTGCATCGTATACCAAATGGATACGACCTGTAACCATAGGTTGCCAGTATTCTTCCATCATCCAGCAAAAGAAGATGGCATGGACTTCCTAAATCATTGATTCTCGAAAGAAACCGCCAGTGTCTTCCACCATCTTCTGAAGCATAGCACTCTGACCAGAAACTATATCCGTATTTGTATCTCTGGCATCTGATTGCGCAGAGCATCCTTCCTGAGGGAAGTATGATACCTGAAGGCATAATCTGCATGTATTCACTTTTTTCTTCTGATATGTAAGAAAACAGTTCCCATGAAATACCATTATTTTTTGAGATTATTGCAATGGGTTTACCTTCTCTTCCATCATTACAGTTTACTGTGGCAAACAGAATCAGTGCTCCATCGTCTCTTACCACATAATCAGGCCTTGGCCAGATTATATCATAGCCAAAGCCAGGCAATCTGCACGGTCCATAGATATTGTGTCCCCTGTCCCATGAGAAAAATAGCTGGTTTTTGATCGCGATTAACATAAAATCAGGATTAGTAAAATCAAATTCTTTTGGCTCAAGAAAACTGACCTGTTCTGGTGTATGATAACCCAGATTTACAGAAGATATGATTTTTTCTGGCTGGCTCCATGTTCTGCCACCATTGGTTGACCTAACTTTCACAATCCTTGAAGAGCAGTCAGGCGGACTGTAGCCATGTCCAACTTCTTCCCTTGTTTTGTAATAACATGTCCTTGTGGAAAAATTTACCACGATTTCATCACCCCTGTATTTATAAACCCCGCAATTTCTTGGCCAGGCAGAAAACTCATCATTTTTTCTATAAACTATAAAATGCTCAACCTTCAGTTTATTTTTCATTGTCCTTCCTAGTTAAAATTGTTGTTTAATAAAAAAGGTAACAAAATGAAAGGAAAAAAGTTTATAATAAATCCGGGAGAGGAAAACACCATTGTTCCTGAGCTAATAGGCTCAAAAAGGAGTGTGTTTTCTGCTCTCCCGGTCTCAGATAGGTTGATTGAGCAAACATGGCTCATCTTTCGCGGGAGGTTGAGACCGACAGCAGTCCCTCTTCCAGAACACTTTAACCAGGGGGTGAAATGATGGATGAAAAGTATTTTTGTGGGATTGATGTAAGTAAAAAAAGTTTTTCTGTTGCGGTAAAAAATAGTCAGTTTCTGGTAGACAGGCAGAAGTTTAGT
>JAKPDB010000034.1 GCA_029552985.1 bacterium
TTTTCAAATTGAGCAACCTTAAATACGCCATTTCGCTGGGCGTCAAAACCATATCTGAACAGAACACCTGTTTTCAACACCTCTGTAACCTGGTCAAGTTCTTCCTGTCCAAAAACTTCTCTTCCTGGCATTGTGCACTCCTTTTGTATTAAAAAGCAGATTGATAGATATGTTCAATATCTTTTTCTGTTAATGTTACAGGGTGATTTTCAAGGGGAACCTTCACCTGCATCGCGCCTTCAATAAGCACGGGTATTGAATCTTCTGGGATATCAAGATTTTTCAAACTTTCTGGAATACCAAGGGATTTTTCAAGATTTTTCAATTGCTTTATAAAACAGGTTGCGTCCATTTTTTCACCTGTCAATGATTGAGCGATTTCTTCAATGGAATTTTTTATGTATGGCAGGGTTGATTCCAGCACAAACGGAAGCAATACTGCATTTCCCACTCCATGTGGCACACCGAAAAGTCCGCCAAGCGGATATGAAAGAGAATGGACTGCAGTCACCCCTGCATTCGCCAGCCCGACCCCTGCAAGAAAACTTGCATACAGCATGTGTTCCCTTGCTTCAACATTGTTTCCATCTGAAAAGGCAACCGGCAGGTTTTTCCATATCAATTTCATTGCTTCCATAGAAACAGGTTTTGAGAAAAACGTGGCTTTTTTTGAAAGATAACTTTCAATAGCATGACAGAACGCATCCATTCCAGTGGAAGAAGTAACAGACGGGGGCAAACTCAATGTTAATAGTGGATCAAGAATTGCTGCTTCAGGATATAAATATTTGCTGTTAATTCCTGCTTTTTTCTTTTCACTGGCTCTGATGAATACTGCAGTAAATGTTACTTCGCTTCCAGTGCCAGCAGTCGTTGGTACCATAATTTTCGGGACAGACGGAAATTTCAGTTTATCAATTCCCTGATAATCTTCAATAGTACCAGGATTTTTTATCAGTCCTGCTACTGCCTTGGCAGTGTCAAGGCTGCTTCCACCACCAATACCTATGGTGATGTCACAATTGTGTTTTCTTGCCAGTGCGCATGCCTCATTTCCAGTATCTGTGGTTGGTTCTGAAGAAATTTTATCAAATATGACGCATTTAATACCATGGTTCTCAAGGATTTTCTCTGTTTTTTCTCTCAGGGGAGTTTTTGAAAGCACCTGGTCAATGACAACAAAAGCATTTTTGCCACCAAGATTTATGGCAACCTCTCCCAGTGTCTCAAAACTTCCCTTTCCAGAAATCACTTCAGGACTACAGACAAATTTGAATTTCATAAATTAATTTTATCCGATTTTGTGGTTTATTTCAATTTCACTTTTCAGAGATTCCAAAACAATACTGTTAATTTCTTTAATCATATTTTCCCATGCCTCAAAACTGTATTTATAACAATCAGCGTGAGCAAACGGTAATGCTTCAATTGTAAGAGGAAATGAAAGATTAGACCGTGAAAGTTTATTGAAAAAACTTTTCCAGTTTACAAGCCCTTTTCCAGGTTGAATGTGAAGGTCTCTGTCGCCTGGGTTATCCTGAATATGGAATGAAACAATGTGTTTTTTCATTGCCTCAAAAAATTTCGTAGGACCTTCTCGCCCATATGATATATTGGCATGGCCTGTGTCAAGACAAAAACCAAAATGTCTGCAACCAAATGTTTTTGAGAAAATCTGAAAATGCTCAATCATTGAACCAAACCTTTCTCCTGCAGTTACCTTTGGCATGTTTTCAATCGCAATGATGAGTTTTAATTTTTCTGCAACAGGTATCAGTTCCTTCAAACTTTTTTCCATTTGCAGCAGATATCTATTAAATCCTTCGGTATGGACGTCAAAATGATTTGTTGTCGGATGTAAAATGACGACCTTACAACCCAGCATTGATGCCTTTTCCATATCATATGTTAACCTTTTCACTGCTTTATTGCGGATTGTTTCGTAAAAACAGGCAATGTCATCCTCCTGTGTAAACGGTAGATGGAAACTATAAAAGTTGATGCCAGCGTTTTTGAAAAAATTTTTTATTTCAATGATTTCTTTTTCTGTCTTTTCAGCCGTGTAATTGTAATTCAACTCTAAATACTTGACCCTTGTATACATGCAAATTTTTACTATTTCCTGGTTGCTGTAAATCAATGGGTCAGGGCAGATTGCCCATTTCCAAGGAATTTTCACAAAACCCTCCTTTTTGACGCTTTATTATAATCTGAGATGAAGTAGATTAAAAATCTGATATCATAAATTGGTGAGAAAAAGGATGTTTAGGTATCAAACTGAGACAAGTTAATCTCCAACGTACTTATTCCAGAAATCTGGCACATTAAAGAAGTAAAGATCAACAACACCGGATACAACTTTTATATTGAGCGGGTTTTTCAATCTCAATATATGTGCCGTTCAGTCAAAAATAATAAATTTTTCCGGTGTTGCCTGAATTTTGACTGATAAACCTGCTGAATCAGATCCTCTTTTACCTGTTTTTTTACTTTATGCTTTTTATAAAATCATCAATTCCAACTGCAGCAAGAGTCAGAATTTTCACACTTCCCCGTGCGCTTATTTCAAGAGAAATCTTTGTCACTGTGTCATTATCAGGCGCTTCAATAATGGTGATAAAATCATATGGTCCCAGCACTGCATACTGGGAAATAATTTTCCCGCCCATTTTTTCAACTTCTTTGTTGACTTCTTTAATTCTTTCCGGGTTATTCTTGATTGTGTTTGCTCCCTGAGGAGTTAGGGTACTGAGCATAATGTACACTGACATTTTTATCACCGTCCTTTCCTTGATTCAAGACGTCTGAAAAATAACCGCTGATGAGCATGGACTACACTACCCATTACTGATGAAATCTTTGACAGATACTTTGGCGGGCGAGGATGACTGCTATGTTTCTGTTTTTGCATAGGCATCACCTCCAAAAACATTATACCCTTGTAAAAACCCATGTGTCAACAATCAGAAAATCTTTATTGACCGAAGTAATCATAAAAAAGTATAATAATAGTTAAAAGTTGAGTAACATTTATTATGAAAGTACAGATAAAAAGCGTTGATGAAAAAATATGGAATGAGGAAATTCAGAACCTCCTTCCCTCGAGAATTTTTGATTTTCACCTTCACACTTTTACATCAAAATCTTTCTCTGGCGGTACTCCTGATTCTTTGAAAATTTTTGGCAATTGTTCTGCTGGTGCCATTATAGAAAAACTTATTCATCTTTTCCATCAGAAAACTACGGAATTTTTGTTTACTGGCTGGCCAACGTCTTCTTCTCTTCTGTTGCAGCAGAATCAATATCTTGCAAAAGCAGCAGAAAAATACAATTTTTATTTTCTGGCGCTTGTAAGTCACAAACTGGACGAAAAATATCTTGAAAATCTTCTAAAATCAGAAAAACGTTGTCTTGGCTTCAAACCCTATAAATGTTTTTCGGTAAGGGTTGACCCTGAAGACGCAAAAATTTCTGACTTTCTACCAGAAAAACAGATTGAAATTGCAAATCAGTATGGACTGGTCATTACACTGCATCTTTCAAAGAAAAAAGGGATTTGTGACCCTGAAAATATTGAACAACTTTTGTATTTTGTTGAAAAATATCCTCATGTAATCTGGAATCTTGCACATTGTGGAAGGTCTTATATTCCCCATAACCTTGAAAAATCAATTAACTCCTTGTCTCGATTGAAAGGTAAAAAACAGGTATTTTTCGACACATCAGCAGTTACAGATAGAGAGGTTTTTGTGATTCTATTTTCTGAGTTTGGAGCAAATCAGATTCTTTTTGGAAGTGATGCTCCTGTGTGTTTTTACAGGGGAAGATGCGTAAGGTTTGGCTATGACTGGGCATTTATCACCCAGGAGACCCACTCCATTACAGCAAGTTTTCCAGTCAGTCCAGCATTGCTGTTATATGAGCAACTCTGGGCAATGTGTCACGCTATAAAAGTCAATAGGATAGAACAAAAAGATATTGATAAAGTTTTCTATCAAAATGCGAAGGAAATCATTGACAGGGTGAACAAAAGGAGGTTAATGTGACCCGGATAAAAAAAGGACCAGAATTATGGCAAAAGGCAAAAAAAATTATTCCAGGCGGAACAAACCTTCGTTCAAAGTATGCTGAATTGTTTGCTCCAGGACTCTGGCCGTCTTACTTCACAAAAGCGAAAGGAATAAAAATATGGGATTTAGATGGAAACTGTTTCAAAGATTTTTCAATATTTGGAATTGGCGCATGCGTACTTGGTTACTCTGACAATGACGTTAACAAGGCGGTTATCAATGCTGTAAGACAGGGCTCAATGACAACCTGCAATTGTCCTGAAGACATTGAACTTGCAACAATGCTTCTAAAAATGCATCCATGGGCTGGTATGGTAAGATTTGCCCGCACAGGTGGAGAGGCAATGGCAGTTGCTGTCAGAATAGCTCGTGCTTATACAGGAAGAGATACCATTGCATTCTGTGGATATCATGGATGGCATGATTGGTATATTTCAGCAAATCTTGCTGATGCATCAAACCTTGATGGCCATCTTCTACCAGGGCTTGAACCAAAAGGCGTACCAAGATGCCTGAAAAAAACAGCCATACCATTTTCATACAATAACATAGATGAGATCTCCATAATCGCGAGCAATAACGAACTTGCAGCAATTGTAATGGAACCGATGAGAAGTACATGGCCTGAAAACAATTTTTTGCAAAAGGTTAAGGAAATTGCAAAAAACAATGGTGCAGTGTTAATTTTTGATGAAATTACCAGTGGCTTCAGAATGAATGTCGGAGGTATTCATGAAATTCTTGGAGTTCAGCCAGATATTGCAGTTTATGCAAAGGCGATCAGCAATGGCTTTCCTATGGCTGCGATTGTCGGGAAACAGAAGATTATGAAAATGGCTGAAGAAAGCTTTATCAGCAGTTCCTATTGGACAGAAAGAATCGGCCCTGTTGCAGCAATTGCAACAATAAAGAAAATGAGAAAAGAAAATGTTCCAGCGCACCTGGTGAAAATTGGAAAAACAATTATGGATGGCTGGCATGATATTGCAAAACAGAATAATGTGAAAATCAAAGTTTATGGCATTCCTCCTCTTGCAAGTTTTACCTTTGATTACAACGAGGCATTGTCATTGCAAACCCTTTTTACCAGGGAAATGCTGAAACACGGCTATCTTGCCTGGAAATCTGTGTATGTATCCTATGCACACAAAGAAAAAGATGTTAAAAAATATCTTTGCGCAGTGAACAAAGTGTTTTCATTGATTGCTGACGCACTGAAAAAAGGGAATGTTGATAAACTGATAAAGGGGAAAGTTGCAAATCCAGGATTCAAAAGATTGGTGAGATAAATCAGATGACAAAGGAGGCGCGATGGGTATCCTTGATAAGTTTCGCTTAAAAGACAGAATTGCAGTAGTGACAGGAGGCGCAGGAAAATACGGACGATTCATTGTTGAAGGACTTGCAGAGGCAGAGGCAACTGTTTATGTTGTTTCAAGAAATATAGAAAATTGCGAAAATCTTGCTTCAGAGTTACGCAAACAAAATTATTCAGTGTTTTCTGGATACCTGGATATGGGAAGTACTGAAAGTATCCTTGCCCTGTATGAAAAAATTCTAAAAGAACAAGGCAAAATTGATATTTTGGTGAACAATGCTGTTTTAAGACCGATGAAACACTACGAGGACCCGATTGATGCCTTTGACCTTTCAATGAAAATTAATGCCACAGGGATTATGAATGTAACAAGAATTTTTGTTCAGGACATGCTGAATAGAAAAAGTGGGGTAATCGTCAACATCTCTTCCATGCAGGGCGTTGTTGGGCCAGATTTCACTCTTTATGAAGGAACAGATATGGGTGCTGCACCTGATTATTTTTTCCATAGAGCAGGACTGATTTCTCTTACAAGATACCTTGCTTCAAAATTTGGACCGTATAATATCCGTGTCAATTGTGTCTCGCCAGGCGGGCTATATTCGGGACAGCCAGAGATTTTTGTTGAAAGATACAACAAGCGCACATTTCTTGGAAGAATGGCAAATGGTGAAGATATTAAAGGGGTTGTTGTTTTTCTTGCTTCTGATGCTTCTTCATATATTACTGGAGCAAATATTTTAGTGGATGGTGGCTATACTCAGAAATAAACAATGATAGGAATGGGGTTTTGATGCCTTTTCATTCAATGTATACTGCATAGAATTTATTCATGGAGAAAGTAAATAGAATAGCAGATACGAAAGAATAAATCTTCCATAGTGATTCGGATGAATGTTATCTCTGAGAAAAAACGAATAAGGTTTACCTGACTGATGAATATACTGTCTGCAGAATTTTGCAGTATCAAAAAACATGAATTTCATATCATCTGATAGTTTTTTTAATTTCACAGAGAATTCATCCTCAGTGTTTGACCTTGTTTGTTTCCATGGATTGCCAGTTTTCCCAAATGCGCCATTGGTCACCACTATTTCTACATCAGTATAACGTCTGATTTTTTCAATGACACTCTTAATGGAGGAAACGTCGTTTCTATGACTTATACCGCCAATGATAACCAGATCCGGAGAATAATCAATCACAAGTTTTTTCACTCTATTTCCATGCTTAAAGTACCAGCAACCTGTAGTATTCCTTACAGATGAAATAACTTCAATTTTTACTGCTGGATATACTCTTCTTAAAAGAGCATCAAAAAAACTGTTAGCCATATCATTGACAATACTATCGCCTAAAAAAACAATTTTCAATTTTCCACCTGTTTTTAATAACTCTGCTGTTTTTGTTAGATGCTTTTTCTCTATTTTAAGCAAAGGAAAAACAGGAATCTTTCGGGACTCGCTAGCGATCCATACATCTATATCCTGATATTCTTTTTCTTCTACGGTGATATTTTTTACTCGCAGAATCTTACTTCCCTGATTTTCGAGTACTACTTTTGCAAAGGCAACATTAGAAAACGTCCTGAAGAAGTATGTGTGGTCCAATAATTTATTTGATTTTCTTATCTCAGAACAAAAATCTGCTGTCAATTTCTTTCTTTCTGAATTATAAAAATTCACAAAACATAAACTCTTCTTCGAAGCAATAGAAGAAAATGACATCTGATAAAAGGTACCTTTTTTAACAGAAAATACACGACCTGACCACTTTTTATTTATAGTGGCTGGCTGCAACGAATGATAAACAAATGTTGATTTGCACATATAGGGTCAAAATGTCAGTGTGACATTAATTGAGTTAGTGAATTTTTTGAGAATAATAGATTCTTTTTCTGGACAATATTCTCCGGCATCCCAATTCCTTGCAGCAATCTCATCTGGTTCTATAATCTCTTGAAAAATAAGGTACAATGGACCAACCAAACTATCTCTGCACAGAAAACTTCCATGAGTGAACCATTTCCCACCGTCCACATAATGAATAACCAGTCCGTCATGTTCGGGCCATGGAGGAGCTGCTAAAACCCAGGTACCGTCGCCAGCCGGCATTACAGGGCAACGTGCCATAGCAGAGAAAAAAGATTGCCTGATATTATTTTTTAGCTCCATTGCTGACTGTTTTATTTTCCCTGCACACGACTCTTCGATTTTTTCAGACATTTCTGATACCCTTTGCAGTCCAAGATATGCGTACCCGTTCAACATAAAACTATGATAGAAATCATCAGGGTCTCCCACTTTTCCATCAATTAGCCCGTATCCTTTATTGAGAAATTCTTCTTTTTTATTATTTTCAATCCATTTCAGTATGTAGTCAACTGCTTTTAGAATCACCGGCTTAATCCTTTTTACCCAGGATGAATCTTTATTATACTAAAATGCTGCCCCATTGTCCACAAAACAGCACCGGTTTCCAGCATATAGTTGTCAAAATTTTGCATGAAGCCATTTTCATGTTGTTTTTCAATAAAGAACTGTAAACATCTTTTAGCAAGTTTATGCCATCCCATTGTATCAAACACCTGAATAATTGGCGCACTTTCAGACCCAATAGGGCTATATTTCCCTACGCAGGCAGCAACTGGTTTGTCTGGCTCAATTCCATACGAGATAAGATCAAGTCGAATAAGCCCGGCTTTTATCATGTTTTCAATTGTTCCACCATTAACCCTGATGACTCCTTGCTGAGGTTGTTTCCAGATTATCGCTATTGTTTTTCTCATTTTATTTCCTGACATAATTCGCCCAGAATTTGCTTAAGAATATTATCTTGTGGATGACCGTTTCCCTTATGTTGAATAAATCCCTCAGCAAACTCAACTCCAATTTTTTCACCTTCCTTTCTTGACTGCCTCTTCATGATTTCAAGATAATTTTCCCATTTGTTATGGTACTTAAGCCATTCCATCTGGGATTTATGGCAGGCAAGCATTTCCTCTTTAATGTTAATGGTGGATGAAATGTCAACAATACAGGTTAATGGAAGCTCATTTCCAAAAATATCTTTCAAACCACTGGCATTCCAGTAATAAAGATATGGAAATCTATTTGTTGGTTTTAACCCTGGTTCTTTGTCATAATTGGGTACTGACGCGATATAACAGGCATTTCTCACAAGTCTTGATGTTTCTTTGTGGTCTATCAGATAATCAAATGGGAAAGTGGTAAACACAATTAGTGGGTCAACCTTCCGGATAATCCTCACAGATGCCCTTCTATAGAAATCGTTGTATTCAACCTCTAAGTCAGAACCTCCTGCATAGTGGAAAAACCCACCTATTATTTTTGCAGAATTCTCGTTTTCTTTCAATCGGATATTTCTTATTTCATGCGCTGCCAAAAATGGATGACCAACTTCACCACCTGTCATTGTAGCCAGATGTATTTCAAACCCTTTTTTTACCAGTAGTGCAAGTGTTCCCGCACACATAAATTCGATATCATCTGGATGGCATCCAAATGCAAGAATTCTTTCCATTGTTTTTCCTTCTGTTAGAAGATTGGGGGAATATATGTGAATTAGGTTATCTGTTTTATTTTTTCATTTCTTCAATCAAAACATTATACATCGCATCCTTTATAATTTTCAACATATCCTCGATATCAATGGACTTTCTATAATCTTTTTCCTTTTTCGCCAGTTCAAAATCTTTCCTTATTTCATCAAAATTGTATTTCTCAAGCAAATCTTTTACTCCAGGGTATTCTATATACTTTTCAATTTCTTTCAATGTTCTTTCAACATTTGTCCATTCTTTATAATCAGGAATCCAGTTAATAGAATTAAGTTTGTTTCGTATTTCTGTTGACTGACTTTGCAAGAATTCATTAACCACCTTTTCCTGCTTTTCATCAGAAGAATCAGACCTGTCAAACCAGTATCCAACAGCAAAGGAAAATTTGTAAGCCATTGAACTTTTTGTATCTTTGGGTGTTACTATTAGCCTCAATGCAGGAGAAAATTCAAAAGAGATATTTTTTATTTCATCCTGGTTAAAAACAAAAAACTTCTTGAAAGTTTTTAATGAAATGTCCTTTACCCCTTTATTGATAATAGCAACAGCAAAATCCCCTTCCTGGAATGAGGGCTGTTCAAACCTGGTCCACGCGCTTATTTTAAATGGGCCGCTTTTATTAAAGACGCACCAGATTTCGCGTCCTTCTATCTGGAAAGCATGCAGAGGAACGACTCCGAGAAATTGAATTGTTGTGAGTGGATATTCACACTCAATTCTCCCGAATATCCATTGAGGCATATCTCTATACTCAACAATTTTTATGAAAAAGTTTCCATAGTCAGTTTCCCATAATTGCTCAACAAATATCCTATCTTTATTATTTTCAACGACGTAATAATTCTTCAGAACATAGGGATAAAATGGGTTTATTGTTTTTCCCCCGACAGTAAATCCTGTCCAAATACCGCTATACAGACAATAACCATTTAAATAAATTCTGGGAGCACTGGCTAAATAATTGACATTTCTGTTTTCTTCTTTTGATTTCCGAGAGTCCTTATAATCAAACGATAAATTTCCAACTTCAAGTTTCTTGATAAAAATGAAATTATCCGTGTTGTTGTTTTTTGTTTTTGGAAAAAGAATGTCTTCAGTTTTATAAGCTGGCTGAGAAAAACTTACACCTTGAAAAAACATTATCAGAAAAAAAATTATTATCATTTCGTACTCTGTATGTTTATTATTTCCTGGTTTTTTAACCCGGTTAACACATCTGTGACCTCAACAGTATAGTTTCCAATTTGCTCATTATATGCAACAGGAATGGACAGATGTTTTATGTCTGATGTGATGATTTTCTGATATATTTCTTTTTCGCCGCTTAAAATCCTGACTCTAAAAATTCTGTTTTCTTTTTGAATGGGAAAATCAAGTTGAATGTTTTCACCCTGACGCACAATTTTGTTTCCAACTCTTATTTCTGGAGATTTTTGTTTTTCCTTAAAAAGAGAGTACAGAAGAAGTACCGGAGAATACGTCATTTTGTCAGTGATCTCAGTTCCTTCCTGTAGAAATCCCCTATCAACCTGGTAGACATAATAGCTGGAATCAAGTTTTATTTTAATACTTCGTTCACCTGAAAAGTTATAAACATAAGCAATCACACCCAAGATTTCAAAATCTTTTGTTTTTCTTATCGCGATTCTATCAATGATCCCGGCAAAATCCTCAATGGTGACTTCCTTTTTTATGTCTCCAAGAGATAACAGGTCCAGCATAAAATTATCAAAATCTTCTACTGATGCGATGTTGTTGAAGACAGAAGATAATGTAAAGTTCAATAGTATCGCCATTCCCTTACCATTAGTGTTGACCTTGAAAACTTCTCCCTCCGGAGGACATGGAATGTTTTGTGCAAACAAATGAATTTTTTTCCCATTGATTTGCCTATCAACACTAACTTCTTGTAGAACAGGATTCTCAACCGGGCGAATATCATACCCGAATAATGAAGAAAAAATGCTTCTCTCAAATAATCTACCAAATTCATTTGAGATTCCTGGATTCAAATCAGCGATCACAATCCCGCCATTTTTAACAAATCCCTCAATTGCCTCTTTTTCTTCTTCAGAAATGCATGTTGCGCCGAAAAGAAAGAGAATTTTATACTTCTGAAGAATCCCCTGTTTTATCATTGTGGAGTTTAAAAAATCAAAGTTCAAGCCATTCCGATAACAGAAGTTTATAAGCGCAGAACATGACGACGACAACGGTACAAATTTCTTTTCACCAAAAGACGAAAGTACAACACTGGGATAGGAATAAAGTACAGCAATTCCATAATTTTTTAAATCATTTGTAATCAGAAGTTGAGCGACTCCATCTTCAAGTTTTTTGATATGGGGAAACATTTTTTCAAAATAATCAGCATAGGAAAGGTCAACTGACAAAAATCCTTCATTCCATGGGCCTGCCATAAAAAAACTATTTCCATTAACAATACCGGAAAGTAGATATCGCCACAAAGGAATTGGGACCTCATTTCGTCCTCCGTGCGTCCCGACATATCCTCCCCACCATATCGTTCTTAATTTGTCTTTGCCAAAGCATCGCATCAATTCATTTTCTATTGTGTCAGAATATGGACCCCAAACATCCAGTTTACTGATCATATATTCAAGGTTGCCAGAAGGAGAGCCTTCTGCCCCAACATGGCCGTTTGGGTCTACTTCCTTTACTGCTTCAGCTGCGATATGGTGAGCATCAGCATATTCTTTTGCTACAAACATCGCATGGTCCATAAACGCAGCATAATTCTTCATCTTTCTTATATCTTCCAGATAATAATGTTTGACTTCATCAAAGTTCTTAAAGTTCTCATCCCATTGTTTGTTCAGTTTTTCTATATTGCCATATCTTTCTCTAAGAAATTTTATGAATTCCTTATTTTCGCTTGGTGAATATCCACCTTCTAATCTGTAGGCATTTTCATCTCCAAAGTTATAGAAAAGTGGCGGAAAATCTTTTCTAACCTGCCTTCTGATACTTTCCTTAAACACTTCCTTGATTACAGGGTTATATAAAGAAAAATCCCCAATTTCTATCAATTTCTTTGCGTTCATTTCAGGGTCTATTTTTTTTATTATGTCTTCATATCTGGGCAATGAATTTTTTATGCCTAACTGGCTCATCCAGCCCTTTCTTTCTGGTGAAGTGTCTGCAGTCAAAAAAATCCTTGTAACCATCGGCCATGTTCTTAAATTGAATTTTGCACTTGTTTCAGGTTCTGCCTGTAATGCGTCAAAACCTGCTTTTGTAAGTTGCGGTAAATAAAATTCAGGATACGGCGTTGTATTAAAAGACCAGACAAAGGATGGGTACAGGGGCATTGTTCTGTCAGGGAAAGAAAGTCCTTTTTCGCATTTTGTTAAAACCATGCCTTTGTGAATAATTTCTGCCTCGATATATCCATAAAGAGTGGGAAACTCTGTGAGTGGAAATTCAAAGTGTAGTTGTTTTTGTCCAGGTTCAAGTGCCAGTACTTTTCTATACCATACTCTTTCTGAAGGAGAATCGACAATCTGTACAGCCACAGAGGCATTTTCTTGCAACGGATTTTCAATTTCAAGTGTTCCGCTTATTTTCTCCCCTTTGTCGTAATAATTTTTCTCTGTGAGAATACTTGCATTACCGATTGGTGATACAATTGTAAATGCGGAGTATCCAAAATCCAGTACTATATTTTTTCCATTCCTGACAATGTAATCAAGATAGTACTTACCTGACTTCAAAAAAGCAACAGTATAAGGAATATTCACCTGACTTTGGGACATCTTAATTTTTACATTTTTTTCTTCAACCACCTTATTCCATTCATCTCTTAATCGTAGCATGATTTGATAATTTTCATTTTGCCTGCCGACAAGTGTAAATTGCAATTCTTTTGGGAGGGATGATTGATCGAAAGATTCCCCATTAGTAAAGCTTTGCTGACTAATGAAACATGATGGTTGTCTTTTTGTTACCCACAATAATGCCTTTGCAATTGCGACCATATTATTTTCATAATGCGCTTTCCAGAATCGTGAATATGTTTCAGGAACAGTTAAACTTGTACCTCCATAATAGCCACTCCACCCACCCATAGATCCGCCTGACATTATTAAAATTCTGCCATTTCCGTATTTATATCCCTTAAAGAAATTTTTCCCAAGACCCGGGATTCCTTCAGTAGGAGCACCAATAAATGCCTCTCCTGCATCTAACTTCTCAATAAAAACCTTTTTATAAATTCTATCAATTGAATTGTTTGGATTAAAAAATATCAGCCCTGTTCCATTGTACGCTTTTTCAAGGATTTTCACCCGAGCTTCTGCAGGAAGAATGTCGAAACCACAAGAAATCACAATTGCATCAAAATTTTTTTCAAGTTTTGCTAAAATTTCTGCCTTTTTTTCTCTATTGCTGGTCCCTTCTATAGCGGCTTCATACATGTCTTCTTTTGCAAGTTCTCCTGGCCACCATGTTGTAAACCCATCAAAGTCAATATCTAATCTTTGCCATAATTCTACAACTTCCCGTGCTCCATGTCTCCCAACAAGAAATAAACAGGTAATTTTTCTATCCCCGAGTGGCTTAGCCCAGGTAAGATGTGGAGTGATATATTTTGTCGTGATTTTATTCAGGTAATCTCCATTGTGTTTTGCCAGGCAGGGTAACACACAAAAAAATAGTGTGACAGTAAGAACAAACTTCAGATTTGTCATGTACTCCCCCTATTTATAATCTTTTTCAATTTTGAGTTTCCAGTAAAAGTCATCAATCTTTTCTTTGATACTGATCATTTCATCTATATCCCCGATGAAATGGGTGCTTTCAGGAATAGTTTCTAACTGACGTTTTAATGCTTCATATTCGTCTTGAATTTTTTTGTTATTCTCAAAATCAATAATTATGCTATCTACTTTTGATATTTTTTCCCTTGCCTGTTGGTATTCCTTTTTGAAAATTCCATCTATTTCCTCTTTTGTCCATTGACCTTTTTCTTTGCCAATAAATAAAAATTCTCCATATGGTATCATCCAGCCAGGTAAAAGAGTTTTTGAAAGAATATCACATATTTTTTCCATTCCTGGTGTTTCTTGCCCTGAAAAAAACAGGAAACCGAATTTTTCAGGATTCAAGTACGAAGCGCCAAAAGACCAGCTTGCTCCAGCAAACCAGCTTTTACCAGTAGTATAACAATATCTGTTGATATTAAATTTCCACAGATCGTTGACCCTGGCTTTTCTTCCAATGTCTGACCATGGCAAAAAGATTTCTACAATCCATCGATCTTTGTCTTTTGAAGTCTTGTAAATCCAGTTTTCGCCATTCCAGCTTACGTCTGTCACCTGGGTATCAGTTCTTTTCTCATCATATTTTGTGCCGTTGTATGTTGTTATGAACTTTGTATAACCAATCCCTTTTCCTTCTGGGTCAATATAGATTTCATCGCAATCATCCATCCATAATAGCGGATCATCCCTTTCGTATCTGGATGCCCTGATTTTATCAACATTCTCATCATAGTTGATAATTCCAATATAAAGCCCTTTCTCATTGTAAAAAATTCCAAAAGAAGTTTTAAATCCAGGCGAAATCGGTTTTTTTGAAAGATAAACATAAAAACTATCTGTGAATGCTAATTGCTTCCAGCAGTCGTCATTCAAAATGCCATCTATGTTTGGTTCTTTCTCAAGGTATTTAACAGGATACAGTGAAATTATATCTGCAAAAATACACCTAATACTGATGGCAAAAAAAATCAAAGAAATCCGCCACAGATAATGCACGCTCCCTCCACTATTTGTTTTTATCTTGCATATTCCCAGGTACTTCCGTCCGTAGGATCAAATCCTGTCCATATTCTATAAGCATCAGGTCTTCTATAAGCATCAGGTCCAAAAGGAAACTCAGAAAACTTATAATTTCTCACAGAACCGTCTGAAAAAAGAATGTTCAAGCCCTGTCCTTTGTTATTAGCAGGTGTGTTAGGATTACCAAAGGGAGAGATTCCTTCTGGATGCCGATAGCAGTAATATGCGTGGCCAGTGCTTGTCCATGTGCCTAGACCATCAGCAAGAAGCATCCTGGGATATTTTGGAATTTCCTTAAATGGGAATGAAAAATAGTAAGGTGATGAAAGCGCACCCCTTATGTCATAAACATTGTTGATACAGTAGGAAACATAATAACCCGAAGAATAAGTGTAGTCCACTTTCGGTCCAGCAACTGTCATAATAGAACCTTTTACACTCGGACACATAAACGGACTTTTGCTTCGTGCGTCTCTCCAGTCGGTATATCCTCTGGCGCTTTTCCCCATATACTTACCTATGTGCGCATCAAAGAACCAGTAAGCGATCGGGATATAGCCATCCCAGTCATCAGCATACAGTTTAAAACCGAGATACAATTGTTTAAGATTATTAATACAGGTTGCCTGCCGTGCTTTGTCTCTTGCTTTACTGATGACAGGCAGCAACATTGCTGCAAGTATTGAAATAATCGCAATTACAACAAGAAGTTCTATAAGCGTAAAACCATTTCTTCTCATTTCGTTTCACCTCCTTTTTTTGGTACTATTTACTGTCAGGCGCCCTTAGTGGAAACCTTGTATTTTGCCAGTATGTATTGGAATAACCAACACCAGGAAATGGAATTCTCCATGCTCCACTATAATAGAAAGAGGGCATCCATCTCACTGAACCGTCAACAAACAAAAAATTTGCTCCTTCTCCTTTGTGTGGTGCAGTTGCCTTCGTAATAGGTGCTGAAGGAATACTGATGTCATTATTTGTCCAGCCACCACCTGTTAAATCACTCATCAATGGTCTTGTTTCAGGTTTGTTTAATGGGTCAACAGGGAAAAATGACCCAGCTGCAGGCAAAATCTTGGCAAGCCTTTGAGGTTCAGCAGTCAGTCCTGGTGCATATGTATAGGCACAGGTATGATAGCCATTCCAGGTACCCCGGGTACCATCTGCAGTTTGAATTTTTACAAGCCAACCGGTTTCAGAAACTGTTGATGGGGTAGCAGGGCATATAAGCAATCTGAAATTCTTCACATAGTTAGGACCTTCAAGTTCAGGTGTACTTTCATTATATTGCCCTTCAAGCAACTGTAAGGAATTAGAAGCATTGGGTGTATTTCCGTTTTTGTCTGTCCAGTTCGCAGGGACTGAACCAGGAGAAGTAGAATAGCTTTGAGAGTCAATGTTTGAAGGGAACCAGCCATCATAGTCGAGACTATAAATATGAATGGCAAGCCCTAATTGCTTCAGGTTATTTGCACAGCTTGTTTTCCTGGCAAGTTCTATAGCTTTTTGAATTGCTGGAAGGACAATTGCTGCAAGAATCGCGATAATAGCGATCACAACGAGCAATTCTACAAGGGTAAAGCCTTTTGATTTCATCTCAAATCACCTCCTTTCTATTTTGGACAACTATTTCTGAAAACAATGTATGGCGAAATTTTTTTCACATGTCCCTTTAGATTTTCTTTCAAACAGTTAATCACCTCGTCAATAATTTGTTTTTGATTGATGCAGATGGAAGTAATTCCAAAGGTCTCTGCCCAGGGAGTATTATATGTTCCAACAATTTCTACATCTTCAGGAATCTTTACCCCAAGCTTATGAAAAATTTTCAAATAAGGAATGGCTCTGAAATCACCAAGGGAAAAAATTCCATCAAACTTTTTATCAATGAAAAGATTCTCCATCTCTGTTTCATTAACTTTGTTGGTATCCAGAAAATGATATCCCTGTACTTCAAACTCATTCATGGCTTTTTCGCAACCCTGACAAAATAAGTTGATAATTCCGTCAGGCTCTTTTTCATAACCAAGAACAAGGATATTTTTTCTGTTATGGGAAAACAGTGCTTTCATGCCTTCATATCCAACACTTATGTAGTCAGTATAAATCACGCTGAAGGTATGGTTATCCGAGATTTGAATTGGCTTGTGAATAAAGATGATATTTTCATATCCTTTAAATCCTGTTAATTCCTTGACTACCATGTCTCTGGGTGGGTCAATAACACATGCCTTTGGCTGTTGTTCTAAAACTTTCCAGAAGCTTTCCGAAATGTTTTCAGCATCTGTGTTTAAAAGAATTGTAAAAAAACCAGTATCCTGTAAGGCATTTGTTAAGTCAGGATAAAACAATGGATGGTTATGAATCTCAGCAGGAATTGCAACCATAATCAATTTTGAGGATATAAAGGCGTGGTCACCAATAATAAACGTACCATTTCCATGAACCCTTTTTAACATTTTCTTGGCAACAAGAAGTGACAGCGCTTTGTTTACAGTCATATGGGAGATGCCATATCTTTTCGCTAAATCTCTTTCAGAGGGAAGTTTTGTTCCAGGGATATATCGACCGAGTTTTATCTCTTGCTCTATCAGGTCTGCTACTTGCTGGTATTTTGTAATTGTCTGAATTTTGTTTTCCATACAGGTGTATTATACTATTATACAATCGTTTTTGTCAAGAGGGAGTCAAAATGAAAGAAATAACATTTGGAAATGCCAGGGATTTATATGAAAAAGGCATCCATCCCAGGGTTGTATTTGGCCCGGATGAAATGAAGATGATAAAAATTAGAAACAAATATGGCGTTGGCAGTCGAATTGCCAGAGGAATTGCTGAAATTGGTCGTGATTGTCTAAGAAAATTTTCAGAAAACAGGGATTATTTCACCCTTCTGACATCAAATGGTAGTGCAGTTGCCAGCATATATCCAATAGCAGAAACTGCGTTAATTTACCAGGATAGTGATTGCCTGGAATTGTTAAGAGAGGTCTTTCATGCCGTCTGCACTGAACCGAAAACAGAAGGATTCCTAAAGGAGTGTAAGAATAACAATTCATTGTTTCCTGATATTTTACACGCTTTCTTCCCGATTTATGACTGGTTTTACGACTTATTGTCATATGAAGCAAAGCATGCCTATAGGGTTCTTGCAAAAAACATTTCATCTTTTGTTGTAGAAAAACAGGAAAAATCATATTTCCTATATCCAGCGCACAATACTCCCATGATTAGTACTCTTTCCTGTATCCCGGTTATCCTTTCAGTATACAGAGACGACCCAGAAATTTCTATTGAATCTGAATTACAATGTCTATTACGTTTTTTCGACGCATCTATTCATTCAGCCATAGGTATCGATGGTTATCCTGTAGAAGATATTGGCTATGGAACAAGTATGTTGTGCTTTCTTGGGCAACTGGCAGAATTTTTATTCAGAGCTGGATTCTATAACGCATACGCAAACAGGAGATTTTTAAATGCTGGTAATGCGATCCTGCATTTTGTTCAACCCTGGGGACAGTTTTTATCAAATACTGGTGACCATGGAGATGATATAAACAACAGGTTACCTTTGCTTGTAAACCTTTCACGACACACTGGAAAAAAGGAATTGTTATGGTTAGCAAGTACCTTATACTATAACAGGAATTTGATCGGAGGTCTTGGGGGATGGAATCCCATTGGATTTTTCGATGAAATTGTTGTCAGGAAAACTGTGCATCTACCCAGAAACCTGTATTCTCTTTTTTATTTTAATGACATTATGCAGAAAAGGGTTCATCCTGAAAAATTAAAGGTCCCAACATCTTTTGCTGACCGGCAGACAGGAATTGTCTCGTTTAGAAGTGGTTGGGGTAAAAACGATACAATGGTAGTTTTTCATGGCTCACAGAGAAGTAGTTTAGCAGAAGGACATCAGCATGCAAGTTGCGGTCATTTTTCCATCTCTTCTCATGGAGAATACTTCGCTATAGATACAGGAAGATACAATATGGAACAGAGCTGCCACAATGTCGTGCTGATTAATGGAAAAAGCGGAGAATCTACTGGTGGAAACTGGCGAGCTGTAAGACATCACGGAGTTCTCCTTGAATATCAGCCAGGCAAATTTGTTGATTATGCTGCTGTTGATAGTTCGCATCAGCACAATTGTTACTGGGCAAAAAGATTCCTTGGTATGGTGAAAGGAAACGCTTACTCATACGTCTGGATAGTAGATGACATTAATTACAATGATGGTTCTGCAGAATTCGTCTGGCAGTTACATACTGCCTATGGGAATCAAATTGAAATCAATGACAAAAAGGCAACAATCACAGGGTTCAGATATGGTAATCGAATGGATATACACTGGGTTATACCCGATGATTGGCCATATGACCCTTACACAATAAAAGTTGAGCAAGACATTGCGTTTCCAAGTTCGTACAAGTATCTTGGATTTGACCCTGACGAGAATCCATCAGAAATTTTAAAAAAATTAAAGAAAATTGCTCTTACTGGATTTCAGAAACTGGAAGATATGGTCCATGGTCCTGTATACTTCAGGCCAAGGGTTTTTGCAAGAATACACGGTGCAAATGGTAGATTCATCTCTTTTTTGATTCCGTATTTTGCAAATTCTCATCCTCCGCAACTGATTAAGTTGAAGACTGTTCCGAATGCTTTTGCTGTAAAAATAATGTGGGATAAATTTGAAGATACTGTAATTTTTTCGTACGGCCACAATATACTGGAAACAGAAGATATCGCTGCCAGAGGTCAATGGTGCGTTGTAAGACGAAATAAGAGAAAAAAAATTATTAATTATGCCTTAAAAGACGGTGAATACCTGAAAATCGGCGGAAAGAATTATCGTGTCTAACAGATTTTTAAGTTATTCCATCATAAGGTTCTGCCATGTTTACGATAATATTGAAGACCTTCGACAAAAGCCAGAATATTTTTCAGTGGTACCTGTGGAGGTATTGAACTTGAACCACCCAGAAACAATCCTGTTTTGGGTCCATGTTCTACCAGCCATTTCATTTCATTCTTTACATCTTCAGGAGTGCCAAATGGCAATGTTCTTGTGACAGAGACACCCGCAATAATAAAAAGGTCTTCTCCGTTTTTTGTTTTCATTTTGCATATTTTTTCATAATCCATTCCACATTCATATTGAAAGCCCTGAAATCCTTTGATCCCACATTCTATCAACCTTGGAACCATTTCCATCAGGTTTCCATCACAATGCCATATCAGGGTAATTTTATCTACCAGTACCTTTATTGATCGTTCAAAATGTGGAAACCACATTTTATCAAGGGATTTAATGTTAACCAATGTACCTTTTTCGCCTGCCATATCATGGTCAAGACGAAGCAGAGGGGCTAAATTACCTTTTTCATAAGCAAGGGCAACTGCGTTATTGTATAACTGGCAGTAATCAGCAACCAAACTGAAATATTTTTCTATCACATCAGGGTACAATGCATAAGCCATAAAATAATTTTCATAACCATAAGTTCCATATCCAAAACCTGGGAACATTGCAACCCCATATGGAACTTTCAATATATCAGGACCGAATTCTGTTTGGATTTCTTTTTCGTTATTGATGATCTTTTCTGCAATTGGAACAATAAAATCTTCTGACCATGTTTTAATATTGTGTTTGATTTTTGGAAAAATGAATTTTTCCATATGCTCAACCACTGCTTCAGGCGAATCAATTTTCATCCCGTCGCAGACAATTTCTTTTGCACCTGTGGTCGGTGTATCCTGTTTTTTTTCAAAACCTTTTGTTCCTATAGACAGAGGATTTTCAGGAATATACTGGTCAATCATACAAGTTCCTATATTCTTTTGCATTTTCAGATACGTCTGCCTGGGAAATTTTACATACGCACCGGGTTGTTCGCCAGCAAGATAATCTATTACAGAATGTTCCATTGGATGAATGACCCAGCTTGGTATTTTTTTTGTCTGTTTTTTATAAATAGTGTCAAGTGCAAGAAGTGCATTTTCGCCAAGAGATATTTCATCCACCATGGTTTCCTCCTTCTGGTTATCAAACAAACACCCATTTTGCCATTCGCAATACTGCGTATGGATGATTTTTCAAAACCTCATACCATACTGTAATTATGCTACCATCATCCAGTTGTACTGATGATGGATAACCAAGGTCACAACAGCATCCATCATCACTTATCACAATTGGTTCTGACCATGTTTTTCCCTCATCCTTACTGATACTTGCGCGAATTCCATAGGGATTCTCCCGATATCCATAAGTTGTTAGAAGATGTCCATTTTGAAGACAAATTAAGTGAGCAGGTAATCCTTTTATCCCAGTGGGATGCGGAACACTCCATGTTTTTCCACCATCCTCAGATTCAGATTGTAGTATTTCTCCAGGAAAAACCGATTGACACTGGTTTCTGATATGCATAATTAGGGTTCCTGACTGTGTTTCAACAAGATGGGGTTCAACAAAGTTGTCAGGTGGTACAGGTGGTAAGACAGGAACAATACCTGAAATGACCCAGTTTTTCCCATCATCTTTTGATTCTGCAACTGCAATGTTTGCATTATCCCTGTCTATGCCAAAAAATGGTGCACCATAAAGAGAACGTTTTTCTGCCTGAAGGGATTGCCTTCCAGCAAAAAGAAGTCTTCCATCCTTTAACTGAACTGGTCCATGGGGACTATGGACAGGTATTTTTATTCTTTCTGACCAGGATTTTCCGCCATCTTCTGAACGAATCATCCATGTATCCATTTCTCTCCCAGTATCCACATTTTCTTCTATAAGTTTATCCCGAATTCTGCGCCATTTTTTACACGTGTCTTCTGACAACCACCTGATAAGTCCAATTTCAGCCCTGTATAAATAATTCATCCAGGTTAATGATGTAAACCAGCTAACAAGTAATGTGTTTTTATTCGTCTCAATCATACCAGGGTCCCTATCATCAAGCCAACTATTATAAAGAACATCCGGACCATCCCAGGTATTTCCGCTGTCATCGCTTCGATAAAGATATATTTTCCCATAAGGGCAGACATGGGCCTGTCTTCCACCACTGCAGACAACAAGCAATTGTCCATTTTTTCTTTTGCATAACGTTGGCCATCCATGATAACTGTTATCCCTGCTGATGATTTCTTTTTTTAAAACTTTTACCTTCATGGCTTCTCCTGTGCTGATGGATTGCTTCATCTGTATAAGCATTGAAGAATATTGATCAGTGCGCCTTCTTACTTCATCACATAGTGTATCAACAAAATCCCTTATTTTAAAAAGTCGTGAGTCCGCTTGTCCAATAAATGCGCGGGAAAGTTTCCCGAGTGAATCAAAATACTGGCCGAGTTTTTCTCTGTTAAGCCAGATGTAAACTGCCTTTTTACTAGTCAAAAGCCTCTCATTCCAGAAAATCACTTCCACAAGATGACAGAAGGTTGATGAACGATAGGCAACACCCAGCATCAGGACTTTGCTTTTTGGGTGCAAATAGAGTTTCATAAAAGGGCTTTCATATCCAAAATCACATCCAAATTGTTCATGGTCCCAGGGTGAAACCATGCCTCTTGCACCACGATGACCTGAAACAAATTCACAGGCGTTTGCGCCCCGGGCAGCAACTGAATGGCAATAATGATCTGAACGAAAAGTACCTGGCATTGTTCTGAAATATTCTGTAAGATATCCTGTCGTTGATGGTGTGGTTTTTACATCCCATGTGCCAAGCCTGTCCTTCACAAGATTAAATACAGGCATCAATATAGTTCCACTTTCTCCGACAGATTCCATCAGCGCATCAATAACTGTCTGGGCACCACCCTCTACTTTTCCAATGCTTTTGAAAGAAGAATGTATAAAAAGGACATCTCCTTGTTCAACTCCGATCTTTTTCAGGTCAGAAACAATTTTTTCTTTTGTAATCAGTTGTTCTTCCATGGTAGTAATTATAGAATGTCTCCTGAAGTTTCACAAACTCATTCCTGCATTTCGAAGGGTAGAACGTAATTTAGAAACAGGAATTTCTCGTGGCATACAATGTTCTTTTACTGCGATCGATGCAGCAATGCCAACTGCTTCTCCAATTGGCATACAAACTACCATCACCCTTGTTGAACCCAGTGCCCGATAATCAGCAGAAATGCACCTGCCACCAGTAAGAATTCCATCAAGTCCTTTTGGAAGAAAACACCTGTACGGAATTTCATAATGGGTACCGGGTTTTAAATACTCGTGTTTGAAATCCTTTCCACAAGGGTCATGGACATCTATTGAATTACAACCTGGTACCACCCCGTCTTCAAAATGCCGTGCTGAAATCACATCTTCTCTTGACAGGATATAGTCGCCAATGATGCGACGCGTTTCACGAATTCCAACCTGCGCTGCTGTTCTGTCAAGATAACAGTTTTCAAATCCTGGGACATATTTACGAAGAAAACGTATTAAACAATCAACCTGTCTACGTGATTCGATCTCAGCCCTTGTGAGGTCTTCAACATCACAGCCATTCACATTCAAGACATTTGTTGCATTGAAAAAGAAGAATGAACTTTTCGGGTTTACTGGCTCACCCCGTTTTATTACCCTTCCATAAGAGAAAAACCTTTCAGTGGGGATTGTCCACTCATTGTTTTGCTTTGCTTCAGCAATGAATGTCTTCACTTTCATAAAGGCATCAACAGAAATCTTTGTGACGTCAACATTACCAACAATCACCTCAAGAGTTACAGGTTGAAGAATATCTGGCCTTCCATGACCGATTTCAAATTGGGCACCTGCTCGTGCAGCAATATCTCCATCCCCTGTGGTATCAATAATCACCTTACCAAAAAATGCCTGTCTTCCTGATTTACTTTCAGTAATCACCCCTTTTACCACATTGTTTTCAACAATGGGTTCACATATCCATGAATGAAACAGAATTGTGCAACCTGCCTCAAGAACCATTTCCTGAGACACCATCATCATACTTTCAGGGTCAAAAACCATGCTATGGGTTTTTTCATCTCTCATCCAGGCACCACCATATTTTTCGAGCGAGTGTAAAAATTCATGGGTAATGCCGCCGACAATGACCTGGTTTCCATCATAAATGGAACCAAAATCTACCATCATTCCTGCTGTTGCAGTACCTCCAAGAAAGCCATATCGTTCAATCAGCAGGGTTTTTGCGCCTGCCCTTGCTGAAGCAATTGCAGCGATAAAACCAGAAGGACCTCCGCCGCAAACAATCACATCGTATTTCCCTTTTACAGGCACCGTTCTTTCTTTTTCAATAAAATATTCCACCATATTTTTCCCCTATTTTATAAGAGTTACCACAAACTTTCTTATTATTGTATCCTATGTGACATTCCCTTTTCTATCGCTGTACTGTCCTTTCCCATGATTAACTAATCTGTCAAGATACCCTTTCGCTGCTATCCCGGTATAGCCTCGCCAGGTGTCTGAACAAATTATTGTTCCTTTCTTTTCTTGCTTTTCTACCAGTGGCTATTTCCAAGGATAACCCAAGTTTAAAAGATAAAATGCCGTATGGTTCAAAGAGTGAATGTCGTGTTTTTACCAGGGTAGCTGTTCGATAAATTCATGATGCCACTGCCTGCTTTTTCTCTCAGGATGAATATGCAATTTCACTTTTCAACCCACAGGATTACTCTGATGGTTTGCTTCTTATCTGTTTAACTATCCAGAATATCCTATACTTCTGATTTTATGCAAGGAGTGCCGAAATAATTCCAACGAGAAAAATGCCATCATAAACACCTGCGCCACCAATGCTCATCATCCCGGCAAAATCTCCAAGATTTCCTAAATTCATCAAATCAGCGCCAATGAGAACACCGCAAACGCCACTGATATATGCAACTGGGATTTTGTTCCCTGGAGAAAATAAAAACGCAAGAAACACTGCAACAATAGGCGGGATGAATGCAGGCAACTGCACTCCGATACCAGGAACCACTTTTGCGAGTTTATGACATATTAATGCAGAGATAATTGTGGCAAAAAACAGCGGAAGAAATCTTGCTTTTGGAATAAGATAAAGGCATAGACACAGTGGCACAATTGCACCACCCACATTGATTGCGATCACACTGACATCATGAGGTACATCAGTCAAAAATCCACCGAAATATGAAAACGCAGGCACAAAACCATCTGGAGTTTTCACAGCGAGAGGTATATTAATAAAACTGCCAACAAGTGATGCAAGAAGTACAAAAAATGCAACAGCAGGAGATAGTCCGATTTTTTCAAGGGCAATTCTTACTGCCTGTATTGGAAGAACAACCAAGAATAGAAACAAAAGTATCAAAAAGAAAAGAAACACCAGCAGTATGGATAGTGGAACGAAAAATATCATAAGTTAGTTCCAGGGTCTTTAAAAACCCTTACAGGATAATATTTTTCCATTGTTTCCTTCATCCATTTCATGGAGTCTGAAGGACTTTTCTTCCAGTTGACTGGACAGGTGGAAAGTATTTCAACAAAGCCCAGTCCTTTGTTTTCCATCTGCCACAAAAATGCCTTTTTTATCGCTCTTTTTGTAGCAAGAATTCCGGGTATATCAGAAATTGTTGTCCTTTCAAGATATGTAACGCCATCAAGGGAAGAAAGAAGTTCGCACACCCTTATCGGGAAACCATGCATCTGTGGAATTCTGCCGTCAGGAGTAGTTGTAGTTTTCTGACCCACAAGGGTTGTTGGAGCCATCTGTCCTTTTGTCATTCCATAAACAGCATTATTAACGAAAATGACAGAAAAATTTTCACCCCTGGCAGCAGCATGAACAATTTCTGCAGTTCCAATCGCAGCAAGGTCTCCATCACCCTGATAGGTAAAAACAATCCGTGTTGGAAGCAATCTTTTTATTGCTGTTGCAACAGCAGGCGCTCTTCCATGCGCTGCCTCTGTGACATCAAAATTGAAAAAATTATAAGAAAGAACAGCGCAACCCACAGGAGCAATACCAATGGTTTTTTCTCTTATATCAAGTTCGTCAATGACTTCTGCAATTAGTTTTTGAATAATACCATGCCCGCAGCCAGGACAATAAGTTGTAATATCAGAAGTTAAACTTTCTGGTTTCTGATAAATCACTTTCATTTTTTCTTTATCTCCTTATAAATTTCATCAGGGTTTGGCACTCCGCCACCAGGCCTTCCATAGAAAAATATTCTCGCATCTGAATTTCTTGCAGCGATTTTCACATCATCAATCATCTGTCCAAGGTTCATTTCAACAACAAGAATTTTCTTTGCATTTTTCATGTAATCAGCAAGTTGTGAGTATGGAAATGGCCAGAGTGTCACAGGTCTGAAAAGGCCTATGTTCAAACCTTGCTGTCTTGCTCTTTCAACTGCTTCCTTTGTAATTCTCGCGCATGTACCAAAACTGATGACAAGATACTCTGCATCACTGCAATAATATGATTCATATCGTACTTCCCGTTTTTCAATTTTCGAAAACTTTACTGCAAGTTTCCAGTTGTGGGCTTCAAGAACACCAGGGGTGAGAAAAAGAGATTTTAATGAATTTGGCTTTCTTCTAGAGCACCCGTCAAGCGCCCATGGTTTTTTGGGAAACCTTTTCTTTTTTGGTTTCAATCTTACTGTTTCATACATCTGGGCAATCAGGCCATCCCCAAGAACAACAACAGGGTTTCTGTATTTATCGGCAAGGTCAAAGGCAAGATAGGTAAAATCGTGTATTTCCTGGCATGACCATGGAGCAAGGACAATGGTGCGATAATCTCCATGTCCACCGCCACGGGTTGATTGAAAATAATCTGACTGACTTGGTGTCACATCTCCAAGTCCTGGGCCTCCTCTGTTCATATTAATAATTACTGCTGGTAGCTCGCATCCTGCAAGATATGAAATACCCTCCTGCATCAATGATATTCCTGGACTTGAAGACGATGTCATTGCTCTGAATCCTGCTGCTGCTGCACCAAACACCATATTGATTGAGGATGTTTCACTTTCTGCCTGAATAAATATGCCACCGGTTTCTTCCATCCTCTCGCTCATGTATTCAGGATATCGATTTTGAGGAGTAATAGGATATCCTGCATAGAATTTGCAGCCAGCAGATATTGCGCCCTCAGCTGAAGCTTCGCAACCATTGAGAAGTTTTAATTTCATTTTTTTTGTACCCAGGACCCATCAGAATTTTGATACCACTCTCCAGGTTTTACATTTTTCAGTTTTGTTCTGGCAAAAAGTTCTCTGAATGTTTGTTTCTGTTCAGGGGCAACATTATTGAGGCGAAAAATTTCCTCAAGAATTATGCTTCTTTGTTTGTTTTCTTTCTGAACGATGTCCTTTACCTTTTTTCCGAGTTGTTCATCATCAGGCAACTTTACAATTGCCACCTGATAGTCCTGTGTCTCGCCGATATATCCTGCTTTCTTGTACGATGCGAGTTCGTCTGCCCATGATTTGATTTGTTCAATGGCTTGCCTGATTGCAGGTGAGTCTGTTTTAATCTCTGAACTTACAGACGCATCCTGGGCAAAAGCAGGGGTAGAAATAAAATGAAATAGTTTACAAAATATTACATTGCTGCCCATGTTTGATTCAATCATTTTTTCTATATCTTCAGCGGCTTTTTTGATCTTTTCTTCAGGGAACGTTACATAAATTGTCACCATGGCACATCCAGCAAGAAATCCTGCCAGCAATAGCCCCAATACGACACTTTTTCTTTTCATTTTGCCCCCTTTTGACTTTTTTGTTCTACCAAAAATTTTGAAAAATTTTTCTCCCCTTAAAAATGAGGATTTAATTTCATATAAGCATTTTGACATTACCCTTTTTTCTTATATTATAGTATACCACCAGAATTTTAAAAAAAGGAGCAAAATGAGGAAAACAATAATTTCTGTTTTGATGGCAGTTTTTTTGTGTTCAGCATGCATACTTTCCTGTCAGACAAAAGACCTGTTCTATGGAGGCAACATTTTCGTGGAAGAAAATGCTTCTCAGAAACTTAAAGATATAGCTCAGGAACTTGGGTCCTGGCTTGCAAAAGGGACAGGCAAGAATTTCAACATTACAATGCGAATACCTGAAAGTGGAATTTTTCTTCTGGATGCCAATTCTCAAAATTTACCCAAACAACTAAAAAATGCTTTGAAAGACAAAGGGAAAGAAGCGTTTGTGCTTTTTTCTCAGGATTCTGATAGATTGTACATCTCTGGAAATTCAAATGCCGCAATTCAATACGGAATTTACAGATATCTTGAAATACTCGGTTACAGATGGTTTTTCCCTGGAGAAAACTGGACAATCATACCATCATTAAAAAATATCACGATGAACATCAATAAACTTGAAAGCCCTGCCTTCAAACAAAGGGATTTTTTTGGCACTGGTGGGTTTGGAGGGAAACTTCCTATTGACCAGGAGATGAAACTGGCAAAAAGATGGGAGGAGTGGAAAAAGAGAAACTTCCTTGGAGGTGAAATCAGGATTTCAGGTCATGCTGGAGAGGCCTTCAATACAGCAAATAAAGCCATACTTCTACAACATCCTGAATATCTTGCGGAAATAGGCGGTAAAAGACAGCCGTGGAGCCCTGGAACTAAACCCTGTTATTCAAATCCTGGTTTAATAGAACTATACGTCAACGATAGATTAAAACAATTAAAGCGGCAGATTGATGCAGACCCTGATGGACCCGGCTCGTTTGCTGTCAGTGTTGAACCATCAGATGGAGGCGGCCATTGCGAATGTGCAGAATGTAAAAAATTGGGTACTGTCAGCGATAGAGTGTTTTCTCTTGCAAATCATGTGGCAAAGGAAGTGGCAAACCAGTATCCTGGTAAATATGTGAGTTTACTTGCTTATAATGAGCACGCCGCTGTGCCAGATATTGCCCTTGAACCAAATGTGTATGTTGTGGTGGTGCCATATGGGTTTCAGAGAACAGGTTATTCTGGAGATGAGCTGATTCAGATGTGGGGAAAGAAAATAAAGTTTTTTGGCGTATATGACTACTGGTCTATTCCTGACTGGACAAATGACATGCCATCATTGAATTATCTTGAGATTCCTGAGAAAAAAATCAAGTTCTGGCACAAAAATCATGTGGCAGCATTTCTTTCTGAAAGCACCTACAGCAGTGGAGCAGTGGGCATTACCTGGTATATTTCTTCAAGAATTCTATGGAATCCAGATATAGATGAAAAGCAACTCCTTGAAGATTTTTATAAAAAGGCATTTGGTGAGGCAGAAAAACCCATAAGGAGAATGCTTGAAAGATGGGCGAAATCTTTTATGTTGACAGACCACGAACTTGCGCTTTCTTTCAGGGATATTTCAGAAGCCGATAAACTTGCTAAAAACCCACAGGTCAAAGCAAGAATTGATGACTATAAAAAATACCTGATATACCTTTCCCTTTTTTATGATTACACATCAGAAAAACCTGGCTCTCCAGAAAGAAAACAGGCAGTAGAAAATCTGTTGAATTTTATGTGGAGAATTTACGATTCAACAATGGTACATGTTTACAGAATGCACCAGTTGATTGTAAATCGATATGAATCTGACCCTGACTTAAGGCAACAGTGGGATTTCAAAAATAAAGAAAAATGGGAAAGCATCAAGCCTGTTACATCTGAAGAACTTGATAAAATGGTAAAAAATGGCATTGAAAAATACAGAGCGTATGATTTTGAACCAAAAGAATATGATACAGGTCGGCTTGTTCCTGTTAAGGATGTGATTGATGTCAATCCTGAATCAAAATATCTTTCGACAAATTCTTTCCATGGTAATCATACCTTTGTATTTTATGTGCCAGAAGGAGTGCAAAATTTGACACTCAGAATTACAGTCGGTAAAAGGGAAAATCATCCTGGAGACCGCTGCATTGTCAGGGATGACGCAAAAAGGGTTGTTTTTGACTCATTTATTCAACCTGATGGCATGCCGCACGAAATTACTATTCCAGTAAAAGAAAAAACATCCTACACAATGGATGTCTCTGACCAGAAGCTTTCCTTTTTCATTGAATTTCCTGACTGGCTTCCATTTGTTGTTGTCAATCACATTGTGATTTTTGACTGGCAGAAAAAAGTATACTTCTTTGTTCCTGAAAAAACAAAGAAAGTTGCTATGTTCAGTGGTAGTGTTATTCCGATCAAGATTTACGACGGAGATGGAAAGGAAGTTCAATACGAAGGAACAAAAATTATTGTTGCTGATGTTGCTGACAAGCAGGATGGAAAACTGTGGTCGTTTTCACACCATAAACTTTATACACCGTCTCCCATCATGCTGAATGTTCCAAAGGTTTTCGGATTTAGCAGGGATACAATGATGATACCCGTTGAATGTAAAAAATAATTTATTTTGTTATTTCTTCCAGCAGCACCGGTCTTTTTTCTTTTTCACTGATCAATGATGCTTCCATAAATGCCACAATTTCAATCGTTTCCTGTATTGGAAATGGCGGAATTTTTGTCTGGAAAAATTTCATAATTTCCTTTATCAGCAAAGAGTACATGGGAATATCCGGATTGTATGTAGTATGTCTGATTTTCTTTTCACCAAACACAGTCATTCCATATGAAGATTCTCCCTGCTTGATTCCCCTGTAAACGCCTATCCGTCCATCTTCCCACAGTCCCACTGCAATGTCAGCGGATTCAGAATTAACTACCTCAACAGATTTACACCCGGTTTTCATCACTGAAAAAAGAACTTCAATTCCATGGATTCCATACCAGAAAAATCCAGGCATCGCACTCACCCTGCTTTCAGGAGAAAAACTATCGCAGCCAAAAATCCTGCCCAGTTCACTGTCGTTTCTCACTGCGGATATATTGGCGTCAAACCTGAGTGGAGAGCATGAAAATAAAGGACACGAATATTTTTCTGCAAGTTGAACAATTTTTACTGCATCACTGTAAGATGTGGTAAATGGTTTATCTATAAATACAGGTTTGCCTGATTTTAATACTGGTTCTGCTTCCCGTAAGTGTCTTCGTCCGTCAACGCTTTCAAGCAATACCGCGTCAACGACCTCAAGCATTTCTTCTATACTTTCAAAAATTTTCACATGATATTTTTCAATAAGTTCCTTCTTGAAGTTTTCAACCCTGTTATAGCTTAAATCAAAGTCCTTGCTAAATGTCGGGACTCCAGCAATTACTTTTCCGCCAGGGACATGAAATGGGTCTGAAGTGTCGTTAATCACCTTTGTGAATGCTGGTACATGGGATGTGTCAAAACCAATAATGCCAATTTTTATTTCTTCCATTTTCGCTCCTTATTTTAAAAAATGTTTCTCAACCTTTTTGAATGCTTCTATGATATCATATATTTCCCTGTTCTGATAATATTCGTGAATCGGCAGTGTCATATGGTCTTCAAGAGTTTTTTCTGCCACAGGACAGCAATGAACATAATTTATTTTTCTTGCCTGCGGCAGTGACCATGGAAGACCAGACGAGCCGAAGGTATTCTTCTCAACAATCCATTTTGCCTGATACATGGGTATGACATACTTCTGTCCAGCTGGAATTCCTTCTGCGCAAACTGCCTTTGCAAGAAGTTCATTATCTGCTTTCAATTTTTCTTTATCAACATGCACGAATAAAAACCAGGGATTTGGTTCTGAATCTGGTTCTACCTCAGGAATCCTGAATGCCACAAGTTCCTTCTTAAATTCTTCCTTCAACTTTTCGTAGATGGCTCTCCTTTTTTCCGCAATGCTATCCATCTTTTTTAGTTGAGCTCTACCAATGGCTGCTTCAAGTTCAGTCATCCGATAATTTAATCCAGCAAAGAGATTGGTGCTTTCTGTGCTATTAAAGGGCTTGCCCCTGTCAGCAAATCTTTTTGCGTCCCAGTATAAATTTTCATTATCAGTGAGAACCATTCCGCCTTGACCACCACTTGTTGTGTGCTTTCCACTCATCAAACTGAATGCAGAAAGAGTGCCAAAACTGCCTGCATACTTATTTTTATATTTTGCGCCATGCGCCTGGGCACAATCTTCAATGACAGGGATTTTGTGTTTTTTCGCGATTGCGCATATTTTGTCGATTCTGGCAGGAAAGCCAGCAAGATGGACTACTATGATTGCACCTGTTTTTTCTGTAATGAGTTGTTCTATTGATTCTGGGGACGGGTTTAAAGTATTGTACTCCACATCACAGAACACAGGGATACATTGTTGAAACACGATCGGCATCACAGCACCAGGGTCAGTAATGGGACTTGTGATCACTTCACTTGCTGGTTCCATCTTCAAACTTGCTAAAGCGGTGTGAATCGCTGCTGTGCCAGAGCTTACTGCAGTAGCAAATTTCATTCCAAACTTTTGGGCAAATTCCTTTTCATACTGGTCAACTTCAATTCCACCGTACCTGTCAAGAGCTTGATTGCCTGTCATTGTTTTTTCGACCACTCTTAACACAGCACTCTTTTCTTCTTCATCAAACATCACCCTTGCAGGCATTGGATTTTTTCTGACTGGACTACCGCCATCAATTGCCAGCTTACTCATATATCCCCCTTATCTTTTGCTTAAGTACCAGTTACCCAGTTCTTCAGGGTCTCCTTTATCACCAGGAAGAAGTTGTTTATAGTTTTCTATCACCTTTTTGAAAGCATTTGCATATTCCTGAATTCTTTCAGGCCAGTAATGTTTGAACCATGGTACAGCAAAAACCTTTTTTGCCATTGCTTCAGCATTTGGAAGAGTACCGATTTTTTCCCTGACATCCCTGTCAGAAAACACAATTCTCGTAGGTTTTCCATGCCTATAAACGTCAACATTATGAAAAAGTGGATGAAGATGAAGAGGTTTATTGGCACCAGGATGCGCCCATCCCACACCTTCTGCCCTCAGTGCCTCGCAGAATCTTGAAATGGAAAGACCTTCAAGTTCTTCACTTACGTATCTTCCCAGCGCACAGTACCAGCCACCTTTTGTGCAGTTAGAATTTCTTGGAGGTCTGTGCGCACGAATACCAGGATATCCTTCAAGAAGGTCCCAGAAATAATTCATTGCCCGATCAATTTCCACCATATCTTTTTGAAATTGCCTGACCTGAACAAGACCAATTGCTGATGACATTTGATGCATTCTGTATTTATATCCACCCCATGGAAGCCCTGCAAATTTTGCCAGTTCAGGATTCTGAATTTCGCTATGTCGTTCATAATGACCAAAAAGAATTGCCCTTTCATAAATATCTCTGTCGTTTGTCAGCATAATCCCGGCTTCGCCAATGGCAAACGCCTTTCCGCTCATCAGGGAATATCCCGAAACATCACCAAAAGTGCCAACCATTTTTCCTTTGTAAAGGGCACCATGAGCATGAGAAACGTCTTCAATGATTTTAATGTTATGTTTTTTTGCAATGGGGATAATTCTATCCATATCAGCGGGCATACCAGCATAATGAACAACCATGATTGCCTTTGTTCTTGGTGAAAGCCTGTGTTCAATGTCATCTGGATCGATACACAAACTTTCAGGGTCTATATCCGCAAACACAATTGTGGCTCCCAATGAAAATGCAGGTAAACAACTTGCCCAGTATGTTGTGCTCTGGCAGATTATTTCATCTCCCACGCCAATTCCTGCTCCAAACATCGCGCAATGAAGGGCAGCAGTTCCTGTGTTGCAACCAAGTCCGTACTTCATTCCATGCCAGTCCGCAAATGCTCTTTCAAATTCTATAGTAATATCTGTGGAAGACATTTTCCATTCATGAAGAACCTTTAAGACTGCCTCTTCCATTTCCTTTGTAATGTTGCGCATAAAAATGTCATTTGAGGTATTTTTTACTTCTGGCTGTCCCCCTAATATTGCAAGTTTACTCATAAGTCCTCCTCCTTTTTTTCCTCCCCACCGGGAGGCAAATGAGACAAGTGGTGATATGCCTTATTTCATAATCTTTTCTCGTTTCCCTTGATTATCATATGTCTTTTTTACCTGCTATTCAAGG
>JAKPDB010000043.1 GCA_029552985.1 bacterium
AAATTAACAGCAGGGTACCATAGCAGCAAAAGGGGAGAAATTTGACGGCTACGAAAGGGGAGTATAAAATCAGTTGTAAAAGACAGACTATGGAAATTTCACAAGGAGTAGTATACAAACTAACGTATCGTTAGCTTACACCTTTAATGGTCCAAGTTTGTAATTCAAAATTTTTCCTGATTCAGGATATGCATAATACTTGAACCTGTTCGCATCAGAATTACCACTCATTCCCCAGTTAATACCACACACATGAGTACCTTGCCCAAGATAAACAAACCTTGAATCAACAGCGAGGAAAGGATAATTTTTTCTCAGTTCAAGAAAAATTACATGTTCGTAGTCATCATCAATGACATTGTTCTGATTTTCTATCGAAAAAATTGCTTTTACAACTTTTCTGTCTGGCTTATCCACAACGATTTTTGCTTCTTTAAGTTTTTTCACAGTAAGATCTTTATTTGCAGTAAAGTCCTTAGCGCCAAAATACATCATGTAACCGGCTGAATAGATACCATCTGCAGAAACATTGTACAAAGCTCCCTCTGTTGCAAGTAGAATATCTTCTTTTTGAACTTCAACATAAAGCTTATCTCTTGTCTGACCAGAGCAAACGAAAACCAATACAGGCAAAATCAACCACAAAATTCTTTTCATTGCTGCCTCCTTTTTGGGATTCTCCCGAATGATATTTTACTCCTGCTGAACATAAAACATTACAGGAGCAGTAATCCCACCTGTTCCAAGTTCGTTCAATCTTTTATTTGTAATTTTTACTGCAAGAAAATTTTCCCTGCCCCAGTTCACAAAATTCGTCACATCAAACTCAAACGGAACAAATGCCCTACCAGGACTTGTTCCAAGTTCATTTCCATTTAGCCACACCTTTGCGAGTTCGTCAACACCGCCAAACCATAAAAAGATTTTCTTGCCTTTGAAATTTTCTGGAATAATAACCGAACTTCTGTACCAGGCATCTCCCTTATAATATCTTAATCCCTGATCACTCCAGGAAAGTGTTTTTGTTTTAATTTTTGTCCAGTTACCACCAATTTTGCCACTTCTGAAATAACCCAGTTGTTCTCCAAGGGATTCAGGGTCAATCAAAAAATCCCATTCATCCGGAAGTCCTGCAACAAACATATTTTTTCCTGTCACCCTGTCATAGCCCTGTTCAATGCATGGCGAAAAGAATCTTTTCATATAAGATGTAGCTGGCTTTTCAGCAAACATCTGTGGATTATACTTGAATGCAACCTGCTGAATTTCCTGGATTTTTTCAAGGTCTCTCTTTGCACTGATGAAATCAAATTTATTTCTGTTTTCAAGCATGGATAGAAATGCAGAAAGATAGTCATAGGAGAGTCGGAAAATTGCAACCTTCTCTTGGTATTTTGTGTTCTTCACCTTTGCTTCAGCATTTTTAAGGTATTGGCCTGCTGTTTTCATGATTTGAGGATTGTAAATAAAAGGAAGGTCGTGAGAACAACCAGTGTGATAATCTGCATCCCTTAAAGCAGCATCCATCAAAACAATGTATTTTTCCATTTCATCTGCTGCTGGTCCGAAAAAGTTTACTGCGAAATCGTGTATTAAGGCATCCACATCTGCGGTGTGGTTCCAGAATAGTTTTGTTGCGATATAAATTGTTGGCGTCATACTTGCCCAGTGCGGAATTGTTTCAACCCTCCATCCTTTTATCCCTAACTGATAAGCAACAGGAATTTCATCCCTGATTGCATGGACTTTGCTGAACGGAAAACCAGGGTCAGCCAGGTTAAAAAAGTAACCCCTTTCATATGTTTCAGGAAGCAATTGACCCCAGGATTCCATAATTTTCCTGTAATAACTTCTCTCCGGACAAACAGGATTTGACATACCGTGAATCCTGCACAAACTAATCGGTGCAAACGCAGGAACAATTCGCGGATCTGGTTTTACCTTTACTGGTGGTTTCATATAACAGGAATAACAGTAAAATCCGATTTTCTTATCGGGAAATTCGTCTGAAATACCTTCAAGAACCTTGTTGAAAAACCAGATGTATCTATCAGTCATTGAAATGGTGTGTTCGAAATTATCAAAATCGCCTCCGTCAAGAGCGCGGCACTTGTCGCATTCGCAAAACCCACCGCCATCATTGGGTCCCATCCCAATCCACTCAGCAGAAGGATTTTTTCTGAAATAATTTTTTGTCTCTGTAATTGCTCTTGCAAGTACATCAGGGTTTGATATACACAACTGACTCGCCTGTCTTTTACCATTGACAAGCGCAAACAATTCTGGTTCTTTATTTATATCTGGCTTTCCAATATTGATCCCATGAGCAGATGGAAAATATGGTCCACCAAGTCGCATCCTTCTGTACCAGGTTTTATCTACCGCCATTTGGAGGTGTCTTGCATGAAAAGAAGGAACTTGAATGTTATTTTGCTCCTGTATGGTGATGGTCTTTTTTTCTGGAATCACTGTACCTATGTCTCCTGGCATATACCATCTAACACCCATCTGTTCAAGAAGTTCATAAACTCCAAAAAGTGTTCCTTCACTGGATAGGCCAGCAACTCTGATGCTACTAATACCAGAAGGGTTGGATTGAACCTGAATCATAAATGATGCAGGGTCTATGCCCTTAAAACGAATTGCTTTTTCCATTTCTGCTGTCATAGCAACACTTCCAAGAAAAATATAGCATATCCCTTTATTGCCAAGCGCTGGATTAATTTGCCAGGTCTTATCAGCACTCTGTCGTACAATGTCAATTCTGCAACCACTGATTTTCTCGATGTGTTCAGCAAGTTCTTTTGCAGCAAGATTTTCGTCAGAATCTGGCTGAGAAGAAATCAGAATCACTGCTTTTGGATTTCCATTGTCCACAATGGTTACTGGCTTCGCATAAGACATACCTGCGCACAGAACAACAGAAAGTATTCCTAATGTTACCTTCATAATTTCTTCTCCTTTTTAAGCTCACTCATAATTTCAGAAATAAGCTTTTCAATCCTTCTTCCATACTCAATGTAATTTCTGTATCTTGCTTCTGCTTCTGACGTTACGCTCGGGTCGTGGTAAACCACAGCCATGTGCGGTTCAATTGATATTCCGCCGTCATAACCACTGGCGAAAAGGTCAGTGAGAATCTCCCTTACCATACCCTTTCCTTCTCCAGGAAATGTACAAACATGTTTTCCATCTTCCTTTACATAACCGTCCTTGATATGAACATAAACAACATGCTGTTTCACGTGGGTATAAAACTCCCATGGATCCTGCATTTTATAGGGCTTAGGACCCCTGACATCCGGATGGAATAAAGGATTTCCAGTGTCATACACAAGTTTCAGTGCCGGTGAATTTACTCCTTCGAGAAGCCGAAGAGTGTGTTCCCAGGATAAAGAACCCCATCCTGAACAGTTCTCATGCACGCAGAGAACTCCCCCATCTTCAGCCATTTTTACAATGGTCTTTACTCTTTTTATGGCTTCTTTTGACCAGTCCTTATCAAGCTGCTCATCTGGTATTGCAAAACTCATAATACGAATCATCTTTGTACCAAGTCGGTGCATCCTGGGGATCGCTCTTTTCATCTCCTCATAACTTTTGTCAGGCGGGTCTGTGATCTTTTGAGCCCAGTTTGCAACACCGCTTCCAAAGCAATTGATTTTTATCCCTGCCTGTTGTAATTTTTCAACCACTTCATCAAATTTTCTATCGTCAACCATTGTCAGATTGACTCCATCAATACTTCTT
This sequence comes from bacterium, assembly GCA_029552985.1. Lineage (GTDB taxonomy): Bacteria > Ratteibacteria > UBA8468 > B48-G9 > DTJG01 > DTJG01. The sequence goes on from JAKPDB010000043.1 coordinate 3,751, forward strand.
GATTCAATGTACTTCCAGCCGAGTTCCTTTGTCGCGCGAATCTGGCCATCAATATCAGGTGCTGCCTCATCCGCAAATCCAGTAAAATACATGCTTCCTCCCTGTTAAGTGTTATCTTTTGTGTCAATTTCCGGTAAGTGCAAGGAATGTTCTATTCGTCCGACTGGCTCAATCTCCTTTGAAGATGCACCAATTTCATGAAGTTTTTTCATTGATGGCATGAGCCTGGTTTCAAAAGAACCGATTGTTGCATTATAATTTTTGACAGCTGTATCAAGGGCTTTGCCTGTATTTTTGAGATGTTCTACAAATACCAGCATTCTTTCGTATAATTGACTCCCGATTTCAGCAATAGAACGAGCATTTTCTGCAATTGAATACTGTTGCCATCCAAAAGCCACTGCCTTTAACAATCCCAGTAATGTCACAGGTGTTGTAATCAGTACATGATTTTCTGCAGCATATTCCAGCAATCCAGGGTCATTTTCATATGCGGCAGAGATTGATGCTTCGTTTGGCACAAACATAATCACCACTTCTGGAGCTGGATTAAACTGAGCCCAGTATTTTTTACTCGAAAGAATTTGAATTGTCTCACGAACCTTCTTTGCAAAAAAGCGCAATTTTTCCTGTTTTTGAGCTGGCTCTGAGTTTATTGCATCAAGATATGCTACCATTGGACTTTTAGCATCAACAGGCAGTATTCCCCCATTTGGAAGATGAATGATCATATCAGGTCTACCTTCCTGAGTACTAATTTGCTCTTGGTAATCAACGTGTCTTGTCATACCAGCAAGCTCCACAACTCTTCTCAATTGAATCTGCCCCCACTGACCGCGCACCTCTGTGGTTCTTAATGCCTGGTTTAATTGCACTGTAAGCATTTTCAACTGGTCCTGCGTGGTAAACAACTGTTGCAATTGTTCCTGTAATCCTCTGTAAGCACCTTCCCTTTTTTTCTCAAGTTCCCTTATTTCCTCATCCATTTTCTTCAGTGCTTCTGACAGTGGTTCAACAAGTTTCTGCAATTCTACCTTGTGAGTGCTCCAGTCGCCTCTGACCTGATGAAGAATGGATTCAAGAGATTGTCTGGCTGTTTTTAAAAAATCTTCTGCATTACCTCTCAACGCCTGTGTTGCGATGGAATTGAATGCGTCTTTCAGTTGTTCCTGGGCTTTTTCTATCCATGAGATTTTTTCAGCATATGCCTCTTTCTCTTTTTTCAATTCTGCCATTTCAATCATAATCTTTGCATTCTCTTCTGATAGCGCCTGTATATTTGCTTCCAGTTCAGAAATCCTGGTATCCTTTTGTCTGATTGTCTTTGAACTTTCACGAACATGCAGCAAGTATATCGCGAAGACCACAATCAAGGAAAAAATAAATACTATCGTGTTCATATGTTACTCCTGAATTTATTATACAACTTTTTACTTTTACTTCCACAACCTGGTCAGCTAACAATTATATGCATTTCTTCTTCAAGTATTTTCATAAGTACATTGACAATATCAGGATTGAACTGTGTTCCGCCATTTTCCTTTAATTCTTTGATTGCTTCTGGTATTGATAGCGGCTTTCTATAAGACCTGGCTGAGGTCATCGCATCAAAAGCATCTGCAACAGCCAATATCTGAGCAAGCAGGTTAATATTGTTTCTATTTAAGCCATCAGGATATCCTGTGCCATCAAATCTTTCGTGATGTTGTCTTACAATTTCAAGTGCATCTTTTTCTAATAATAGCGGCCTTAAAATTTCTTCACCCACAACTGGATGTGCTTTAATAATATTCCATTCATCTTCTGTAAGGGGTTCTGTCTTCTGTAAAATGCTTTCCCCGATGCCAAATTTTCCAATATCATGCAGCAAAGCAGTTTCCCGCAGTATTTTTATCTTCTTTTCAGGAAGCCCCATTCTCGTGGCTATCTTTTCAGAAAAAAAGGCAACCCTTTCTGAATGCCCTTTCGTATAGGAATCCCTGGCTTCAAGAATTGTAACAAAAGAACGAATTGTCCTGTAAAGGTAACTCTGAAGCATTTTCTGTGATGCTACAAGACCTGTAGTCATCTGATTGAATGTTCGGGCAAGTTGACCAAACTCATCATTGTTTCGCAATGGAATGCGATATTCAAAATTTCCTCTTTGAATATTTTTTATTCCCTCCACAAGGTCATTCACAGGCACAGAAATCTGGTGTGAAATAAAAAAGCCAAACAGTACTACAAGAATGATTAATACTATTGATGTTCCTATAATCTGCAAGTAAATCGTATGCCTCATACCTGTCGTGTTTCTAATGTCATAATCTATTTTCAACACAGCAACAGGTGTTCCATTGGCATCCCTCACAGGTGCATAACCCGTTAAAAAGCCGGGCTTATTACCTTTTTCTGAAACAAAAGGAACAGCAAAACCCATCAGAATACCAGGAAATTTATCAGCGGAATTAGAAGTCTCTCTTGACAATTCAGTACCTGTCTCTGAATTTGCACCTGCTACGACAAGAAAATGTTCTGCACCCTGTCTTGTGAGAATGTAAATAGAAGAAACTGAAGGAATATCATTGATAATTTTTTTCAAAGTTCTCTCAAGAGAAGTAGAAAGGTCGGGATGATCAAATATTAGAGTTAACTGTTCGGCATCAATTGTTGCAGAACAGGTCATAGCGATACTTAAAAGTTCTGCTTTCAGTAGTTCCTTTTGATGCTTCAACATATACCAGCACAGGAAAGCATTTCCTGTTATGATCACAACTAAAACAGGCAGGGCAAATGTGCAAAAAATCCTTGATCTGAAACTTTTTAAAGATATCATTTTGCGAAATAGATATTAAAAATTCTGAATGTTATGGCTTTGACGCGATATTAAGATATTTTTCAAGCAATGCCGCATCAGATGGCGAAATATTAACAACCTGACATCCATAATAATACATTGAACCAATTTTGGTTTCATTGGTGACAACATATTCAGCCCTGATAATTTCAGAAAAATGCTTGATCACAAGTTTCATTTCCATCAAATACGTTTTTCCTATCTTCATCGGGTGACTGGTTTCAATACGAGTGCCTGTTCTGCTGATATTGAGGATGTTAAAATCAATGGCGGCATGCATCAGGCCTTTTTCAACTGCTCTTCCTTTTAAAAGCCCTGTTTCATAACGTCTTTCTCTGCGACTGTCAATTGCAATTGGAGAGGTTCTTACGATTGCCATTCTGCGAAGTGTTGGACAGAAAATTTTACAGGTGAAATAATGCCATTTTCCTTCCCATAAGAAAAATGCGGTGCCATTCTTGCCCATGCCGCTTTCACCGGTGGACTGGTCGGTCAGTTCAACAAAAATTTCACCCTGTTTTCCAGTTCCAATCAGTTTTGCCGTGTGTTCCCGGTTTTCTACCCTTATGATAAAATCCCGCACGCTTCTCAGGTCAAGTGCTGACATTGTCCCCATTATTACTTTACCCTTTTAATGAGGTTTCGTCAACACCACCGAGAGGAGAAAATATAATTTGTGGTATAATTCATCGGTCACCAGGAGATACTTTATGTTTTTCCAGCTTTTTATCAGAGTATTATCGATTTTCTTCATCATATTTGTTGGTGCTTTTGCAAGAAAAAAGAAGTTTCTAAATGATGAAACAACCAGCACACTTGCAACGTGTATTACGAACTTTTTTTATCCAGCTCTTATTGTATCTTCAATCACATCCGGCTTTACAATAAAATCTCTCATTTCAAACTGGTTGCTGCCTGCTGGAACCATTTTGATTATGGGAATTGGTTATCTTACAGGCATGACGTTTATAAAATTTTTGTCTTTTGATAGCAAAAAACAGGAAAATACATTTCTATTTCAATGTACGATAAACAATTATGTTTTCTTACCGCTCCCAATTGTGGCGATGCTTCTCGGAAACACAGGGGTTGCATATCTTGTTTTTTCCAGTTTGGGTTCTGAAATATCTGTCTGGACAATAGGCATACTCGGACTCACAGGAAATCATTTTGAAAAAAAGGCGATGAAAAATTTATTAAGTTCTCCTATGGTTGCTCTTGTTCTATCAATTCTTATCATTTTTATCAGAGACCATTTTGTATACAGTGGAATCATTGTAAATAATTTTCTGAAAATGATTTTACAGATGATTGGTAATTCCATTGATATGTTTGGCAAAGCAACTGTTCCCCTTGCTCTTTTTACTGCAGGCAGCAGAATGGCACACATTAAAATACATCATATAAAGACAGATAAGCAGCTATGGCTGGTGTTTCTCAGACTTGTTTTTATTCCTGCTTTTGCCTGTGCTGTGATTTCTCTCTTACCTGTCTCGCGCGAAATTTTTCTTGTACTTATTACTGTCGCGATTATGCCCGCTGCTATTGCAAGTATTATTTTGAGCGATACATATCACGCGGATACTGAATTTGCCTCATCAAGCGTTCTATTGACCAATATCGTCTCGCTTCTCACAATTCCCCTGTGGCTTACTTTACTGAACAGATAAGTAAAAATGATATAATACATTGAGTGACTGGCACACCTCACAGGAGGGAGTAATGATTCAACTAACCGGAAAAATGGTAAAAATAAGATTCAAAAAATACTTTGAGGAACAGCGGCTTTGGGTATTTGTGGGAAAAGTGCTGGATTTTACAGAAAACTGGATTATGGTTGAAGGTAAAGGACTGATTGTGTCAAAAGGAAAAATCACGCCTGTGGATATGGATGAACAGGTGAGAACATTGATAATCCCGAGAGATAATATCTCGCATATCAGACTTTTACCTGATGATTTTGATTTATCAAATATTGAGATCGAAGAAATTGGTATCCGTTATTTTATCAGAGTGAAAAATGCTCCACACACAAGTATAGGTGAGATTTAACTGTTATGCTATATCTTTGCCTTGATGAAAATGGTTATGGTCCTGTCATGGGCCCGCTTGTTGTGACAGGAGTCAGCGGAACTGCTGACAGTGAAAAATTCCCTGAACAGATTTTTGATAGTAAAAGATTGTTTTCTTCGAGAAACAGTTTTCCAAAAATTGAAAGAATCGCTCTCTCTATTTTCAAAATTGCATATAATAGATTTCCTTTCACCTATAATGAACTTTTTGAACGATCGTTTGAATGTGTCAATGGTAATTCTGGAATCTGTTGGAAAAATTTTCCAGAAATTCCATTTTCATCTGATAAAGTAGAGATCGAAAACTATGCTAGCAATCTTCAAGAATATCTTAAGAAAAATCACATATGTCTTCTTTCTATTCATTCTCAGGTCTTATGTGTGCAGGCATTTAACAATCTTTCCAGAAAACACCTGAAAAAAGATTTTATCAACTATCTGATGTTTGAGAAAATCATCCTGAAACATCAAAAAGATTACGACCATATCGTTGTAAAAGCAGGAAAAATTGGAGGAAGAAATTATTACAAGAAATTTTTGACCAGTAGCTTTCGCCACTGGGAAATTCATTGTCAAAAAGAAAATACAGCAGCATCTGAATACCTGATAAAAAAAGATAGGAAACAAATCCTGTTGACCTTTTTGAAAAACATTGAATCTATTTCATTTCTCGGGATACTGGCAGGCATCTATGGCAAGTATATCAGAGAACTCTTCATGATTGCAATTAACAAATTTTTTGATACTGAAAAGTTTATTTCTGGATATAGAGATGCTTATACCAGGCAACTTGTGGCGCAATTAAAAATGAAAGATACAGAATTTCAAAATTGTATTTGTAGAATGAAATAAAATCTATCCCACACCTGCCATATTTTTGAGAATCATAATCCTCTTTTCAATTGGCGGGTGTGTACTGAACATTTCTGCAAAAAAAGATTCACTGTTGTTTATTTTTGAATTCCTCGGGTCTGCGATAAAAAGATGTGCTGTACCAACGCTTGCTCTGTCAACAACTCTGTCGTAATGTTTTGATATTTTTTCAAGGGCTGAAGCCAGTGCAAGGGGGTTCCTGGTAAATTCAGCTGAAGCCGCGTCAGCCATGTACTCTCTTGCTCGTGAAACAGCCAGTGCCATTAACCTCGCTATCAGTGGTGCAATAAGTGTGATAATAATAATTACCAGCAGCAAAAGTCCTGAAGATGACGATGACTTACCTGACCTCCTTGTCCTTCCAGAATAGGAGCCAGAATAAAACATATTTCTTCTTGCCCATTCAGACAGAAACACAATAGCCCCTGTGATAGCAGCAATAACTGTCATTGTCAATATATCGCGATTTCTGATATGGCCTAATTCGTGAGCAATCACACCCTGTAATTCTTCCCGATTCATTGAATTAAGAAGTCCAGTGGTAACACACACAGAAGCGTAATTGGCATCCCTTCCTGTCGCAAAAGCATTGGGTGATGCTTCTTCCATTACATAAACTTCTGGCACCTTTATTCCAGCAGCAATAGACATTTCCTGAACTACATTTACCAGTTGTTGCTCCTTAAAATTAGACACATCAGGCGACCGGGCATTAACACTTGCCAGAACAAGTTTATCTCCATAAAAGTACGAAATAACACTATTGATGATTGCAATGGAAACAGCAATGATTGTCATAACAGGAAACTGGTTGTGAAAAGCCATCCTGTCAATTCCATAGCCAATAATTCCAAGAAGAATAATGGATTGTATTATCACAAGAAAGGTTTTCCATCTGTTGATTCGTTGCTGCTGGAAAAAGTCAATCATATGTCAAGGTTTACCTGTGGGACAGATTTTTCTGCCTCTGGTATTTCAAAAAATTCCTTTTTCTCAAACGAAAACATGGATGCAATAATATTACCGGGGAATTGCTGGATTTTTGTATTGTACTGCATCACTGAATCGTTATAATGCTGCCTGGCAAAAGCAATCTGATTTTCAGTTGTCGTCAACTGCTCCTGAAGATTTAACACATTCTGGCTTGCCTTCAATTCCGGATAATTTTCAAAAAGCGCGAATAAGTTTGTCAAAAGTCCTGACAGTTCGCCTTCTGCCCGGGATATATCTCCAACTCCTTTTGCAGAAATAGCTTTATTTCTCGCCTCAACAATTTTTGAAAGGGTCTCCTGTTCGTATTTCATATATCCCTTCACTGCGTTAATAAGGTTAGGAATCAAGTCATGCCTTCTTTTCAATTGTGTATCAATCTGCGCCCAGGCATTGTCAACCTGTATCCTTGCACGAATAAGTGAATTATAAAGCCCTATCACAAACAAAACAAGCAATCCAAGAATTATAAAAAAAATTGTCAAACCAGCCATTTTTACCTCCGAATTTTATAAAATTCTGACTTTATTGCCAGAAATCACGACATACCAGTTGTTTTAAATCTTTCCGTTTTTTTGTTCCTGGTGTATCTGCTGGATATCCAACAGGTGTAAGGGCAATTACCTCAACTCCATCAGGAATTCGAAGCAGTTTTTTTGCTTCTGACGGACTAAACGCACATATCCAGCAGGTTCCAAGACCAAGGTCTGTTGCGGCGAGAATCATGTGGTCCATGGCAATTGCACAATCAATATCAAGATGATTTTTCCCGTCTCTACGAGTCCATGCTTCCTTTTTAATCCCGCATATGGCAATCACCACTGGCGCCTGAACAAACCAGTCAGCATCATAAACCTTTCTTAGTTCACTTTCTTTGCCCTTTGTATCAATTACAATAATTTTGTAAGGTTGCCTGTTGGCAGCAGAAGGTGCAAGTCTTGCGGCCTGAAGAATTTTCTCAATTTTCCACTCTTCTACAGAAGTATTTTTATATGCCCTGACACTGTATCTTTCTGAAATCAATCTTTCAAAATCCATAGTGTGTCCTTTTTAATCATTAGAATTAAGGTATCCCTTTCATAATATCATGAAAATCTATAAATGGAAAAAGGCAAACCTGCAATTCTCCCGGGATAATTTTAAGTTATTATATAGAACAGTTGCCGATTTTACAAGTCCATAATAAGTTTTTTGGCCAAAAAAAACAGAAAGGTTGTATAATTTGAATTATGACAAACAAAGATGAAGTGAAGAGAAAAATGGTTGAAAAAGGAATAGAAGTTACCCAACAGTTCAATCAAGCAATAGACCTGATAGAATTCAGAAACAGAAATGTCTTTGTTACTGGTAGAGCAGGAACTGGGAAATCTACGCTTTTGAGGTACCTGCGAACAATTACATCAAAAAAGGTCGTTGTCCTTTCTCCAACAGGTGTCTCTGCACTGAATGTGCAGGGTCAGACAATCCACTCTTTTTTTCGCTTCAAGCCGGATATCACTATCAGTAAAATAAAAAAGATAGTCAAAAAAGCAAGCAACAATATCTACCAGAAACTGGATACTATTATCATAGATGAAGTATCAATGGTTCGGGCAGATATTATGGATTGCATGGATAGGTTTATGAGGATTAACTGTAACAATAAACTTCCATTCGCTGGTAAACAGATTGTTTTATTTGGCGATCTTTATCAGTTGCCTCCTGTGATCACTTCCGGTGAAAAGAAACTGTTTACAGAAAGATATTCCACAGGTTACTTTTTTTCTTCAGACGTAATGAAACAGATGCGGTTTGACATTATAGAACTTGACAGAATATTCAGACAGCATGACAGTAATTTTATTGAAATACTTAACCATATACGAAATAACACAATCACAGAAGAAATGTTAGATGTCCTCAATAGTAGATATTTTCCTGATTTTGAACCTGATGATAACAGTTTTTTTATCTTTCTTACCACAAGAAACGACCATGCGCTGAAGATTAATGAGCATCGATTAAAGAAATTGCCAGGGAAAGAATATGTTTTCAAGGCAACAGTGAAAGGTGATTTTGAGCATTCCTCATATCCAACAGACGAAATGCTTCGGGTAAAAAAAGATGCCCAGGTAATGCTGCTTAATAATGATTCAAATGGAAGGTGGGTAAATGGAAGCATAGGTAGAATTATCCACGTCTTGCCTGAATCTGATGTGATTGTTGTTAAATTATCCAACGGCGAAGACGTGGAAGTAACTCCATATGAGTGGGATATCTTTCGTTATATCTACAACGAAAACATAGACCAGATAGAAACCGAAAAGATAGGTGTCTTTATTCAATTTCCTCTGCGGCTATCCTGGGCAGTAACAATACACAAAGCTCAGGGCAAGACATTTGATAAAGTCATTCTTGACATTGGACCAGGGGCATTCTCCCCTGGGCAGGTATATGTAGGAATAAGTAGATGCGCGTCGCTTGATGGGCTTGTGCTGAAAAGGAAGATCAAAAAAAAGGATATTTTTATTGACTGGAATGTAGTGGATTTTATGACTTCCTATAGATACGCACTTTCTGAATCTGCAATGCCTCTGAAAGAAAAGATGAGACTGATAACAGAAGCAATTGCTAAAGGTAGAGAATTAGAGATTGTGTATCTTAAAAACAATGATGAAAAATCTATAAGAACAATATTACCGGAATATGCAGGAGAAATGGAGTATATGGGAATAAAATTTATGGGTGTGCGGGCATTCTGTTATAAAAAAAACGAGTTGAGAAATTTCAGAATAGACAGAATTCTTTCTCTACGACTGCTATGATGAAAGGATATTTTTATAATAGCATTGAATATTTTGTCATTTTTGACTAATGCATCAGATTCCATACCTTTTATGAGACCTTCTATTGCATCCATTGCTTCAAGTGTATATTGCAAGAATAACTTTCATACAAGAAACAATGCTATTATTCTCTCTCTCTGGCAATGCCTCTTTCTGAAGAAATAAGAAACCTTATAATTTCTTCAATCTCTGGCACAGATGCAAATTCTGACTTTAATTTTTCTATAACCTGTTGAATAGTAAGATTACTGCGAAAAATGATTTTGTATGCGTCTTCAAGA
>JAKPDB010000044.1 GCA_029552985.1 bacterium
TTTTTACCGCGTGTACGAAAAATTCATGGCCGTCATGGAAGCCTGGAATGAATGCGGTAAAGGAGGCATTTCATCCCAGGTCCGGCCTTCCAGTTCCCTTCCGTTTTTCTTTTTCCGGACGCCACCCCATTGTTTAAAGAAAAAAGGAATGCGGGCGGCGAGGCATCGATTTCGGATTTCCTTCACCCACTCCGCTTTCATGGGCCGCGCGCCCGGCCCGGACTCGCCACCTACGATCACCCAATCAATTTCTCTCAAGTCCAGGTTGGGTAGTGGGCCTAATAACGGTTCCAAGGAAAGGAATTTCACCGCGGCGGGAATTTTCCGGAGATGATCGATCCGATTGACCTGGCCTTGGTTTTCAACACTAACACCCATCCAGATGTTTGTTTTCCAAGGCAGGCGGGGGCTCAAATCCACCAAACGCTCGGAGCGCTTGGTCAATACCTGGAAGCAATGCCAACGCGCCCGGGCCATGGTTTGAAACACCTTCTCGATGAATTCGAAGGGGACCGCTTCATGAAAGAGATCGCTCATGGAGTTCACGAAGATGATTTTCGGTTTTTTCCATTGCAAGGGAAGAGGGACGGCATAATCATGCAGGGTGACGTCGAATCCGTTCGCGTAGTTGGGTTGCCCCATGGCCTGGAGGCGCAGGGCCAGACGCTCCGCGTAGCAATTCTTGCACCCCGGGCTGATCTTGGAACACCCGGTCACCGGGTTCCAGGTGGATTCGGTCCATTCGATTTTGGAGTGGATGGCCATTATTTAGCCATACCTTTTAAGATGTCTTGAGCAATTTTAATTGCTGTTTTTGATCCATCTTTATTGCTTGCCGCGAAGCAAAACAAGTATATAGGATTATTTTTTGTATTATAGAGGATTAATGGATTATCAGCGACACCAGGGAAAATTTCTCGGAGTCTTTCCAAAAAAAATTCTATGATATCATTAAAATCTGCAGTCTTTATTGATCTTGTATCTAGACCCCACAATGTCTCTTCTTGAATGATGTTATAAAAAGATTGCTTCCATCTTTTTGTGCCGAAAATCTTATTCAACTTATATTCGCATTTATCGCTTATTTGTGCATCTTTCTTTAACAACCGATTCACTGCTACACCCAATGGGAAAAGATACCACATATCGATTTTTTCGGTTTTTGCAATAATTTCAACCGTATCCCAGAAGACCTCCATCCCATAGGGATCTAGAAATAATACTGCACGTCTATTCCATACCCAGCCTTTACAAAACTCCTGTAAGAATTGGTTTGCCTCCGAATTAATCAGGTAAATTACATTTTTTAAATGAGAATATTTTTCACGCAATTCTTCTAATTCCGCAAATCTATTTGGATCTTTTTCAATGAAATAATAAAGATCAAATTTAGGTTCTATTTCTAAGGCAATACTTGCAGAACCTTTTAAAAATCCTTGAACATCTGCCATGGAAAATTCTGGAAAGAGATCATTGAATTGCGTAGGATCTGCAGTTCGTGTTCGATAACCCGTACCCGCAAAGGCGTCAATATAGAC
>JAKPDB010000046.1 GCA_029552985.1 bacterium
GAAAATCGCCTTCCGGCAATATTTCCTTGGTTTGAATCTGATTTTCTCTGTTACCGACTGTATAAGTAACACTCTCAATTTTTGTCCAAAACCAACTCTCCGGAATATCAAACGGTATCTCATCCTCTGTGATTTCCGGCAGGGGCTTTTCTTTTTTGATTTTGCCTTCCTTGATGAGTCGCTGCTTTTCGGCCTGAATCTGTTGATAAAGCTCCTCGGCTGTGCCTTCCTCCGGGCGCTGTTCAACCAGTTTGCCCTGAATTGCCAACTGGAGGATGGATTTCTGCAGGTCGGTCGGGAAACGCTTATTAAGCTCCTCCAGCTTGTTCCATGCTTTTTCATAGCGCTCAATGTATGGTAACAGTTCTTCAATTTTTGCAACGATGCGCTTTTGCTCGGCAAGGGGTGGAAGAGGTATCGCTTTATCTTTTATATATTTATAGTGCCTGCTATATCCACCAACTTTGTTCAATCCATTGCTATTGAAGAGCATAACATAATAAAAGAACTTTGCGAAAATGATACGTGAATCGGGTAAAAAAATTTTCACACCATCTGCTCCAACAACAAAATCAAAATTAACATACTTTATTTCGGTCGTATGATCTCCAAATACAATTACAGGTTCATTGTGATGAAAGACTTTTGATTCATCATTAGAGAACCCAATGGAGTACTCTTTTGACTGGCTGATGACAGCATATTTACCTTCTTTAAGAACCTCCGACTCAAGTATCTGGTATTGCCTTGATGGAATGATTTTTGTAACGGTTTCAATGTGACCAATCATCCACTTTTCAGGTAAATCAAATTCATACTCTTCAGTTTGCTTTTGCTTAATATTTGAAATATCAACTGGTTTATCATCAACATATTGTTCAGCAAGCTTTCCTTGAAGGGCAAGGCAAATTATGCTATATTTCAGTTCTTGAGGTGTCATTCTTTGGCACCTCCCAAAAGTGCCGTAATTTCAGCAAGTACACGGTCAATCTCAGCATTTAATGACGCCCGCTTTTCTTCATACTGACGAATTAAGTCTAAAGGCTCAAGAATAACTTCTTCTTCGTGTGGATACCCACAAAGATCAAGATTATAGCCAAAATCATCTGAAAGCTGCTTTACTGTATATTTTTTCGCCTTGTCAAAGCCATCAATATTGATTTCCTGTCTATTATTCCACCATTCAATAACAGGGGCAAAATGCTCTAACTTCATAGGCTTTGTTTTGGAAAAATGCTTATAGCCCTCAGGCATATCTAAACGA
>JAKPDB010000068.1 GCA_029552985.1 bacterium
CAGGCAATTTTCAATATTGGTTATCCCAAACCCATTTATGCAACGCTTGGAAATGTCTTTTCTGTCAAGTAGGAATTTATGATTGATTTTGAAAAATTTCTTAAAGAAAAAACAGGAACAAAAATTCATATTGAAACCACATCTCACAGAAAAACACTCGTTCAAGTAATTACAGGACCTGGTGGTGAAAAAACAGTAAAAATTCACCACCATCTTGTTAAAGGACCTCCTGAAATCCTTATTGCAATTGCGGATTTCATCGCAGGAAAAGAAAAAAAGAAAAACAGGAGGTTGATTATAGAGTATGTAAAAAAAAACCAGCACCTTTTCTTAAAACAATACAAAACAAGAATCAATTATACTGGAAAATTTTATAACCTGAAACAGATATTTGATAAAATTAATGCACAATTTTTTGACCGTAGGTTATCATCCGTGAACATTACCTTTGGAAAACGTTATAACGGCAAAAGACATCGTTCAATTGTCTTCGGAAATTACTGTCCTGAAATAAATCTCATCAGAATCAACAGAGTTCTTGACAGTGACTCTGTACCAGAATTTTTTGTTGAATACATAGTTTTTCATGAAATGCTGCACGCGTACCTGTATCTTTCAGATTTCAAAACCACTTGCCATACAAAAACATTCAAAAATATGGAGAAAAAATATCCATACCTTGAACAAGCAGAACAATGGAAGAGGCAAAATCTCTGTCTGTTCATCGATCCAAAGAGGGAGAAACATGTACAAAAAATTAACTGAACCCATAGTTTCAGAAATCGAAGGAATCGTGGGTAAAGAAAACGTTTTAAGAGATAAAGAAAAACTTATTGATTATAGTCATGATGAATTTGCTCTCTCAGAAGCATTCAGCTTTCCAGAAATTGTGGTAAAAGTTGCAAATACACAACAGGTCGCAGAAATTGTAAAGATTGCGACGCGTGAAAAAATCCCTGTTGTTGCAAGAGGCGGAGGAACAGGACTTTGCGGTGGGTGTATTCCTTCTTATGGTGGCATTGTGGTAAGTACAGAAAAAATAAATAAAATCCTTGAGATTGATCAGAATAATCTCATGGCTCATCTTGAATCAGGTGTAACATTGAAAGAATTTTACCAGGCGCTGAAAATAAGGAAATTGTTTTTCCCGCCACATCCTGGTGAAGAAAGTGCAACCATTGGAGGACTGGTTAGTACAAATGCTGGTGGCGCAAGGGCAGTAAAATATGGTACAGTCAGAAATTTCATCAGGGGCTTGACAGTGGTTTGTTCTGACGGAAAAATCATTCAGGCAGGCGGTAAAATTATTAAAGACAGCACTGGTTACAACCTTATTCAACTTTTTACTGGCTCTGAGGGAACACTGGGTATTATTACTGAAGCAATTCTCAGTGTCATGCCAGAACCAGACGCATACCTGACAGTTATTGCTCCATTTCACAGTACAAAAGATGCTCTTAAGTGTGTGCCTTTTATTCTGAAATCTTCTGCAAGACCACTTGCCATTGAATTTATTAGTAAACAAGTCATTTCCATCGCCGGGGATTACTGTGGTAAGCACTGGCCATCAATACCTGGTGAAATTTTTCTGATGATTATTCTGGAAGGGACCAACAATCAGATTGAACACGACTGTGAAACAATTGCCAGTATCTGTATGGAAAATAAAGCGGTTGATATATTTGTTGCTCAGGCAGAAGAAAAACAGCAAGAGATCCTTCATGTAAGAAGCATTGTATATCAGGCGTTAAAATCCAATACTATTGAAATCCTGGATATCACGGTGCCACCTGCTGAAATGGCTTGTCACATAGATTTTGTGGAACAACTTTCAAACACTCATAATATCTGGCTTCCAACTTATGGGCATGCGGGAGACGGTAATCTTCATACACATATTACGAAAAAAACACTAGATGGATGTGACATAGAAAACTGGAAGGAAATGTACACAAAAATCAGACAATTTATTATTGTTGATGGGATAAAACGAGGAGGAAGAATATCAGGAGAACATGGTATCGGACTGGTAAAAAAGCAGTATCTTGATATGTGTTTCAATGCTGATTACATTGAAATTTTAAGAAAAATTAAGAAGGTTTTTGACCCCTTCTTTATTCTCAATCCAGGGAAAATCTTTGACCCTGAATAAATGTTCAAACCGAAATAATTGCGTATCTTGCACTTAAACACGAAACATCTTTCCCTGCGTAGTAAGCAACAAGCACAAGATTTTTATCAAGCAGAATACCACATGGATGACCAAAACTCCAGGTATTCATATCTTCCCAGTACTCAGCGTAGGAACTTTTGCCTTCTGAAATTTTTTCTCTTCTTTCGGGATTTTGATAAATAATCAATTCTTCGTCCAGTTTCCATGTTTTTCCACTATCCGGGGACATCACAAGCCGCATTGAACCAGGATAATGCCTGTGCACATAAAAGCATAACAATCTTCCGTCCGGTAGTGGGATTGGTGCAGCGATCTGTCCTTTAATTCCTGTGGGTGCTGGAACTGACCAGGTAAATGTTTCAGGATTGCCGAATGAAATATGAATATCTATATCCTTTTCCTGCATTCTGTTATAAGTCCAGAACATCGTAATAATGTTTCCTGTTGCTGTATCATATGCATTCCTCTGGTCCCAGTAATACAACTCATTTTCAGGATGCCTTGCCACTGTAACAATCTTTGTAAAATTTATGCCATCCGAGCTAAAAATGGCATGTGCAGCATGGGATGACGGTAAACCCGGTTTTTCTGGGCCATAACTTTCAAAAAAGGCAAAGTATCCGTTGTAGGTTCTCAGCACTCGCCCGGTTAGAGCAGGACCTGGCAAATTCTGTGTATCGACGATTTTATAATTTTCCCAGGTCTTTCCCATATCAAATGAATCAACCAGAATCAATTTTGAGTCCTGTATTGTGTCACTCGAAGCATCATACAATTTTTTACTCTTTGAACAGTCAAACCAGGAAAGAAAAGCGGATATATTTCCATCAGGCCTTTCAAAAAGTTCAACAACCTTAATATCTCCCCTGTGACCGTTAAATTCGTTTTTGAAATTCGAAAAAACCATAGTCCAGTCAGTACTTAGTGAAGATGCAAGAATCACTCCATTTCCGTCAGTCGAATCCTTCCTCGTACCAAGTCGAAAACTTGAAAAGATTTTTCCGCTTGAATGTCTGAATAAGCTGGTAAAAGTACAGACCTTTTTTGTACTTGACCGCTTTTCTGCCTCAAAAATAAAACCCTGCTTTTCTATACGCATAGCGCTCCTATTTTCTTATAACCTCAGGATTCACAATATTTGGTGGTATTTCTCCTCTTAATACAGCAAGAATATTTTCAGCAGCCATTATCGCCATCTTTGTCCTTGTTTCAAATGTCGCGCTTGCTATGTGAGGCAGTAGTACCACATTTGAAAGATTTAATAGTTCAGGTTCTATATCAGGTTCATTTTCGTATACATCAAGTCCTGCGCCCCAGATTTTTCTATTCTTCAGAGCATCCACAAGTGCCTTTTCATCAACCACAGGTCCCCGGGAGGTATTGATGAGTATGGCAGTTTTTTTCATCAAGGATAGTTCTCTTGCCCCAATCAGATGTCGTGTATCTGGGACAAGCGGCACATGAATTGAAACAAAATCAGATTCCTTCAGCAGTGTATCAAGGTCAACAAAGGTTGCACCGATGTCCTTTTCAAGTTCAAAATTTCTTTTGACATCGTAATATAATACTCTCATTGAAAAGCCCTTTGACTTTCTCGCAAAGTTATTTCCTATTCTGCCAGCACCTATGATACCCAGTGTTTTTCCTGTAATGTCCTGACCAAGAAATAATTGAGGTGCCCAGCCCTTAAATTTGCCCTGCCTTGTAAATGCATCGGCTTCAACAATTCTTCTTGCCACAGCAAACAAAAGTGCCCATGCGAGATCACTTGTCGCATCAGTGAGCACCCCTGGCGTATTGGTAATGATAATTTTCCTACGGGTTGCAGATTCCACATCAATGTTGTTGTACCCAACAGCGTAATTAGCAAAAATTTTACACCTATCTGCTGCTTGAAGTACCTCATCGTCTATGGTGTCAGTGAGAAGACAGAGTACTGCATCTTTTCCTTTTACTTTGCTTATAAGTTCATGCTTCGTAAGCACTCTGTCTTCCATATTTACTTCAACATTACACGTTTTTTTGAGAAGTTCAATCGCTGGCTCTGGTATCATCCTTGTGATAAACACCTGTTTTCTTTCTTGCATGTTCACTCCTATTCAATAAGTAACCATGCCTGGTTCAGTGTTCTCTTTGAATTTGCAATAACAATCTCTGGGTCCTGCCCCTTTAAGGGTTTTACTTCAAAACTCACTATTGGCCTTTGTTTTTTATCAAAAAATCCTGTGTCCATAAGTACCTGTAAGAACTCAGCAAGTTGTTCAACATCATTTTCACTACCACGCGTTCCAAATGGAACATGCTGGTCTCCGTAAAGGGGGGAGTTTTTGTCAGACATAAAACAATTCCCAATATGAATGTGAGTAATGAAATCTTTAATTGGTACAATTGCTTCTGCAGGAGATTCCCTTAATAATGGAAGGTGACTGAGATCAATCATCAAACCAAAGTTATCAAATTTTTCTCTTATTTTTCTCGCAAAATTTCCTGCCAATTTTGCTGGACCTATTAAACTTTTTTTATCTATGTCATAGTCAAAAATTTCAAGTTCTACAATCATGGAATTTTTCTCTTTTGCGTAATAGCAAATTTCCTCAGTGGATTCAACAAGATGGTCAAAAGCGCGGTGTTTATTTTGCTCTTGATAGGTTCCACTTAAAAAGGAAATTCCTTTCGCACCTATGCTGTATGCCTGGTCAATACACTCTTTTATTGTCGCAACAGATTTCTTTCGTTTATTGGTGTTTTCGTCATTAAGGTTTAACTGATTTTTTAGCAGTACCGGTTGTGCTCCAAAAACAGGTTCAATCTTTGCACTCTCAAGAATATTTTTCACTCTCTTTCTTGTGTCAGGGTCTTCAATCCAGGTAATTTCTATCACTTCAAAGTACTCATCGCAGGCAATTTTCTTGATTGTCTGCTCGATATTTGTCTTTCCGTCCACTGTCTCAGGAAATGCCATGAAATGGACAATGCCTGTCCTGAAATACTTTTGAAAAATTGTCTCCACGACATACCTCCCGCAATAAAAAACTGTTGACAGAGTTTTTGTATTATGGTATCAAAATATCACATCAAGTCAAATAGGAGGAAGCAATGAAATATGTCGTCTTTTTCATCGGTCTTTTCTGTTTGATTTTTTCATTTTCATGCGGGAAAAAACAACAACCACAAAATCAACCAGAAACAAGTGGAAATCCTATAGACCAGTATGGTGGAGTAATGTCTAAAACCATTCAAAGGGCGAAAGGCATGGATGCAGTTGTTCCGATGAAGCAATTGATTGACTCATTTTACGTCCAGGAAGGAAGATACCCTTCATCTCTTCAGGAACTCGTAGAGAAAAACTATGTAAAGGAAATCCCTGCTCCGCCAAAGGGCTACAGTTATTCTTATGATCCATCGAATGGAAAAATCACCCTACGCCAAGAAAATTAGTCGGGATTTTTCAAAATTCTTATAGTGGTAATATTAACAAGTTTGCCACCAGCATACCACTCTATGCTCCAGACGCCTGCACCACAGGCATTCACAAGGTCCTTTGCCTTATATTCCTGGCACCAGATAGTGGTTTTTGCTGTTTGCTTGAGTGATTTCTGTTTGTAAATTGACCCATCAGGCCCGATCAACTTGAATGAAAGTTCAGTGCCAGGTTTTTGACGAAAGTAACCAACAAAAGATATATGCTCAAATTCTCTGAAATCATCCTTAATTCCTTCCCACTCATCATCATCAATTTTCCCATTTTGATTTCTGTCCACATACCAGTTGCAGACAAAAAAGTCAGGATGAGTCGGTGGAATTTCAGTTTGCATGATAGCACATCCGCTGGTAACCAGTAGAACCATTGCTGCCACCAGCTGAAACATGCGCCTCCCTGCCAGGAGTCCTATCTTCTTAATCAGATTTCTTCTGAAATATTCCTTCAAGCCACTGTTTCGCCAGGTCTTTTGCGCCAAGGGCGAAAGTGAGAGCAAGACCAAAACATACTGAAGCCAGCACAATGATAAACACACTCGCAATGAACTCAGCGGCAATATTGAATTCCTGAATTGCAATAACAACACCAAATACAACAATCGCAATCTGGGTAATTCTCGCGAGAAATTCTGCTTCCTTGATGCCTGCATTTGAGGCTGCAGTAAAAACAATGCCTCTGAAAAATTTCCCTGCAAACAAACTCACTATCAAAATCACAAGCCCGATGATAAATCGTGGGATGAAACCAATAATTGAATCAATCACTGAAGGAGGTAAACTTAATCCCGCAACATTTACGGCAAGGAAAATCACAGTAAGTATCACAATCCAGTAAACTGCGATGCCTATCAATTCAGAAACCGTTTTTTCTATTTTACCCTTGTCAAGAAATGTTTTTAAGCCAGAATCTTCAGCAAATTTATCAAGGTTGATTTTCTGCAATCCTTTTACAACAAGAGCATATATCAATTTCGCCACAAGCCATCCAACAATGAATGTCAGCAGCGCTGCAAGTAATTTGGCTAATCCGAGCCAGAAACTGACAGAAACTTGCTTCAATGGCCCGAATACACTTTCTTCTGCTCCCATAATTCCTCCGTGTTAGGAGTTCACTTTCCTTATACTATTGAATATTGTATTGCAATATCAAAAAAAATCAAATATCTTCCTTCAATTCCAGGTGATTATCTGTATCCCTGATTTCAATTTTATATCTTGGATGGTGCTTCTCATATAATTCTTTCAATCTCTGAATGGTGATATGTGTATAAATTTGTGTTGTCACAATGTCACTATGGCCAAGCATCTCCTGAACAGTCCTCAGGTCTGCACCTCTGTCAAGCAGATGGGTTGCAAAACTATGCCTAAATGTATGCGGTGTAACCTTCTTTATTATGCCTGCCTTTTTTACATATTTTTTTACTATCCTTTCGACAGATCTCGTTGTCAGAGATTTCCCTTTTTTATTAAGAAATACAAATTCAGAACGAAACCCACTACGCCTATTAAGGTAATCAATCAGATAATTCAGCGCATAGGAACCAACTGGAACGATTCGTTCCTTGCTTCCCTTTCCTTTTACTTTCACTGTCCCATCTGGAATGTTTATGTCACGAATTTTCAAAGAAACAAGTTCTCCGACCCGAAGACCTGATGAATAAAGTAGTTCCATCATTGCCCTGTCTCTTAAACCCTGCTGGTCTGTATCATTTGCTGCCTGGAGAATTTTTTCAACCTCTTCATATGTCAAAAATGAAGGCAATCTTTCAGGCAATTTTGGCGATGAAATGAGTAAAGCAGGATTTTTTTTCAAATATCCGCGCCTGACCAGAAAATTGAAAAAGGATTTGATGGCAGCGATTTTTCTTCCAGTGCTTCTTGGGTTATACTGTTTATTCTTCAGGAAAAAAAGAAATTTTCTCAATGTTTCAAGGTCAATAGCATCGAGATTCTGTCCTGTAAAAGAAATGAACTGCTGAAGGTCTGCTCGATACGCTGAAACAGTATGCTGTGAATAATTCTTTTGATATGATATATAACAGATAAACTCATTTAGCAGTGTTGAGGCATTTTTCTTAATTGCAGGCATTTTAATCAATTTTACCTTTTGTGGATGAAATTTGCCTGCCCTCAATTCTCACAGCATCTTTCAAAGCAATGGCCAAACCCTTAAAAGCAGCTTCGCATATGTGATGGGTATTTTCACCCGAAAAAAGCCGTAGATGAAGATTGATGCAGGCATGATTTGAAAATGCCCTCATAAATTCCTGCAGATTTTCAATTTCTGAAAAACTATTCCTATTTTTTATCACTGGAATAGCAAAACCCAGAAATGGCCTTCCAGAAATGTCAACTGCCACCTGAACTAAACTTTCGTCCATTGGAACGATGGCAAACCCAAATCTATTAATTCCTTTATGGTCTCCAAGCGCTTGTTTGAATGCTTCGCCAAGGCATATTCCAATGTCTTCAACAAGATGATGGTCATCAACATGAATATCTCCCTGTGCTTCAAGGTTGATATCAAAACCACTGAAAAACGAAAGTAAGGTCAGCATATGAGCCCAGAAACCAACAGGACAATGAATGTTTGCCCTTCCTTTTCCATCAATGACAAGTGTTAACTCAACTGATGTTTCCTTCGTTTTACGCAATATGTGTGCCTTGCGCATTTTGTTTTTTTCACTCATTAATCCCCCTGTAAACCGATATCCTGTTTTTCCCGTTTTCTTTTGAAACAAAAAGAGCCCTATCAGCGTTTTTCACAACTTCCTCCCATGTATCTCCGTGTTCTGGATAGGATGCGATTCCAAAACTCATTGTGATAAATACATTATTTTCTTCATCAAGATGAAACTGGTGAGCAACAATTTCAGTTTTTATTCTTTCTGCCACCCTATATGCTTCAAGGCTGTCAGAAAAAGGAAGAAGGTATATAAATTCATCCCCGCCAAATCTGCAGATAATATCTGATTCCCTCAACAATCCACGAACAAAAGCACCAAATTGAGCAAGTAAAGTATCTGTAAGTGGATGACCGAATTTGTCAACATAGTTTTTAAAATTGTCAAGGTCAGAAATCAGTATAGAAATAGGGAAATGATTTCTCTTTGCCTTGGCAAATTCCTCTTTTATCCTCTGCTGAAAATATCGCTTGTTATAAAGACCTGTCAGAGAATCTGTGATCGAAGCCAGAGCAATTTTTTGATGAAGCATCGCACTTTCAAAAATTGAAGAAACCTGTTTTGAAAAAATTTCAACAGGACCTTTGACATATTCAAAAAAATCTCTTCCCGGTGCATCAAAAGCCACAACGCCTGTCGCCATTACGCGGTTTTCATCTGCAAAAGGAATAATTGCAACCGTTGAAAAATCTTTTAAAGAATATTTCTCAATGATATCCTCAACAGAGGTCTTTGTTTGAGAATCAATCACTCCAGGATAAAAAGTTCTAACATGATAAACCTTTTCAGAACTTTTCAGAACCCTTATTTTTTCGCCATGATCAAGCACAAATTCATGATTGCTCGCAAACTTCTTCAACTCAGGGTCATTGATAACAAAAATCGCCCGTTTCCCTTTGAAAATTTCAACAAGCATGTTCAACACTTTCATAGAAATTTCTTCAACCTTCATGGTCGGCAGGGTCTGTATTTGAAAATCGTGAAAACTTTTCAGATACAGATTGTAATCAAGAATTCTCTTGTAGTAGTATTCTACAAGAGTAAAGACCAGAAAAAGCAAACCAGCACAAACCAGTATCAATAACCAGGCAGAACGAAACAATACCCTTAACGATGTGAGAGGTAAAAGATATGAAGTGTAAAACAGAATCAATACAACAATCAAAATAATTGAGGAATACTTACACGCAACAAGTAATTTTTTCTCTTTTTCCATAAAAATATATTACCCGAAACATAAATTGTGGTCAATTAACAAGTCACATATTTTTCAAGTATTTTCATCATTTCTTCAGTGGCTCCTTTATTTTCCAGAATTACCTGATAACCAGATTCTCCCATGTGTTTGCATAATTCAGGACTATTGAGCAAAAATTCAATTTTTTCAAACAATTCAGCAAAAGAATTTACCTCGATCCCTGCCTTCGCCTTTTGAATTTTTCCCCACTCTTCATCAAAATCCCAGTGAAATTTTCCATAAATCACAGGTTTCTTAAATGCCAGAGGTTCTATTGGATTTTGCCCGCCTGCAGGAACCAGTGACCCCCCAACAAACACAATATCTGCAATTCTGTAAAACTCTGTCAATACGCCGTATCTATCAACAATACACACCCTGGTTTTCTTACCCTGAGGAGTGCTAAAACGATGATATTGAATACTGGATTGATTTAATAACTGGTAAATATTCGTTCTATCAAGAGCTCTGGGAGCAATAACCAGAGTGAGATTCTGATATTTGTTCAAAAGTTTTTTACATATTTCAACAACTTGTTTTTCTTCACCTTTATGAATGGAACCAAATACAATTGTCTTTCCACTCGTTTCATATACAGGACACTGTTGAGCAATCCTGCTTAAGTTATACGCCTGATCAAATTTCATGCTTTTTGAAATTGAAACCTTTTTCTTGTCTGTACCAAGACGAATAACGCGTTCGGCATCTGCTGGACTTCTCATAATAAAACAATCAACCATTCCAAGAATCGTTTTTGTAAAAAATTTAAATCTGGCATATCCCTGAAAAGATTTTTCAGAAATCCTGCCATTGATAATCATAATCGGAACATTTCGTTGTTTTAATTTGTGAAATAGGTTACACCAGATTTCTGTTTCCATTGATACGAAAAGAATCGGATTTACTTTTTTCACTGCTTGTTGGGTAACAAACGAAAAGTCAAATGGAAGAAAAATTTTTACCACATCATCAGGTAATTTTTCCGCTGCAATCATTCTGCCTGTTCTGCTTACACACGAAATTACCAGTTGTTCATTCTTGAACCTGTTTAATATTTCATAAATCAGGGGCACACTTGCAAGTAGTTCTCCAATTGAAACTGTGTGTATCCAGATATTTCTTTTTTCTTTTAATTTTGAAACAACCACAGGTTCATAAACAGCAAACCTTTCAAAAAAATCGTGAAACCTCCCGTCCCCTCCAAAAAGCCGTTTTCCAAATACAGGAAGTGAAAGCAACAAACCCAGACCATAAATCACATCATAAAAAATACAAGCCATAAATCGCATATTATTCAGTAAAAAGCAAACTGGAAGGAAATAGATTATTCCTTCCCATCAAGCCAACCGGGTCAAATGCTTTTTTAACCCTGACCATTTCTTTGATTCCATTGTCCGTATACATCATCCTGAGATATGGATACTTGATCTTGCCGATGCCATGTTCAGCAGCAATGGTGCCGCCCAGAGACAAAGCTTTTTCAACGCAACTTAAATAAATCTGTTTTGCTAGGGCTTTTTCTCTATCGTCAACAGGAAAAAGGTTAAAATGAAGATGGTTTTCTCCAATATGTCCAAACAGCACTGTTCTTATACCGGACTGTTCTGAAAACTTTCTATAAAACGCAACAAGTTCTCTAAAGTTCTTTTCAGGAACCGCAATGTCAAGAGAAATTTTTGTAATCCCCAGTTTTTTGAAATAAGCATTGATATTTTCAGGTAATCTATGTCTGAAATCTATCATTCTCTGATAACTTTTCGGGTCACTTCCCACCCACACATCCTTTGCCTGGTATTTTTCAGAAAGTTGCAACCATTGTTCCATCAATTCAATATTTTCAGTGCTTTCAACATAAAAAGCACACGTGTTTGGCGGTATTTCTGGAAAATCCTGCTTCAGAAAAAAGAGACTTGCCTGGTCAAAAAACTCCAGATTATACATATCTTTGATAAAATTGGTTTTCACTTCCGAAAGAAACTCAAACATCCTGCTTTCATCTGGCAGAAAAAAAATCATAATGAATCTGTCTGGTAACTTCTCAATGAGCATCACCTCAACACGTGTGATAACTCCAAGAGTACCCTCTGACCCAATAATCAAGTCAATAAGGTCCATTTTTGGCGCAGAATAATAGCCAGCAGAACATTTAATGGGTGGTGTCACATAAGAAGGAATCTGCACACTCAAAAAATCTGTTCTTATTTCTCCTTTTTCGTTGGCGAAAAATTTTCCTCTGGGCACTTCAATAACCTTTCCACCTCCTGTTACCATTTTAATTTTCAACACATATTTTCGTGTTGGACCAAATCTGAAACTATATTCACCAGAGGCATTTGTGGATACATTTCCCCCAATAAATGCGCTCCTTTCAGTAGGAAAAGGAGGATAGAATCTGCCCATGCTATTGGCTTCAATAAGAAAGTTATTGATAATAACCCCTGCTTCAAGTATTGCCCTGTTTTTATTAATATCAATAATTCTGTTAAGTTTTTCAACAGAAATTACTGATCCCTCTACAGGAATTCTTCCGCCAACAGTACCGGTGCCACCACCAGAAACCGTCAGAGGTATTTTTTTTGCATTTGCCAGTTGCACAATTTCAATTACTTCCTGCTCATTTTCAGGAATATAAACCCTGTCACAATTGCCTCCTGAAAAATTTGAAGAGTCCTCGAGATAACTCAAAATTTCATCTCGATTTTCCTTAACAATCATCGGCCTCCTTTCCACTGAATCCCACAATAACAAGATCGTGTTGGTTAGCAATTTGAACTACCTGGTCCTGTTTAATCATAATTGTCTTGGCTGCTTCAAGTGCAATCACTTTTCCACCAGAATTTACCAGTATTCTCATTGTTTCAGGTCCTATTGTTGGTAGGTCAAATCTATTGTCCTGGTCGCTTTTTATCACTTTCACAACCACAAAATCCTTACAGAACTGGCCTGCCCTTGCGATCATCCTATCTGTTCCCTCAATTCCTTCTACTGCGATAATCATTCCATTTTTTATTGCAAGTGCCTGGCCGATACCCATTTCAGCAATGGACTTTGCAGTGTCCCAGCCCTTTAGTATGTCCTTCCATTGAACACAATCAGGTTTGACATTCGTATAAATTTTTTCTTCCACAAGATAATTTTTGAATACTTCTGTCAATGGCAAAACTTCTATATCCTGACTGGTAAGAAACTCACAAAGTTTTTTCAGGATATTTTCAGGACTTAAGCTGTCTGTTGCGCTTAAAAGTTTTGCACCTGATATTGAGATTTTTTTTGTGAAAAGATCTGATGCTTCTATTTTTCCTGCAAAAACCATCTTCTTAATACCATTTTCCCTCAGTACACTCACAAAAGTTTCTATATCTCCAAATTCAAGAACAATTTCGTCAGGATATTCAGGGAAACTTTTTTCAATAAAGCTAAATACAAGTGGTCTGTAGCCCATTGCCTGAAGCTGCTCAAAAGCAATGAAAGAAAAATCCTTTTTTGAAGCAAAAAGACCTATTCTCTCGCCCACAATCGTATCCCTGTTAATTTTTACCTTTCGTACTGGATGGGATCTTTCAAACCCGCATCAGTAAACGCTGCACGTCTTATCTTACATGAATCACATATACCGCATGCTTTTTCAGCACCCCTGTAACATGACCATGTAATAGAAAAATCAAGTCCGAGTTTATTGCCAAGTTTGACAATTTCTGATTTTTTCATCAAAATCAGTGGGGTTTTTATTGTAATCTTACCACCTTCAACGGATTTTTTCACTCCAGTATCAGCAACATTTTGAAATGCTGCGATAAATTCAGGTCTGCAATCAGGATAACCTGAATAATCAATAGAGTGAACTCCAATAACTATTGCATCTGCATCAATTGATTCGGCATAGGCAAGGGCAAGAGAGAGTAAAATGATATTCCTGGCAGGAACATATGTTGCCGGAATTTTTGAAATCTTCTTTGCCCTGTAGTTTTCATCTATCAATGACGAAGGAAGCCAGGAAAGGTCAATATCAATAAATCTATGTTCTTTCATACCGAGAAACTGACCAATCTTTTTTGCGCAAACAAGTTCTTTCCCGTGTACCTGGCCATAATTTACGCTCAATCCATAAATATCACTGCCCTGCGCCTTTTCAACAGCAGCAGCAACAAAACTATCAATTCCACCTGATATCAGAGTCACTGACTTCATTTTATCTTTAATAGTTTATGTTGTTGAAATCTCAAAAACCAGTTTGGCATTCCGATTTTTTTCATCTCATTGTATATCATCCTGCCAATTTTCAGATTATTGTTTACTGGTTGTAAAATCACAACTTGAGAAATATTCTTATCTACAAATGCAATATCAGATTTGCGTGTAATCACATATTTAAATTCGCTCGCAATGCGGCTGAATCTCGCATCATAGCCCTTTTTTATGAATTTTTCTGCCTGCAATTTGGGACTGACACAAATCCAGTCAACAGGTATTTTCCTCCAGATGGTGCCATTGGTTTCCACAGAAACAAAAAACCTTTCTCTTTTTAGCATCACGGCAAGTTTTGAAAAGTCCTGAAGATATGGTTCTCCGCCAGTAATAACCACATTAACAATACCTGGATATTTTTGAGACATCTTTTTTACGGTTTGAACAATGTTCTCTTCAGTCATCACCAATTTTTTTGTGAATGCCTGTGGTGTATCGCAGAATTCACATTTGAGATTACAGTTGGAAAATCTTATGAAAATAGCAGGAATTCCCTGCCTCCATCCTTCGCCTTGAATTGAACTGAAAATTTCACAGATTTCAAGCATCGTTAATACCAACCAATCTCATATGCGGTATCGTACATCGCCACAATATTTTCAGGTGGGGTAATGGCTTGCAGATTATGACATGGCCCTAAAAAATATCCACCATTTTCACCGAGAATCCTGATATTATCCATAACCTCCTGCTTCACATCCTCAACAGTTCCAAAAGGCATGGTATGTTGATTGTCCATTGCGCCATGAAAACTGATTTTGTCGCCAAATTCTTTTTTCAATTCCTTCCTGTCCATTCCCTTACATCTCCATTGAACAGGATTAAGAACATCCATCCCGCATTCAATTAAATCCGGTATAATATCTCTGATTGCGCCATCGCTGTGGGTAATCACCCATGTACCATTCTCATGTGCAAGCGACATCATCTTTTTCATTCTGGGAAGAAAAAATTTTCTTATAGTTTCTGGTGAAAACAATAGCGTCTCCTGCGAGCCAAGGTCCTCTGCAACCATTGTCAGAAGTACCTTGCCCGGTATTTCTTCATATATACCTATTGTAATCCTGTAATACAATTGAAAAATATTTTCAAGGCAGTAGTCAACAATATCAGGTTTCTCAACAAGGTCCATCATCGCTCTTTCAAGACCACGCAGTTGTGTATATCTCAAAAAAGGTTCCATTCCACCGCCATAAATTGGCAGATGTTCTTTTTCCTGAATTTGTTTTTTAATGACTGAAAAATCAAACCAATCAATGGAAGGAAACTTGTAATGATTTTTGATTTCACCAAGGGTTTCAAACTCAGATAAAGGATGATACACGCATTCAGAATAAACACCTGCCCCATAGGAAACTTTCTTATAGCCGCAGCCGAAAAAATCATAGCTCTCAGGAACTTTAGGTCCTATGTATTCAGGAAAAACACCTGCAATCTCATCAACATGAAGACGCTGGAAAAGTTCAGAATTTTCGCTAACTCTGAGAAACTTTTTCATTTTCTCCAGTGTCTCCTGAGTGGAGGACCAGAACAGTGGTACCCTGTCAGGTTTTTGTCTTTTCAATACAGCGGTCCAACGTTCTCTTGGATTCATTGAATCACGCGGCATTTCTTCTCCTTGTTGAGTGATGCACTATCAAAATATTATACCTGTTGAACATAAAGGACTCAAATGAACGGTTTTGTGATTCAATTTTCCGGAAAAACTATCTTGCCATATTCGTTGAGAAACTGGTATTTTTGTTTCCAGGTTGTGTACATAAATCCCTGTACACCCTGAATGCTCCTGGCAAGTTCAACCCATTCTTTTACATCACCAAGATTATCAGCATCATAATAATTTGCTATCAAAATTCTAAATCCTTTTTCTGAAAAAAATCTCAAACTTTTTTCTCTCGGCTTTCCTCCCCAGACACCTATGATAATATCTGACGGCAGATAATTCCATGAACCTGTAAAATCGCCTTTTACAAGATAATAATCAGACCTTGCATTGTGATTAGGATCAAACATATCAGACCATATATAGATTTGAGCATCCGGATTATATTTTTTTAATATCTCAACCTGTTTTTTGACGCAATAGCCCAATAATTCAGCCATATTTTTCCCCTCGCACGCTTTACAGGTACCACCCATTCTGATTTCATCCATGTTCAGAAGCACCCTTCTGTACTTTAATTTTTCCCATAATAATTTCGCCTCATGATCAAAAATTTCATAGAGCGCGGGCTCTGCCATACAAACAGTTATCTGACTGTCATAAATTAACATTGGATGATACCAGCTAACCCGTAAATATTCACCGTCTTTTATCCTGCTTTCGGGAGTTATCCTTATAAGTGGTTGCTGGTAGTCAAATTCTCTTCTGTATGGATTGAAATATGGGTCAATAATTTTCTCGTAATCTTTACCTTCCTGATAAATGATTGAACCATCTTTGCTTTTCACCACTACAGGCGTTCCAGGTCGACCAAGCACATTATAGAGACCAACCTCCTCAATTTTCCAGTCATCAATCCAGAATTTTCCTTCTTTTCCTGCCCAGATGCCTGCATAAAGACTCACCCGCGAGAATTCCATACTGTTGAATAACATCGTGAGTTTCTTCCAATCAGTTGTTTGAGGAATATTGAATGAACGCGGTGCAATATCACGATTCCCGGCAAGAACCATGATTCTGAAATTTCCAGCAGGTTTTAAATTTTCTGTTCTCACCCATATAGTAACTTTATAACATCTGTATGGTGTAACTTCAATCTCCTGCATCACTCTGCCATTTCCATAAGGTGAAAAACCAAAATTTTCAAACCTCAGTGATACGTTTCCACTATGTTTGATATCAGTGTCAATGAAACTAATTCTTCCGGGTTCATCATGAAATCTGTATCCAGTTGCTCTATTACCCTGATATTGTTCGAAACCTCCATTGTAAATCTCTATTTTTTTCTCAGCAACATAACTTGCCTGATTTCCCTTAACCAGAAAAAGAGCATCCTTCACAGGCAATCCTTCAGCAAGATTTCTGTCATGAGAAAGAACACTGCCATAACCAACAGAAAAAACAGCCGGGATAAGTTCCACATTAAATTTTTCGCATGCTTTCTTAATTTTATCCAGCGATTCAAAAAATTTCTCGTCCTGTTTGCAAAGAGAATCAAGGCCGCCTGAAAGCACAATCCCATTATAATGATTTCTTGATGCCTCTTCTACCAGCGAAATAACCTTTTCAATATGCTGTGAATCCCTCAAATTAAAACCAAAAACCCATAAAAATCTATCCTTCCATTCAGCCGCCCAGCAAAACTGCTGAAAGAACAAAAAAAGAACTATCGCAATTTTCATTTCAGATACCCTGATTTTTCTAATATACTACACTTTAAAATAGGAATGGACAAATCTGAAAAAATTTGACAAAATTTCAACAAAGGTTTTTAATTAGTAAGTCCTGAATTTACAAAAGGAGTAAAAAAGGTGGATTTTGTACCAAAAAAGGTATTTATGACAAAGGGTGTCGGCAAAGACAGAGAGAAACTCACAAGTTTTGAGCGTGCATTAAGAAACGCAGGCATCGCTCAATTCAATCTTGTTTCAATCTCAAGTATTTTCCCGCCCCACTGCAAACTCATTTCAAAAACCGAAGGACTTTCGTATCTAAAGCCAGGCCAAATTCTGTTTGTGGTGATGAGCAAGAACGCAACAAATGAACCCCACAGATTAATTACAGCATCAGTGGGTCTGGCTATTCCGAAGGACCCGAACCAGTACGGATATCTTTCTGAACATGAAACTTTTGGCGAAACAGAAGAAAAAGCGGGTGATTATGCTGAAGACCTTGCTGCAACAATGCTTGCAACAATTCTGGGTCTTGAATTTGACCCGAACTCTTCGTATGACGAAAAGAAACAAATCTGGCGCATGTCAAATCAAATTATCAAAACGACCAACATCACCCAGTCAGCAATTGGCGATAAGAATGGACTATGGACAACAGTGATTGCTGCTGCGGTTTTTATATTGTAACAAATGGCTGAAGCACTACCATATACCTTTGGCGGAATAAAAAAAATTCCTTTGAGCAGGGCAAAATTTGTCATTTTGCCAGTCCCTTATGAAGGCACTGTTTCATTCAGACCAGGAACCAGATTCGGTCCTGAATCAATCATTTTTTCTTCAAGGTTTATGGAACTATACGATGAAGAAACAAATTCAGAACCATGTCTTGAAGGAATACTCACACTTGGTGAGATTGCCCAGGAAATTGATTCTGCCGGCAAAATGATGAGAAAAATCCAAAACACGGCAAAAAAATTGATAAACAAAAATTGTTTTGTGTTCACTCTTGGCGGAGAACATTCAATAAGCTTTCCTCTGGTAAAGGAATATCAAAAAAAATATCCGGACTTAAAAATACTCCACTTTGATGCGCACGCTGATTTAAGAATTCAATATGAAGGAAGCAAATTCAGTCATGCAAGTGTGATGAGGCGAATATCTGAAATTGGTTGCGAAATCTATAGTTTTGGCATCAGAAGTCTCAGTAAACAGGAAGCAGAAGATTTGCAAAAACTGAAAAATGTCCACATTTATTTTGCCCACCAGTTTAGAAATCAAGTCATGATTGACCAGGCACAACATCTGCCACGGGGAAATTATTATATCAGCATTGACATTGACTGCTTTGACCCTTCATTTGTACCAGATACAGGCACTCCTGAACCTGGTGGACTCTCGTGGTACGAAGTAACTGGATTTTTGAAAAATTTCATTAAAAGTCATAATGTCGTGGGAGCAGACCTGGTGGAACTTGCACCTTCCCATCATTATTGTGCATCTGCATTCCTCGCCGCCAAACTTGTTTATAAAACCATCGCCTACATCAGCAGCCAGCATAAAAAATCTGGTGCTTCAGAATAACATGGTGTTTTATTTCTTATTCTGGTCTTTCACTAAGAATAAGTCAAATTGCTGATGATATGCTTTTGAACAATATTTTCCTATGGTCCTTCTCCCGGGTGTGCACAAATAGATGGGTTTTTTCTCTAATTCCATAATATCATGCGGAATGATAAATGTATCTTTAATTTTCTGCCAATCCCTGTCTCGTATAGTAATTACGCTATCAAGAAAAATGCTGACATAACATCCATGTATATTTGTTTCACCAGTTTGTTCCAATTTGCTTCTGGATATCGCAACGTATTTTTCATCAATGTCAATACCTATAAATCTGCGACCCAATCTTTTTGCAGCGATTGCTGTCGTTCCAGTGCCTATGAACGGGTCAAGAACAATGTCATTCTCATCACTGCTCATAAGAAGCAATCTCTCAAGAAGATGAATGGGTAATTGACAGGGATGTTCGTCTCTCCTTTTTTTATGCCTTATTCTGTGGATATCCGTCCATACATCAGAAATCAGCGGGCCAAATTGATGCATCTGACTTTTTTTACCTCCATAGTCCTGCAAGATGTAATGACATTTCCTGCAGCGTCTATGGAGCATTCTGAGGTCATAAAATTTAAATTTATCTGACTTGACATAATACAAAATTCCATAATGATTAGGTAAAAGTGTTTTTCCGAGAGGCGCCCCCATAGCATCCCACACAATCCAGTGTCTGAATATAGCAACGTCGTTCAAATAAGAGCCAAAGTAGATAAGCCATTTTGGTATATTATGGACAAATATAGAACCTGTGGGTTTGGTAATACGAACCATCTCATAAAGCCATTTTTTACACCACAATAGATATTCTTCAACTTCATGTTTGTCATAATAACTGTTATATTTCTTTTTTAGATTGAACGGTGGGTCAGCAAAAGTAACATCAACACTATCATCTGGAATTTTCTTCATAACTTCCAGACAATTCCCCTGAATGATTTTATTTATTATTGAACTAAAAAATTCTTTATTTGGCATAGAATGTCTCTGTTAGTAGTTTTTCAAATTTTTCAAGTTCTTCCCGGTGGAAAGTAAAAACAAAATCATACGCCTCAACCATCCGTTTCAGGTCTCCTTTCCTTACATACCAGCCAATTCCATCTACAAAACCAACAAATACTGCTTCAGGATAGTTCTTTTTCAAATAATCTGCAACTGTTTTCTCTGTTTTCGCTTTATCCCCCATTCCTGAAGCGGTAGTTACTGAGTAGGAGCATTCAATTATCATTCTGGGAGAAGTTTTATCAGGAACTATAAAGTCCATTGTTCTCGGGATATTTCCTGCTTCAGGTATCCTAAATTTTCCTTTTTCAAAGGATAATCCGTTTTTCTTGAGTATGTCTTCAGTTACAACCTCAGGATTACCTTCCCTGGCTGCCTTATACGAACCTTTGGTTTTATATCTAATTATGGTATCCACAAGAGATTCTACGGAAAAACTGAACTTTTTTATATCAAGTTTTTTATACTCAAAAAGAGGGAGAACTTGTTTTAGTACTGGAATTGTAGGGCCTTTAAAAAACAAATTCACAATCCCTTCAGCAAATTTTTCATTTGTTTTTATTAAAGATTTTATTTTATCCAGTCCCCACTCAGATTTAAACTCTTCTTCTGGCCAAGCATTTTTATTCACAAGTTTTGAAAGAAGTTTATCATCAGAAACTCTAATGAATGTAACCAACCTTTGCAAACTCTCCTTAGAAAATCCCGTTATAGTTAAAATAGCATCTAATCCATCTTCAATTGTTCTTATATGCTCAAGTAAAACAGATTCTTTTAACCCATTCTGCTCTATTTTGTTTTTAAGGAGAAAAACATTCTGGGCAATTGAAGAAATATGCCCTTCATGATATTCTTCAAACTCTTCATTGTAGAAATAAAAGGTGTTTTTGGAAAGAACGGTATTAAATTTATCATCTGGTGATGGATAGTTTCTTCTATTCATATTAAGTCTCACTCACTTATATTAATCTTAGGCAACATATCTTCCAATGGATCTTTTCTGGTTCTTGCTCGCTCCATTTCCACTGCCTTTTCTATTTCATTATAAAGAGTAGTTATGTTTTCAAAATTCTTCAAAAAGCGGGATAGATTAGTTTCTTGCTCTAATTTTTCACTAAATTTAAGAATGCCCACAATGTAGTTAAAAATCTTTGTAATTCTCCCCTCCAACTTCTTGTTTAGTAGTTTCTTGGCAATTTCTGAAGAGTATTGTCTATATCTTTTTTTTATTAATTTCCCAATAAAATGCAAAATAATAAGGTTAGAGTAAAGTAAAAATTCTTTTTTCAATATCTCCTTTCCTTCTTGTTCCGTAAAAGAATTAGGGGACTTTTTTAATTTATTAAATTCTCTTCTATATTTTGATATTTCATCATTAACAACCTTCAAAATTTCCCAAGGAAGTATAAGCTCTTCAACGGATATATCCTTTTTAAAAATTTCATAATACTTCTCTGAAAATAGTTTGTTTTTCCATCTACGAGCAAAAGCAGGATCAGTTGTAAAAGAATAAATGGCCTGAGCTACCTCAGACATTTCCATAACTCCTTTATTAAATTTTTTCTTACATTTTTGCGAAAGTTTTTGCCAATCACCTTCTTTAATTGAATAAAAATATGGCGGTGTATATTTAGCAAGTTCCTCTTTTATTCTCTTCTGAAGAGGATCGTTAGATTTTAGTTGTATTTCCGAAACAGGATTCTGAGAATTTGTATATAGAGTTATTAGGTCTACTTCTTTTACCGGCGCCTTAATGAAACGAACTACCATCTGGACTTCGTCTAGAATACCCCCCCCATTTTCATATCTCTGGATAGCATCAGATAAGCACACTGTAGTTTGACAGCCATTGATTATCTGGAAACCTTGCACTGTTAAAATTGGTGGAGTAACGGTCTCATTTAAAGAGAAATCTCTACACACAAAGCTTATTCCATTGTTGTAATACCAAAACTTTCTTCGTTCATCATTGTCCAACACGGTATCAATTATCTTTGCATTAATGCTCCCTTTTCTTGCTCCCTTATAAAACCTAATGTTTCTTTCAAAAAGTGTATCACCATATTTTTTATACATTGCAAGAATGTCTTTACCTCTAATGGTAGCAACAATTGATGGCATGCTTTCTGTTTTCACAAAATACTCACCATGAATAAGTTCAATCTTAACTTCCTCATCAACAAGAGGATTCTCTACTTGTAATTTTGAATTGTAAACCGCAACGATATCTTCTATATCATGAAAATACATTTGGACCCTTTCTTTTAATTCTGAGTTATTAAAAACTATCCGCTCTTGATTTGCTTCGCTTGAAAATTTACCAAAAGCGAAAAAGTGAAGATGAACTTCTACTTCTTCATTCCATCTTTCACAAAATGTTAATGCAGCTTCATGAAATTTGGGTACGTTCAATTTTTTGACTTCTTCGGGTTCTTTCAACCAATCAAGACACCCTTTAAATAATCCAACTTTCTTGCTACCGACTTTTTTGTTCGTATCGTCAAAAAATTTACACTGAACAATCTTTATTGTTTCATCTTCCTCAATAAATGCGTCTATTCCCTTGTCATTTGGACCATCAATTAAACAAGAACTAGCAGTCTCGCTATTTAAGTTAAAATAATTCATGAGAATCCAGAGCACAAACCCCTTTCCATTATTCAGTAAATTCTCTTTTTTAGTTAGATACTTAACATCTTCCTTAATTGATTTTATAGAATCCGTATTTGGCTCCGATAAGTCCTTCTTTTTTCTTATCATTTCCCTCCTCTCTTCAAAAACAGTATATATTCATCTTTCATTGTGTTCTGGATACCTTTTATTGGTTTTACTATCTTCTGGTCAAGGGAAAAACCAATATCTGTTACCATCTCTTCAATTCTGGTCTCCAGCCGTATCCCCCCTGTTTGTATATCGTTTGAACCAATAATTATTACAGCATACCTATCGGGTTTTAAAACACGGTACATCTCTGAAAGGACCCTCCCCATATCTTCAAAATACATCAGCAGTTTTTCTTTTTTATTTTTCCCTTTTAACCCTATCATACCCTCACGCAATTTATCTACATTATAACCTAAATATTCCAGCTGAGGTCTATCATTTTCCGCATAATCAATCGCAAATGAATAGGGAGGAGAAGTTATAATAGCATCTATGGAATTATCTTCTAATGGAAGGTCTCTTGCATCCCCATTTTCAAATCTCGCATTACCAATCTTTAAATTGAGTTTATCTCTTACCTGAATGAAAGAACTGATTTGTCCTGTATATCTTTTGAGCACAGAAGGGAAAAGAATATCGATACTTTTTGAACATCTTCTTGCATAACCCATCGCATCCAAAAAAGCAAGAAGGGTTATCGCTTTTTCGGTATTAAAATCCTCCTGATAAGAAAATTCCTCAGGTAATATATTACTGCCTGTTAGGGCTTTATAATGTTTATGGATATCTCTTAATATAAAAGATATAACATCTCCTTCAGTTTTTAATGCCTCATACTTTACCTTGCTCATCAATACACAAAAAGGACTTTTTTCAATACCGATAGAATTAATTCCTATTATGCTCGCTTCCACATTTAAAGTCCCGCT
The DNA here is from genome assembly GCA_029552985.1 of bacterium. Taxonomy (GTDB): domain Bacteria; phylum Ratteibacteria; class UBA8468; order B48-G9; family DTJG01; genus DTJG01. The sequence continues at coordinate 23,362 of JAKPDB010000068.1, forward strand.
CCCACACATAGGGTCAAGAACAACTTCGCCGGGCTGTATTCTTAAAATATTCAATATCCCCTTTATCAATTGCGGATGAAATTTCCCTCTATAAGGGAAAAGTCCATGTGTAGCATAACCTGTAGAAAAATTTCCCTCTTTGAAGTATGCCTTTGTTATCTCTGCCCTTCCTTCCCATAGTAAAGGTGTATTATTTGAGCAGATGAGATAATGATAAGTTGATATTCCATCAACGCTTTTAAAAAACGCTCCTCTCCGGATAATTTCATCTTTATTGAGGAAATTATATTCATAAAATGCGAATTCCAATTCGAAAATTTCTGTTATTGTAGGTAAAAGTTCATACGAAGAAGGAAAAATAATCGATCCAATCTTCGGCAAACAGAGCGGGAAAAAGTGTCTGGTGGCAGGTTGTTTGTCGTGTGAGTTCTGGGACTTATTATATCTTGCAAAACGTTTTATAATTGGCTCCATATTTTCTGGACATCTTTGTTTATCAGAAACCTATCCATCAAGACGGTTTCTATAAGTTTATCACAATTCTCGGAATTTTGCCTAAAATTCTAATACCAGATCGAGTGTAAGTTATTTTTCTACTGGCGGGACGTTTTTACACTCCTGCTTTTTGATAATTCTTGGAGCAGCCCACCTTACACCATTTTCAATAATCTTCAGAACATTTTTGTCGTAGTAGATGGGGAATGTTTCATGGCCTGGTGAAAAATAAAATACTCTTCCATGCCCGCGTTCCCAGACGCAACCGCTTCTGAAAACCTCGCCACCAGGATACCAGGAAATAAAAATCACTTTCTCTGGTGTTGGAATATCAAATCTTTCTCCATACATTTCTGTTTCAGGTAGTTCAAAATACTCAGGAATTCCTTCTGCAATAGGATGAGATGGCTCAATCGTCCAGATTCTCTCCTTTCCACCATCTCTCCAGTTCAGTACACACGAAGTTCCCATCAGGGCTTTGAAAATTTTAGAAAAATGGGCTGAATGAAGGCATATAATTCCCATTCCTTCAAGGACGCGCCTGTGAACATTTGCCACGATTTCATCCTTTACCTCATGATGAGCACCATGACCCCACCATATCAAAACATCTGTTTGCTCAAGCACATCTTCTCCGAGGCCGTGTTGTGGCTGGTCAAGGCATGCCAGAAATGCTTCTATATCTGGCTGGGAGTTTAAATGTTTTGCTATTACTGCATGCATACCGTCAGGATATATTTTTTTAATTTTCTCGCTTTGTTTTTCATGCCTGAATTCATTCCAGACCACTACCCTGATTTTCTTTTCCATGATTTTCTCCTTTTGAGTGGTTAATGATGATGTCTGCTGCTTCTTTGAGATTTTTTACGATGAAATCCGGCCTGTAATTCCAGGACTCTGTTTCTTCTGCGGATTTTGTTTTTCCTGACAGAACAAGGATTGTTTTCATTCCTGCTTTTGAACCAAGTTCAATGTCAATATCACTATCTCCAACAAAAAAACTTTCACTCCTTTCAAAGTCGCCGTACTCAGAAATAAATTTTTCTATCATTCCTGTCTTTGGTTTCCTGCAATTACAATTGTCTTCGGTCTTGTGGATGCAATAGTAAACCTTGAGGATGTTAATCGAATGTTTTTTTAATTTTGCCAGCATCTTTTCAGTAATATCATTGAGGTCATGTTCTGAAAATATTCCTTTGCTGACACCTGCCTGATTCGAAACAATGACAATATTAAAGCCGGCACCTGAAAGTTTTTGAAGTCCTGATATTGCGTCTGGAAGGAATTGAAATTCACTCCACGTTTTCAAGTAATCGTTCGGAGTGAAAATTGATATTACGCCATCACGGTCAAGAAATACAGGTTTCATTTTGAATAAAAAGGACGCGTTTCTTCAAAACCCATCATGATATTCATATTCTGAACCGCCTGACCTGCCGCACCTTTGACAAGATTATCAATAGCAGTAACAATCACAAGGAAGCGACTGTCTATTTTTCTGATGCCGATATCGCAGAAATTGGTTCCAACGACATTTTTGATTTCAGGCGAACAGCCATAATCCATGACCCTGACAAATGGCTCACCTGAATAAAATTCACAGTACATCTTTTGTAATTGCTCTGCCTCAATATCCTGTGTCAGATGCACATACATTGTTGTCAAAATTCCGCAATTGACAGGTATCAAATGGGGAACAAATGTAAGTTCCACATCACAGCCGATTTTTTCAAGTATATGCTGAATTTCTGGTTGATGCCGGTGCTGACCAATTTTATAGGCGCGGCTGTTTTCATTCCCTTCTGCAAAAAGAAGAGTCACATCAGGCTTTCTTCCAGCTCCTGTGAAGCCACTGAGAGAATTCACAATCACCCTGCCTCTGATGAGATTTTTTTTCGCAATCGGAATAAGCCCCAGAAGAGCAGAAGTTGGATAACAGCCAGGATTTGCAATCAGTGTTGCCTTTGCAATTTCATCTCTGTTGATTTCAGGAAGTCCATAGACTGCCTGACTCAATAACTCCGGAGACGAATGTTTTTGATACCATTTTTCATAAATGGCCGGGTCAGAAAACCTGTAATCAGCGCTTAAGTCAATCACCTTTTTCCCGAGAGAAAGAATTTGAGGAACATATGACATACTGACAACGTGCGGCAACGCCAGAAAAGCAATATCACAATTTTTTTCAACAAGTTTCCAGTCAACATTATTGTAACAAAAAAGGTCAATTGTTTTCGCAATTCTGGGATACATTTGAGAAAGAAACATTTCTGGTTCATCAGGAGCAACAAATCCGAGAGAAATTTTCACATCAGGATGCAATAGCAGAATTTCAACAAGTTTCCTGCCGGCATAGCCCGATATGCCAAAGATTGCTGTGCGCACCATTTTTTTGCTGTCCATAAAATGTGGGAAATAGATACTGAATTAACGTTTCGTCCACTGGAACCGTTTTCTGGCACCCTTCTGACCGTATTTTTTTCTTTCTTTCATTCTGGGGTCTCTGGTCAGAAGTCCGAATTCTCTCAGTTTTGAAGTAAGATCTGGATTATATTTTACCAGTGCCCGGGCAATACCCAGTTTTATAGCGTCAACCTGGCCTGAAATACCACCCCCAAGACTTTTCACTTCAATATTAAATCTTCCATCAAGGTCAGTAACCTTTAATGGCTTGACAATTTCTGCCTGCTGCGTAACAAGCGGAAAATATTGATCAATTGTTTTTCCATTGATCACAATTTTACCGTCACCTTCAGACATTTTCACAATAGCGTGCGCTGTTTTTCTTCTACCTACAGCAATCAATAAATTTCCTTCCATTGAATTTTGCCTCCGTAGAAATAATTTTTAGAAATGTATTTTATGATATATCAGCCAGCAAGTCAAATGACGGTTTTAACGCAGTATACAGATTTCTGTAAATCTTGTAAATCTTGTCGTAAAATTTGTAATGGTCTGTATCTGGATTGAACTCATCTTTAATTGAAATGAACATATCACATGTTTCTTCAATGGGAGGAAACAGTTTTGTTCCTGAACCAGCAAGAAGGGCTGCGCCATACGCTGGACCCTCTTCAGAAACAAGTCGCACCATTTTTTCTCCAACGATATCAGCAAGTAGCTGTGCCCAGAAACTACTTCTTGCGCCTCCGCCAGAAATTCTGCAATGACCACCAAAAGGTAATCCGATTTCTTTCATGATTTCCACACTGTCTCTGAGTCCAAAACTTACCCCTTCAAGAACAGCTCTTATCATTTCTGCCTTTGTCGTTTTCAAGGAAAGCCCGAAGAAAACCCCTTTCGCATTTGGGTCAGGATACGGACATCTTTCTCCTGACAAATATGGAAGAAATATCACGCCATCAGAACCAGCAGCGGCTTTTTCAGCCATCGCTGTGAGAATTTCATACACGTCTCTGTTTTCTTTTTTCGCCTGCTCTATCTCATGTTTTCCCAGCGCATCCCTGAACCATCTGAAAGAACCACCGGCAGAAAGCATGACCCCCATCAGATGCCATTTGCCAGGCACAGCATGGCAAAATGTGTGCAATCTTCCACATGGGTCGACAGATGGTTTTTCTGAAAATGCAAAAACCACCCCGCTTGTTCCCAGTGATATGGAAATTAATTTTTCTTTTGTAATGCCAGTGCCAATGGCTCCTGCTGCCTGGTCTCCAGCGCCAGCGACCACAAAAGTGCCTTCTGGAATCCCTGTCAGTTGCTCTGTTTCTTTTGAGGTCTTTGAGGTAATTTCCACTGACTCATAACAGGCAGGAAACCACTGGTGCGAAAACTCAAGGGCATCAAAAATTTCGTTTGACCATGTTCTTTTTTTCACATCAAATAAACTGGTTCCAGAGGCGTCTGAAACATCTGTGGCAAATGAACGGGTCAGTTTGAATCTGATATAGTCCTTTGGCAAAAGAACCTTTTTGATTTTTTTAAAAATATCTGGATGATTGTTTTTCAACCATAGTATCTTTGGCGCCTGAAAACCTGTCAATACTGGATTACAGGTAATATCAAATATTCTGTCGTTGCCAACAGTCTCGTTTATCTGTTCACATTCTCTGGCTGTACGCTGGTCACACCACAAAATTGCAGGATACAGAATTTCACCATCATGGTCAAGAAATACAGCACCATGCATCTGACCAGTCAAACCAATACCAGAAATAGAACCAGCACTGACTGTTTTCAAAAGGGTTTTCAAGGATTCCACTGTTGCCTGCCACCAAAGCCGCGGGTCCTGCTGCGCCCATCCCGGCTTTGGAGTAATTAAAGGATATTCCCGAACAATCGAATCAATCACTTTTCCCTGTTCATCAACAAGAACACTTTTTACCCCTGTTGTGCCAAGGTCAATACCAATGACATACCTTTTCATGTCAATTAACCCTTTGATACAGTTGGAGGATAAAGAAAGTTAAGATATCGTGTATGTACATTGCCCTTTCGTGTGTCTCCTTCGTGCACATAAATCCTGTAGAAAAGTTTCATTTCCTGATAAGCAGGAAGAATATAGGTCCCTGATATTTTTTTGTCGCCAGTAAATTCACTCAGCCCGAAAAAGTTTGCGCTAAACAACCCATAGTTTCTGATGTGCCACCATGTAGGATATCTGAGATTTTTTGGCTGGTCAAACACTGAAATACCAGCTACCACATCATCTATTGGTCCCCAGTAATCACACCATTGAGCTCTTTTGCCCCAGCATTCGTTTTCGTTAATTCCTCCATAAGAATTTTCAAATGTTCCCTGTTTATCCGCCTGCATTGATGGCATCACGCGAACAGATAAAAGTCCTGATTCTTTTGTGTCTCTAAAAATCAGTTCTCCTTCTGTTGCCCTCAATATTATCACATGGTCTATAATTCTTGCAGATGCCGGCATATTGTAAACTGTAATAATTCTTTCCTCTTCACAAATTTTGACTTTTTTATTATTCATCCAAAAACTTTTCTCGTGAAACCTTCCAAATACTGGACCACCTGTAATCTCAATAAATTCCTGATGTACTGTCCATCCATGACCTTCCATTTCACTCCAGTTGTCAACACCATTAATGTCTCCGTGCGCAACCCAGATACCTCTGTGATGAATGTGGTCAAGTTTTTCTGGATTTCCTTCAGGAACAGGTGGTCTGAGAACAGATTTCCCTTTTACAGTAATTACTGGATTCAAAAAGGGCCTTACCACATGCTTGCCGTAATGATAGGAAGAGAAATATTCCTCTCCAATCATAATGTCCACAATACCCTTTTCTGGATTGTCTATCAACTTTACTTCTGAATAAGAGAGGGTCCCTTGTTTCAATTCAAGTTCAACTTTTTCACCCTTTTCAATGTCAGGAAGCATCACCACAAGTTTTTTTCTCTTTTCATCATACTGGGATGGAATTTCTTTGCCACGGCAAATGCACTTTGTCCTTGAACCCTCATCATAATCAATAGCATAAGGTCCTGAAAGCCACTTCCTTATTTTGTTTTCAATAGAAATTTTCATCCTTTCCTCCATATGGTAGTATAAGACAGTTAACTGGATATACTAATTTTATTCATAAGTTCTAACTTGTCAAAAAACGATTGAGGTATCATACCTACCCTATCCCAATATAGAGAAGACTCTAAATCTGAAACCCAAAATTCAGAATCCCGATGAAATCTCTCCTGTATATCCTTCTGTAAAGGGAGAAAATTTTGATAAGATACTTCTATATTAATTTTTAGAAAATGACTATTGCATTTGCAAAAAATTTTGATGATTGTAAACTATACATGAAAACACATCGTCTATATTTAAGGGAAAATGAAAAAGATAAAAGTAGTTCTGTGTATAGTGGCGCTTGGGCTCGGACTGAATATGTGTCTTGCGTGGGAGTGTGGAAAGGCACCACCAGCAAAAGACCCGCAGAGAATTAAAGCAGGCGAAGCATTTCCACCACTTCCTCTTCCTGCAACTCCACTGCGAAGAAGTGAAAGAAAAAATCCACCTGCTCCACCAGTGCTTGTTGGAAAAGTGATATGTGGAACAAATGAAAGCTGGACACGGGCAGAAAACGATATTGAAAATCTTTTACGACTTGCCGGTCAAAAAATAGGCGTTGCCTATCAGGCAATCAAAATTGACCTGAAAAGATTTTCCTTTGACCCTGACGAAATCCCGATTCTCTATATCACAAGCGTTGAACCATTTGTTCCTGACGAAAGCACCATGGTGAAAATTAAGGTATATCTTGAAAAAGGTGGTTTTCTGTGGATTAATGCATCTTCAGGAAGCCCTGATTTTTTGAAAGCAATGGTTGAATGGGTGGATAAACTGTACCCTGACAGAAACATGTATCCTGTTTATGGCAATCATCCCCTGATGAATTGCCTGGAAGATATCAATTCAGTAAATATAATCAAAGATAATGTCGCGTCTTCAGGCAGTCCTAATTTAAGGGTCTTAAATCTTGGCTGTCGGGCAGCAGTAATACTTTCGCCATATGACCTTGGTTGTGGATGGGCTTTACATACTCACCCATGGGGTTCACGATACCAGGTGCAGGATGCCATTAAAATCGGAATGAACATGTTAACGTATTGCCTTGGCTGGATTGAATATGGAAAACTATTCGGAATGACTCCACTTTATGTTGAAAAAACAAAGAAAAAAGAAAGTCAATTGTACATTGGACAGATTGTGCATTCAGGAGACTGGGACCCCCATCCATCATCTCTTGGAAAACTGCTGAAAAAAACAGGCGAACAGACAGGTTCGTCTGTGTTTCTTGACAGAATCGTGATTGACCTGAAAAAAGATTCTCTGAAGGATACCCCCATTTTATACATGACGGGACATTTCAATCCAAATCTTTCAGAAGTTGAAGCAAAAAAACTGAGAGATTTTTTGCTTGGAGGCGGTGCTTTGATTGCAGATGCCTGTTGTGGAAGTCAGGAATTTATCGATGGATTCAGGTCCCTGATGAAAAAAATATTACCTGAAGCAAAATGCGTGACATGGGATTCCAATCACAGAATTTACAAAGTACCATTCAAAATTGAAAGTTTTCGTTATACCTTTTCTGACAATCATCCGCCCCTTGAAATTTATACATTCAAAGGAATTCCTGTTGTGATTTTTTCTCCTTATGGAATGGGTAGCGGCTGGGAAGGAATTCCAAGACCGTATACAAAAGAAATTGAAGCAGCCCAGGCACAGCAGATTGGAGTTAATGTTATTACCTACCTTATGACCAATTGAGAAACAAAATGAATAGTGTTGAAATGCTTAAAGAACTTGAGATGGCAAGAAAAAAAATTATAGAGGAAATGCATCGTGTTATTGTGGGACAGGATGACATCATAGAAAAAATTCTGATAGGTCTTTTTGCTGGTGGGCACTGCCTGCTTGTCGGCGTGCCAGGGCTTGCAAAAACACTGATGATAAGAACCCTTTCGAAAATTCTGGAACTTAAATTTAAGAGAATTCAGTTTACGCCTGACCTGATGCCATCTGACATCACAGGAATTGATATCATTGAGGAACATCCTGAATCAAGACAGAGAAATCTAAGATTTGTTCCTGGCCCTGTTTTTGCAAATCTGGTGCTTGCAGATGAAATCAACCGCGCTCCGCCAAAAACCCAGGCAGCATTACTTGAAGCAATGCAGGAATATCAGGTGACAGTTGGTGGAAAGACATATCCACTGGAGAAACCTTTTCTTGTGCTTGCAACCCAGAATCCAATAGAACTTGAAGGAACATATCCTTTGCCTGAAGCGCAACTTGATAGATTCATGTTCAGTATCTATCTGGATTATCCTGACATTGAAGACGAAAAAAAGATAGCAGAACATCAGGTTTTTCAAAACCTCCCTGAAGTTTCTACTGTGCTCAACAGTGAAAAAATTATTCAGTTCCAAGAAATGATTCATAATATCCCTGTTTCAGATTTTGTTGTTGGATACGCTGTGAATCTTGTAAGAAATACCCGACCTAATAATGGAAAATGCCCGGATTTTGTAAAAAATTATGTGAACTGGGGAGCAGGACCGAGAGCAACACAATATCTGATTCTTGCAGCAAAAACAAGAGCTGGGCTTCGCGGGGATGTTAATGTTTCTATTCAGGATATCAAGTATGTTGCCAGCAGTGTGTTAAGACACAGGATATTCACAAATTTTACTGCTGACGCTGATGGTGTTGATTCGGGTAAAATAGTGGCAAAACTCCTTGAAGAAGTTCCAGAAGCAACATGAAATTCTTAGCCAGTTTTTCTGTTGAACAATCCAATGGATAAATCTGTAAAAATTTTAGACCCAAAAACCCTTGCAAAATTAGGAAATCTTTCCCTCGTGGCAAAGACCATTGTTGAGGGTTTTATATCAGGACTGCATAGAAGTATTCATAAAGGGGCAAGTGTTGAATTTGCTGAACATCGCCAGTATGTGCATGGCGATGACCCAAAATATCTTGACTGGAAAGTATATGGAAGAACTGACAGATTATATGTCAGGGAGTTCAGGGAAGAAACCAATTTAAAATCATACATACTCCTTGATGCCAGTAACTCCATGAATTATTCTTCAAGGACTGACAGTATCACAAAATTCACTTATGCTCAGTACCTTGCGGGATGCCTGAGCTATCTGATGACCAAACAGAAAGACGCAACAGGACTGGTGGTGTTTGACTCGGATATCAAAAATTTTGTTAAACCCGCTTCAACCCGAACTCATTTTCACTATCTTGTTAACAATATAGAAAATCTCACACCAGGCAACGATACGAATATCGGAGATGTTCTTCACAAGATTGCGAACCATATCAAGAGAAGAAGTTTGATAATTCTGATATCTGATCTTTTTGATGACCAGGAATCTGTCATGAGAGGACTTGCACATTTCAGGCACAAACATCACGAGGTTATTGTCTTTCATATCATTGACAGTGCAGAAATGGATTTTCCCTTTGAGGGATTCAAGGATTTCATCGATATGGAAACCAATGAAAAAATCCCTGTGGATGCGGCGTCCATTCGTGTTGCGTATCAACGCGTTTTTAATCAGTTTACAGCATTCTACCAGAAGGCATGCTCAGAAAGGGGCATCAGTTACGCTAAAACTGTGACGCAAACGCCGTTTGACTATTTCCTTTATCAATT
>JAKPDB010000071.1 GCA_029552985.1 bacterium
TCCCATACTTCTTTGCCAGGGCATATGCCGAAAGATTACTCTCCTTTATCGCTTGCCTTATCGCTATTGTCGTGGTTGCATTCTTGTGTAATCTTATTTCCATGTCGGGTATTTTACAACTTAACGTATCGTTAGTCAACAGATAACAAACCTGAACCAGGGTTTTTATTTTCATGCCCTCTTTTAAGATAAAATCCACTTCTTTTCTATTGCGGGTTTGATAGTAAAAAAGTGTCTGATTTGCTTTTAACCCCCCTTTTTAAAAACTCAGTGAAAATCAAATTCTCCATCAATTTTTCCTTATCTGGCAAAATTGAACTGCTTTTGCCAGAATAAAACCATTATCGATGATGTATATTTTCTTTGGTAATTTTACCCTTTCTCCGGATTTATGGGAATAACAAAGTAAAAAAAATATCAAATAAGTTTCTTCTAAATATCTGAGTGTTGTAATGTCACTTCTAAATCCCAAAATATTGGCTAATCGACGATGGCTATAAAGGTTGCCAATATTATTCAACAGATATGAACCAAGCATATCTATCTGGTCTGAAAATCTAACCCTGTGCCTTTTGACTACATCTTTAAAATAATAGAGTCAAATAACACTGCCAGATATTCTTTTGGCTCAAAGCGTTTAACCACAATTTCCGGATAACTTCCGTTTATAAGGTATCTTTCCAAAAGTTGAAAAAGTTTTGCCCTCTCTTCTGGAAGTGTTTGATATTCAGAATCAATTTGATAATTGTTTGCTTTTAAAAATTCTTTGAAATTAAAAGGCATAATCTCTATTGGAATATGCCGACCAGTTAACGCTGTTGCTAATTCGTGGCTCAATAATTTTGCGGTGGAGCCAGTTAAAATTAAATTATATCTCTGACGATGCAAGCGGTTTACGAATAATTCCCAGTTTGGCAAATTCTGAATTTCGTCAAAAAGTATGGTCTTTGTTTCGCCGTAAACGACATGTAGTTCTTTCATCAACTCATCATGTTTTATGGCGCTAACATTTGTTAAGGACTCATCATCAAAATTAAAGTACATAAACGGCTGGTCTTTGAGGAGCATTAAATAAAACACTGTTTTACCGGCTCTGCGCGGGCCTAAAATGATTTTTATCAAACCCGAATTCAGCCATTTTCTGGCTTGGGCGCTTTTTGTTCTTTCTACATATGGTAGAGAGAAAAGTCGCTCTTTTTCTTGTTTCTGTCTTAAAACTATGTCTTTTAGCATATTTTTTGGCATATACTACGCAGAAAAACTATTTTTTGCATAGTAACTAAGCAAAATTTTTATCAAACGCAATTTTTAAAATTTTGCCGCAGTATAAAAATTTCTCGAGTCGGGGCGAGTGGATTTGAACCACCGACCTCCTGGTCCCGAACCAGGCGCTCTAAGCCAGGCTGAGCCACGCCCCGAAAATACTGGTAATACATTTAAGTTCTTCACTTCCCATCAATTAAGCGCGCCCAGCCTGATTTGAACAGGCAACTTTCGGGTCCGCAACCCGACGTTCTATCCAGTTGAACTATGGGCGCAGTTATTAAATATTATACAACTTTTCGCTAAAAATTAGGAGGCTTGTCCAAAAACCCAGTAAAACCTGAAAAAGCACGCACTACTCACTATATCCTCTCCCGCAAGTGGCGAGAAAAAAGGGAAAAATGGTGGAAACGCAAAGGGCTTTTGCAAGGTGAGTTTACACAATAAAAACTCAGGAAATATAAATATCTCTACCACTGCTGTCTATCCCAACGATTACAGGAAAATCTTCAACAGCCATTTGATAAACTGCCTCTGGACCAAGTTCAAAAAATGCAACAACCTTACAACTTTTTATAAATTGCGATAAATATGCGCCGCAACCACCGTATGTGACAAAATACACTGCGCCGTATTTTACTATTGCCTGTTTTACTTTACTTGACCTTATTCCTTTTCCTATCATTCCCTTTAATCCTGCTTCGAGCAAAACAGGAGTAAATTTGTCCATTCTTGTGCTTGTCGTTGGACCACAGGAACCGATAATATGACCTGGCGGAGCAGGCGTTGGGCCTACGTAATAAATAATGTTTCCTTCTGGATCAAAAGGAAGTTTTTCCTTTTTTTTCAATATTTCAGCAAATCGTCTATGGGCTGCATCTCTTGCTCCATAGATAATGCCGCTGATTTCGACAAAGTCGCCTGCTTTCAATTCTTCTATGATTTTGCTGTCAACAGGTGCTATAATTTTTTTCATATTGTATCCTGGTGCATTCTGTGAGCCCAGCACGATATAGACACTGCTACCGGAAACCCCGCAATATGTGTTGGAAAACTTTTTACCCTTGCGTCAAGACAGGTGAAATTCCCTCCAAGTCCACCCGGACCTATTCCCAGTTTATTGATTCCTTCAATAATCTCGTTTTCAAATTCACGATATCTATCTCTTTCAGATTTTCCCACATCAAGAAGTGCCTTTTTCGATAGATACACTGCTTTATCCGCAGTACCTCCCATGCCGATGCCAACAAAAACAGGTGGGCAGGGATTTGGCCCTGCCTTTTTCACGCAATCAATGACGAATTTCTTTATTTTTTCAGGTCCTGCTGTGGGTTCAAACATTTTGAGTTGTGTCGTGTTTTCAGAACCAAATCCTTTAATCAAAAGAGAAAATTTTAAGTTGCTTCCTGGCACTATTTCACACCATACAACTGCAGGACTATTATCCTGTGTATTTTTTCTTTCAGGCACTGAAACAATAGATTTTCTCAAATAAAAATCTTTATAAGATGTTCTTACTGCCTGGTCTGCAATGTCCTGAAGAGAACGAAAGTTTTTAAATTGAATTGAGGCTTCACTGCCAATCTCAAAGAATACCAGTACCATTCCAGTATCCTGGCACAGTGGAAGTTTCTTTTGTTGCGCAATATTTATGTTTTCAATAATCACTTGAAGAACCTTTTTCCCATACGGGTTTGTCTCTTTTTGGGCAGCATTTTTCAGCAATCCCATTATATCAGGT
>JAKPDB010000090.1 GCA_029552985.1 bacterium
TCCCATACTTCTTTGCCAGGGCATATGCCGAAAGATTACTCTCCTTTATCGCTTGCCTTATCGCTATTGTCGTGGTTGCATTCTTGTGTAATCTTATTTCCATGTCGGGTATTTTACAACTTAACGTATCGTTAGTCAACAATTACTCCTCTTCTGTTAATCGGAGTTTTTCTGGCAGGACTTTTACTGGGCAGACCAGGACATGAAGGAATTATTCCTTCAAAGTTTGTATCAGGACTTGTTGGTGGGAATTCCTTATCAGCAAATTTATTTGCTTCTATTGTGGGGGCTTTTATGTATTTTGCAACCCTGACAGAAGTGCCGATTCTTCAGGGGCTTATCGGGTCTGGAATGGGAAAAGGACCCGCTCTCGCACTTCTTCTTGCAGGTCCTGCATTGAGTTTACCAAGTATGCTGGTACTGCGAAGCATTATGGGCACAAAGAAAACAGTTATTTATGTAGTGATGGTTGTTTTAATTTCAACATTCTGTGGCATAGTTTTTGGAAATATCGTAAAATAACACCCGTTCTCTTTTCGATGGAAAAGAGTATGCAAGAGGGTGAAACGAGATGAGAAATAAAACAATTGTTGAAAGTTTTCTGCAAAACAACCGGGAGGGATTTATGAAAAAAATACAAATTCTTGGCACAGGATGCCCAAAGTGCAAAAAACTTGCTGAAAATGCTGAAATGGCTGCAAAGGAACTTGGCATTGAATACGAAATAGAAAAAATTACAAATATCAATGATATCATGAATTTTGGCGTAATGATGACACCTGCACTTGCCATTGATGGGGAAGTAAAAACATCTGGCAGAATCCCATCAGTTGATGAAATCAAAAATATGCTTCGATAAAAAACACATGGAGGAAAAATGGCAGAAAAGTGTTGTTGTGGTGGTCCGTTAAGATTACTTTTTCCTTGCGCCGGTGGTTCGGATGTTGGCGCACTTACTGATAGGGTGGCAAGAAAATTAACGCAGGATGGTTGGGGAAAAATCTATTGTTTAGCAGGGGTCGCAGCCCATATACCAAGTTTTCTTGAAAACACAAAAGCAGCAGAAGAAGTCGTCGCTATTGATGGTTGCCCTGTTGCATGTGCCTCAAAAGCACTGATTCACGCTGGTTACCAACCTATTAGCATTTCGCTTCAAGAATTGGGATTTATGAAGGGCAAATCCATTGTGAGTGAAGAAAATATCAATAAGATATTAGAATTAATCAAGAAACAGGATATACCACAAAAGTGCAATTCGGACAAACCGGATTCGCAACAAACAAAAAATTTCTGCTGTAGTTGTGATGAAGAAAATAAGAAAAGGGAGTAACCGATGAAAAATAAAAAGTTAAGCATTCCGAAAATTATACTCATTACACTTATATGTATAGCGGCAATCACAATGGTCATTGTAAATAAAACATCAGAATCAAAATACAATCAAACAATTGCTGCAAGCAGCAAAACTTATAACCCGTCAGAAGAAACAAAAATCACACAATTGGAAACAGGCAAAAAACAACTCGAGCAAAAGAAGATCAAAAAGAAAAAAGGCATTCCTAAACTCATTGACCTTGGAGCCGATAAATGCGTGCCATGTAAAATGATGGCCCCTGTTCTAGAAGAATTGAAAAATCAGTATCAGGGAAAACTTGATGTGGAATTTATTGATGTATGGAAAAATCCAGAAGCAGGAGATAGATATAGAATCAGGTTAATACCCACACAGATTTTTTTAGATGAGAATGGAAATGAATTGTACAGGCATGAAGGATTCATGTCAAAACAGGACATCCTTAACAAATGGAATGAACTCGGATACCGCCTGGAAGAATAAAAATGTATCAATTGTTTGAATCCCTTTCACATGCTGTTGAAGGTTCGCCATTTATTGCAGTTTCTGCATCATTTATATGGGGGGTTTTGAGTATTCTTCTGAGCCCCTGTCATCTTGTAAGCATTCCTCTTATCATAGGATTCATCAGCAATCAGGGGAAAATTACGACAAAGACCGCCTTTTATCTATCCGGTATTTTTGCATTCGGAATACTGCTGACAATTGCACTGATTGGACTCATTACTGCGGGACTCGGAAAAATGATTGGAAATATCGGACGTTCTGGTAATTATATCGTCGCGGCAGTTTTTATAATTATTGGATTGTATTTGCTTGAAATCATCAATATTCCTTTTCTCTCTGCGTCTTCAAAGCCGGGCATGAAAAAGAAGGGTATGTTTGCTGCATTTGTGCTTGGCTTTATCTTTGGCATTGCTCTTGGTCCCTGCACATTTGCTTATATGGCGCCAATGCTTGCGGTGGTATTTAAACTGGCTTCAACAAAATTTTTGTATTCTGCAGGGCTTCTTGGTGCCTATGCAATAGGACACTGTTCAGTGATTGTGTTTGCAGGAACTTCAATTGAAAGTGTTCAGAAATACCTGAACTGGGGAGAAAAATCTAAGGGAATCAGCACCATTAAAAAAATATGCGGAGCGCTTCTGATTATTTGCGCTATTTATTTAATCATTACAACGAGATGAAAAAAATATTATTTCTTTGTTCAGGAAACTCGTGTAGAAGTCAGATGGCAGAAGGTATGGCGAATCATTATGGTGCAGGGAAAATACAGGCATTCAGTGCAGGACTGAATCCCACAATTGTAAATCCCTATGCCATAGAGGTGATGGCTGAAATTGGCATTGATATATCCGGACAACGTTCAAAAAATCTTGAAGAATTTCTTGGTCAACAATTTGACCTTATCATAACACTCTGTGAAAGTGCAAAACAGAATTGTCCACTTTTTCCTGGTAAAACAATAAGAATCCACTGGGATATTAAAGACCCAGCGGATGCTACTGGCAGTGAAGAAGAAATTCTGACTGAATTCAGAAAATGCAGGGACATCATTAAGGAAAAAATTATAGATTTTTTGAGAAAAATCAATTCTGACTGATCTGTTTCAGTATTCGTCGTTCAAGCAGAATGGTGATAATCAATATGACGCACGGAAAGATTAAAAAATGTTTCACACCGAAGTTTAACATCACTCCTGAAATAAACGGACCACACACAGAAGCAACTCCGACAAGGGCTTCATTAATCCCAACATTAAAACCGCTTCGTCTTTCATCGTTTATCGCATAAAAGACCGCGGCATAAAATGCGTGTCCAGAGTATATTCCAAGTAGCCCGGCAAATACGAAAATCCCAAAAGAATTTGAAAAAATCAGTGGTATTGCCAAAGAAATAATACCAGCACATTTCATTAAATTGTGGGGTAAGAAGTTATACCTCAAACTTTGATAAAAGGATGAAAAAAAGCCGGACAAAGCCTGGAAAATAAAAAACACAAAAACAGCGGTTCCTGCCATTGACTGGGTGAAGTTAAAAAATGAAATAGTCAGTTTTGGCAGTAGGTACCTGATACCTGTGGTCACAAGGGTTACTGTAAAGATTTCAATCCAGGCAATACGAGTATAAAACCTTATGAAATTCTCTGAATGCTGCTGGGTCGAAATTGGTTTTGAAACAAAACAATTTCCATTACTACCCGTGTTACGCGAAACAATAATTCCAGAAATAATTAACAGGGAAGAAATAAAAACAGGCAATTGCGCATAAAAAGTACCAGAACTTACAAAAAAGCCCTCAATGAGTGAACCAAACGCCATTCCACCACTCCAGGATAGTGTATATAAAGCAGCAGTTTTGTAATGAGCAAGGCCTGTGTTATCTCCCATAAACAATTGGAAGCCAACGAAAAAAAATGCTGAAACAAGCCCTCCCGCAAATAGAAGGATAAAAAGAGGAAGAATGCTATTACAAGCGTAAAAAAATATTCCAATAAAGATAAAACCCACGCAGGATGCAATCATAAAAGAGGAAGCATTCATCTTGTTGATAAATTTGCTCAACACCAAACTTGAGAAAAAATATGTGATTCCCCAAACCGAACCGAGAGTTCCAAGAAGAACTGGTTTTACGCCAATTTCCACTGCTCTGATGGCAGAAAACAGTAGCACCGCTGCCACAGAAAGATCCATCAATGCAGGGAAAAAATATATCCACAGATTATTTTTTTTTAGACTATTTATCATCGCAATCAACTATCTTGACCATGCTGGACTGTAACAATCCTGGTTATCTTTTGTAAGCTGTCTCATTTCTCCTGTAAAAACATCAAGAATCCACACAGAACTGCGAAAATTCTGCTTCCTAGTAAAAGCAATGTGCCTGCTATCAGGCGCCCAGGACACTGATTCAGACCAAACACCTTCCACAGGTAACAATACACTGGTCTTATTTTTCACATCATAAAGCACAATTTGAAATAGTCCCCCTACCCTCGCAAGAAAACAAATAAAATTTCCGTCAGGTGACCAAACAGGTGACACAGCATAATCAAAACCATAACTTATTCTTCTTAAACCGGCCCCATTAACATTCATGATATATACCTGAGGTTTACCACTTCTATCAGAGGAAAATACAATATAATTACCGTCAGGAGAAAAACATGGATGAGTATCAATACCAGAAAAATTGGTAAGTCGCTTGATATTTCCATCAAAAGCAAGATATATTTCAGGATTCCCATCCTTACTCGATACAAATACAATTTTCGAATCAGCAGCTGAAATATCGATGAATGCATTTAATCCCGGGTAACTTAAAAATTGATTTTCTCTATCTGTTTCAAAATTAGGCATGACGATTGATGGATTGTTTTGGAAGTATGATAGAAAACATAAATTGTTATCGGATAGAAACTTTGGAAAATCTTTTTCCCATGGAGTATCAGTAACCTGAATTCTGTTTTCACCGTCATAATCTATCAGAAAAATTTGTGGAATATTATTTACCTTTGACACATATGCAATCTTGCTCTGCGCAATTCCTGGCTTTCTCGAAATCGTATGTACGATTTCATCACAAATTTTGTGAGCAAGATTTGAGAGCTTTTTTTCAATCACATGGGAAGATTCATATTTGACATTGATAAAATTGTCTATTAACCGAGTGTGTATTGTTTGATTATTCTGTTCAATGATACAAACCAGGTCTGCTTCTCCAGACATTTCTTCTATTGCTCGTTTGGTTGTTAAAACTTTTTTCACAGAAAAATAACCTGAATATTCAAGGTCCCTTTTTAAAACTGGTAAAAATTCTGAATTCAACTCACTGTTCGTTGGATTGAACAGGATGCAAATATTCAGTTTGCGAGGAAATTCTTTCGAAATTGTTAAGAAAACTTTTTGTTCAGTTTGGGAATACAGTAACCCCACAGACATCAGTAAAATGAAAATGAATTTTTTCATTCAGCTCCCTTTCCACTAAATTCAATTGTCACATTAATGTATTCTGGTCCTGGTTTAATAAATCCAGGAAATGGCGAACTACTTTTTACTGCCTGGATCACCGACTGATCAAATTCCGGGTATCCGGATGTTTTTTCAACCAGAATATTTGATACCGAGCCATCTGAGTGAATCCTAAAAGACACAACGGCCTTTGTTTCTTTTATTATTAAATTTATTCCCGGCCTTTTCCAGTTGTCATAGATCCTTTTTTTTATACTGTTTATATAGTCAGAAGACATGTATCCAGCATTTCGTATTTCGGTGATTTTCCCGACTTCTCTGGCCGCGCCGGCTGTATCAAACGATGGTCCTGCCACTTTAGTAACAAAACGCACGTGTCGGCCAGTTGAATCAGATGATATAGAAGAACTGTTACGTTCTATTTCGCCAATTAGCTTTTTTCTATATTCAGAAGCAGAAAAGTTGACTGTGCTGGCTTGCATCCCGATTGGTTTTTCTGAGTACACTTTACCAGACCCGGGTGGCCCATATGAAGAAACTCTTGCTGATAGCTGTTCCTTGTATTTTTGCTCTGAAAACTCGCCTTCAAATCCATTCCTGGATTGACTGGCGATATTTCCAGAGGCAATTTTTACTCCTGATGACACAATACCCTCTGTATGAAGAAGAGACCTTTCAAGCCTGGAAGCATACTGTGAAGTGTCAAATTTTTCGGTACGGCTACTGATGCCACCTGAAACAGAGTAATCCTTAGAGCCAGAAAATCGGCTGGAGGAAAAGTTATCCTCATCCTGTAAACCTTCATTTTCATAATAATCGTGGGTGGGTAACTCCACAATGTCTGCAAAGTATATTGTGCCTTCTGTTCTGGATATAGTTGTTGATTCTGGTGATATCAGTAAAACAAAAATAAAACCATGCATTATTAACGATCCTATTAATGATTTATTGAACAGCAATTTAGTAGCCATTTACTTTAGCGGCACTTTCAGATATTGCCCTGCATATATCATATCAGATATCAATCCGTTAATTTGTTTCAAATAAGAAATACTTGTCCTGTACCGCACTGCGATTTTTGAAAGGGTATCACCTGGCTTAACAATTATGTAGCGATAAACAGGAACAACCTGTGTATCAACTTTTACTGACTCAAGACTTGCGATTTGTGCTCTATAAAGTGCAAGTTGACTTTCTTTTTTCGCAATATCTTCCAAAAGATTTTTCATTCTTGAATAAAATTGCATTCTATCTTCAAGTTCTCTCATATATCGCTGTTCAATCTTTTTTCTTTCCTCGGTAATGGCACTCTCCACAGCAGATGCATATTCTGATGGTAAACCAGAAACATTAACAATTCCTTCAATACTTTTTAATCTGTTGTCAAGATTGTAAATTCCACTTTCATGTTTAACAAGTTCAGAAATGATAATAGAAAACTTCTGTTTTAACTGATTATCTATTGCGCCAAGTGTTTTTTCTATTCCAGCATCAAATCGTTGCGCTAACTGAATATCCTTTGTGTCAATTTTTCTATCAATGGAAACAATCTTGCTTTCGTGTTTCGCAATTTCATCCAGGACAACGCCAATTCTCTTATCGATGATTTCAGAAGAGTTTTTCTCAACCTCTTTTAAATGCACTTCAATATCACCTATCTTTTTTTCGATAGCAGAAACCCTGGCTTGCTGTTTTGCAAGATTTTCTGCCTGCTTTGTCAGTTCTTCCACAAAAATTTTCATCTTATCGGATGTAATTTTTTCTACATCTTTTATGGCGAGCATTCTTGCATCCACAAAGGATTTTTCTAATTCATTTTGAAAAATATTTTGACTTTTCTGCAGTTCAAGAAAATTTTTTTGAAGGGTCAGGAAATTTTGATTTAAAGACTGAAAGCTATTTATTAACTCATTTGAAATCGCTGTGGATTTATTTTGAATTTCAGAAATTTGATATAGTTTTGTATTCACTTCGGACATTGAACTACTAAGTTGACTTGTAGCACGTTCCAAAACCTGGTTTATCGATGGCTCTAAATCATTTAATCGATTCTCTAATTTCTCGATCTTACTTTGCAGTTCTTGAATTCTTAACGAAAGTAGAGAAATTTTTTCTTCATCAGAATTTGACTGTGCTGTTTTATCCATGGAATTTCCGCTGACAGGAACTGCAACCGGGGATGAATTTGTAGCCCTCGAAGTCATTTCTTTCTCGATATTTCTATCAGCAATCTGAATACAACCCGTAAGTGCAGCAAAACCAAAAGTAATAATTAACCATTTCATAGTTCCCCCAGAAAACTTCCAATTCATTTTGTCCTCACTCCGATTTTGAACTCACATCGCCGATTTTTTCTCCAGGCTTCCTCATTATGTCCAGGGTCTGCGGGTTTTGAAAGACCATAACTCACTGTGTAAAGTCTCTTCGGAGAGATACCAAAAATAATCAGAATTTTTCTAACTGCAAGCGCTCTTTGTTCCCCGAGAACAAGATTATATTCCCTTGTACCCCTTTCATCACAATGTCCTTCAATTAGTAGGCACAAATCAGGACG
This sequence comes from bacterium, assembly GCA_029552985.1. GTDB lineage: Bacteria > Ratteibacteria > UBA8468 > B48-G9 > DTJG01 > DTJG01. The sequence goes on from JAKPDB010000090.1 coordinate 7,880, forward strand.
TTCTTTAAGATACGATGCTATGTTCTTTAAAATTTTCTGATATTTTTCGGAGACCTGGTAACTATCAAAGTCAAAATAAATGTTTTCAAAAACTTTTGTCTCAGAGCTACTATATTCAGAAGGAGAAACGAATTTTATATCTTCTGGTATTTTTTCCTGAGGAACATCGCCAGATTCAATAGCGGCTTTAAATTCAGACAACGTTGCCAAACCTTCAGCAGAAGTTTTTTTCTCCATAGCTGAAGGTAAACTGACCTTTGACTCATTTTGAACTTTCTCTGGTATGGACTCTGATTCGACAGCGGCTTCCTTTTTTTCCGGTAATTTTTTTATCGGTTGTTGACAACCTGAAAAAACGGCCAGGATAAGAGTAAAAACCAGTAATCTCATTTTTCCTCCAGTTCAATATAAAAGATATTTCTTTCTTTTTTTACAGAAGGTGCTCAAACCGTCAATATACCACTTTTCAATATTTAAATAATTTTCACCAGAGTCAATTTTTTTCCTGATCATGTCTGTACCGCAGGCGTTGTCAAATGTGGAAATACGGTTTTCTATATCCTGCCTTGAAAAGTTAAATTGATCAGGATAAAGTTTTTTTAATACCTCCATAATCATAACAGCGGTCAGGAAGGGTTTCACCTTATTTTTATCTGTAATAACAATTCTTGTGCCCTGACATAGCTGGTTCTTAAATATACCATAGTATGGCTTGAAATAAAATGGATGGAAATATACTCCCTCTATCTTTTTGCTATTCAATTCATCTGTAAATTTTTTTGCATCAATCCATGGTGCACCAACAATCTTAAATGGAAGCGTATATCCTACACCAACACTTACCAGAGATAATTCGCCTATAACACCTGTTATTGGATAAAACCATGGGGTATCTGATTCAGGAATATGTGGAGATGTAGGAACCCATGGAAGAAAAGTATCCTGCCATGTCATGTTCCTTTTCCAGTTTTCCATTGGAACTACTGTCAGTTTGCAATTTATTCCGAGTTCTGAATTGAAAAATAGAGCCATCTCACCTGCTGTCATTCCATGGACATAAGGAATTTCTGCGATTCCGATAAAGGATTTGAATTTTGGGTCAAGAACCGGACCATCCACAATAAGCCCGTTAATTGGGTTGGGCCTATCAAGCACAACAAATTCCTTATTACATTTTGCTGCCTGCTCCATCGCCAATTTCATTGTGCTGATATAAGTATAGGACCTTGAACCAATATCCTGGATGTCATAAATAATCACATCAATATCCTTCAATCTTTCTTCAGGAATTGTCCTCGTAGAACCGTATAAACTGAAAACCGGTATGCCTGTTTCAGGATCATTTGTATCACCAATATTTCCCTGAACACCGCCAAAAAACCCGTGCTCAGGAGAAAATATGCATACAAGTGTCATATCTTTTACTTTCCTTAAAATATCGATAAGGGAGTTAAAATTTGAATCAACACCTGTTTGATTTGTAATCACCCCTATCCTTTTACCACGCAGTATATCAAAATTTCTATCCCGCAAAACTTCTAAACCGGTTTTTACTCTCTCTGCATTCAAAAGGGTAGTCAACTGCAAATAAAAGCATAGTACCAAGAAAATTTTCTTATACTTCATCATCACTCTGCCTTGAAAGCTATTTCTGGCGGTTCGTATGTAACCAGCAAATCTTTGATATAAATTTCCTGTCTTTGCACTGGCTTATATTCTGTCAGGTAAAGAACCTTTTCAGGAATGGTAATGATAAGTTTTTTGAATTTCAAAGGATATTTTACAACACCATCTCCTGTGCATCTCCACTGACTGCTATATGGCCAGTGATAACCTTCTCCAGGATAATTTCCTGGAAGTGGAAATTCAAGATATCTCCATCCTTCAAAATTGATATAACTTCTTTGCCAGGCATCGTCTGTATTCCAGTCACAGAGATTTGAAGTTTTCAATTGCGCAAACTCATCTGGCTTAAACCAGTCAGCCATCCATCTTGTCGGTTCACCCTTCTGTTCTGCGCCAATTGATATCCACCTCTGGCCAGAAGCATCTTCAAGTTCAAAAATTACTCTACCCCACCCGCCATTTCCATTGACCATCAAACCAATTTTTGTTGGTACTCCGGATATCTCGACACCTGTCTTATGAGAAAGCACCTCATACATCGGCAGGTATTCTGAACCTTCTACTGGCAATTTTGGCTTTATCTGCAATACATTGGTTTCACCCTCAAAGTTATCCACGATCTTGAATTCAAAATTACCCTTTCTTCTTGGGCAGTTGAAGTTATAAATCTCAAGTTCCCTGTTTCTTTCTTTTTCAACAACCCATTCGTCAAGGTTATCAAGTCGCGAGATTAAGAAAAATGATGTTGGTTTGTTTTCCATATATGACTTGCCTGCATTAATTCTTTCAGCTGCACGGTCAACAGTGATAAAAACTGGTTCTGATGAGATATTCAAAAAAACAGATTTTCCTTCTGATTTAAGATTAACTTCATTACCCATCATATCAATCAAAATCGCTCTGGGATTGTTTTTAAACACAATTTCAATATCTCTTGTACCCCTGATAGTCCACAGACAATTAACATACCTACCGTCTTTTTTTACAAACTCCAGACCATACACTACACTGGAATTCGTTGGTATTGCGCGCTTGAAGGTAGCGCCATCAAGAACCCTGGTCATTGTAGCAACTGCAACATAGGCAGGTTTTGGTCTGATATCAGGAAGTCCATAACATAGTCCGCTTGCTCCCCAGTTGCTGAAATAATAAGAATTACCCACATCAGTGATAATCCCAACTCTAATAATAGGTATACGCCAGGCAAGAGAATGCATCATGTGTCTGACCAAATATTTTGCCTGGGTCTGTGGAGAAAGATTACCAGGATTTGTGTTTGGATAACACATTTCATAGCACTGCCTTAATGGAGTATTCTTATAGCCGTAATAATCAAGAATCATTCTGTCCATCCACAATCCTGCATTATTAGCAATAAAATCAGGTGGCTGTGTCTCTGGCATCCTCATAAAATTACCCGCTTCATTTCCCCTTGAACCCAATAGCTCAGTAGGAAATTTATGTCTGCAGAATTCTTCAAGCAACTGTGGAGCACCATTTCCAAAATAAATTTCTGTCTTTGGAAAGTACTTTTTAATTGCCTTTGCTGTTTATTCTGCAATGTCCCACATTTCTTTAAATTTCTTTTCTTCTGCTTCACTCAAGATATACTTTCTTCCAGTAAAAACATCTGGAACCCTCATAATATGTTCACCTGATATTGCGTTTTCATGAAAAATCATCAATCTTTCAGGAATTTTTATAGATGTATCAGTTTTTATTCTTTCAGCCAGCGCCTCTATTCCTTTTGCATCCAGTTTCATGTCATTCCCTTTAATAATGCCATATTTTTTTCGCGCCTCCTCTGAAAATCCAAACATTCCGTACCTCAAGCCAGCTTTAACATAAAGAGGCCCTACAACATCAGGGTCATCGCATGTGAAATGCCCTCCGCAGAAATCCCAAGTTCCAAATGGTGATTCATGACGATACTTCCTATCATCAGGAGGCAATAGCGCAAAACTTGTATATCTGGTAAAAATTGGTTGCTTGTTCACTTTAAGGGTAATTGCCAGGTCATAATACCCTCTCTTAGGAACCTGTAATTTCATTGGCACTGTTTTTGGTCCAAAATTTGGAATCTTGATATCAGAAATCGTAACAGATGTCACATTTCCATAGTAATCTGTGGCTTTTGCTTCAATATCACATTGCCTGATAGATGCCAGTTTGGTCAATACGACATTAAACTGGGGTACCTGGGGTTCATTAAAGACATGTCCTGGTTGCTCAGTGTAAACTTCCATTTTCACTGGTGCACGCTCAAAAGTAATACCATAAATGTGGATGCCGCTTGGAAGTCCCAAAGGTCTTGTCTGGTATCTGCATGGATCAGGTCTCCTGATCGCAAGACGGATTTCTTTTGTGATGTCGACGTCAATCATATAAGAATTTTTAAAATCCTGCCATATTGCATTGTCCAGTGGTATCTTCATAAGAAACACATTTCCCTTATCTGTTTTAATCAATCCAATACCACCACGAGAACTTTCAGCGCGTGGAACATGTACAACAAAATCAGTATATTTTGTCATACTATGGCCACCACCGAATTTACCAATTCTCAAAGTGAGAATATTGCTGAAATTTTTATCATTCTCACAACTTGCAAGGATGTAAGCAGCACTATAATAATCAACCGGAATATGAAACATGATTCTTGTTGGGTCAGGTTCGGTTGGTACAGAATCATATGAAGAATAATATGAACTCGGATCTTTTTGCCAGTCCTTCCATCCTACCTCTTTCATAAATATGCAGTTGGCATCATTTCTGCCTGACAATTGGAATGGAATATTTCCAACAATTATTCTGTTATCACTAACGCCCAAAAACCCTTTGTGGTTTATAAGCTCATCAAGAGAAACAGTCAGATACTTTGAAACCAGTGAGATATCCTTCTTCCATGGCTGTACCTTTAAAACCTGAGCAAAAGACAAAGAACCAATTAACAGAATACCTGCTATCAATGTGAAGATATTTTTCATTTTTTCTCCCTGTAAGAAACTACTGCCTGATAATTTACATTGAACAAAAGCACAAGTCAAGAAGACAAAAAAATCTTATTTATTAATTTTCAGATTATGCTATAATTTTGTTATGGATGCTTTTGAAAAACTTTATTCGTATATTTGCTCGCTCGAGATTATTGATACCCATGAGCACCTTCCCCCTTTTGAACAAAAACAGCAAAATCTTGATATTCTGAAAACATATCTGACACATTACTTTGTAAGGGATTTAATCTCTGCTGGATTAAAAAAACAACATCTAGAAAAAGTGATAGATGCTGACATTGACATCAGACAACGCTGGACAATTGTAGAACCATACTGGAATGCAGCAAGACATACCGGTTATGGAAGAGTTCTTGATATCTGTTGCAAAGACCTTTACAATCTGCCAGAAATATCCAGAAGCACAATCCAGGAATTAAATGAAAAATTTATTCAATTTCATTCTTCTGGTAATACATACCAGAAGATTTTAAAAGAGAGATCGAAAATAGCGTTCAGCATCATGCCCTGCAACGACGATTTCGACAAAAAGTTTTTCAAAACAGTTGGATGGCTTGACTACTTTATATTTCCATTGAATTATAATGATGTGAGATATATTGAAAAAACTACAGGCACAAAAATTACATGTTTTGATGATTGGCTTGAAGCATGCGAAACATCGTTTCAAAAAATGCTGAATTCAGGAAGAATAGGTCTTAAAACATCCCTTGCATACAAACGTTCCCTATATTTTCCAAGGGTAACAAGAAATGAAGCAGAGCAAGACTTTAATAGAATTTTCTTTGCAAAAAAACACTTAGTTGAACGAGTGGACGTAAATGCCGGCCTACAATCATCGGAAAAATTTCAAAATTATATGTTCCATTTTATCATGCAAAAAGCCAATAAGAATCACCTAACTGTTCAGGTTCACACAGGATTACTTGAAGGTAGTGGTAATATCTTATCAAATAGTGACCCTTCTTTGTTAACGAATTTGTTTATTGAATATCCTGACGTATGTTTTGATATCTTCCATATTGGGTACCCGTATCAAAACATTGTTGGTGCACTTGCCAAAATGTTCCCGAATGTCTGGATTGATATGTGCTGGACTCATGCTATATCACCCGAAGCTTCAATTAGAGCGCTTGTACAATGGATCGATGAAGTCCCTCTAAATAAAATAAGCGGCTTTGGTGGAGATTATGCCTTTGTTGATGGCGTTTATGGTCATCAAAAGCTTGCCAGAATTAATATTGCAAAAGCCCTTTGCAAAAAAGTAAAACAAAATGTTTTTGGTGTTGATAGGGCGTGTGAAATTGCAAAAATGTTATTGGTAGAAAATCCCGGAAAATTGTTCAATTTAGAACAAAAAGGGGAAAAATGAAACGTACGCACAGAATTTCGGTATTGAAGGATACATTAAAATATCAAAAAGACGCCATTGTCAGCAAGGAAATTATTAAAAAAGAAACAGGAACCATTACGCTATTTGCTTTCGATAAGGGTCAGTCATTAAGTGAGCATATCGCGCCTTTTGATGCCCTCGTTTATGTCGTTGACGGTTCTGTGGAAATAACGATATCCGGATTAGCTTATGTACTGAAAAAAGGACAGATGATAATAATGCCTGCTGGTGAACCCCATGCATTAAAAGCCATAGAAAAATTTAAAATGTTACTGGTGATGATTCGCTCGTAGATTAAATTCTCAATCCTTTATATTCTCATCAATCAGGAATGATTCCCTTCTGCACTGAGGGCATATAATCTTGAAGATATGAGTCCTGTTAAGCGGCCCTTTGATCTTTTCATCTGGAATTTCAGAACTGATCTGAAGTATCTGTTGATTGATATTCAAAAGAATTCCCTGCGCAAAACTTAAATGTCCTATTTTTCTGATTGTCCAGATTAAATGTTTTTTTGCTCCAATAACTCTTCCACATCCCTGGCACAGAATAAGCTCGTGTTCAACACTATGGGTATCCTCACCCTGTTTGAAATAGGCAATGTCAAATTCCTTTGTCAGTTTAATTCCAAGTTTATCCGCGATACAATTCGCCTCACATTGACCGCAAAATATACAAATACCAGCATAATGGGTCAATCTTCTCACTGCCTTATTTCCATCAATACTATCTTCCAGTTTAATTGCTCCAGCAGGACACACAATTGCGCACGCACCACATCCAACGCACTTTTCAGAATTAAACTGCGGTTTCCCGCGAAACCTTTCAAAAGGAACATGAGGAACACGCGGGAACCTTGTTGTATATGGCTTTGAAAAAATACTTCTAACTGCTTCTCCAAGTTCCCTTATTTTCGGTTTTCTCATTTTTTATTCCCTGCTTCCATATCATCTTTCAAAGTATCAACAATACTTTTCTCCCATAATTTAACACCAGAAATATACGATGCCCTTGCAAGGGCGTGCTCTGTTGTCGGCGAAATAATCAGAATAAAAACAAGACATAAAAACGCCTTTGCACCAACAGGAGATAATCCTGCAATGACCATGGTACCAATAAGTATCGAACTTGTTCCCATTGCAACGCATTTCAAAGATGCTTGAAGTCGGTTATAAAGGTCAGGTAATCTAATTAAACCTATGCAACCAATGGCATCAAAACAAACTCCAATAAACATCAGTGTAAATCCAATGATTTCTCTCATGGTGCTATCTCCTAATCATCAAAACCCCTGTTTTCAAGAAACTTTGCCAATGCAAGAACACCGATAAAATTCAGCAAGGCCCAGACGAGCGCAGTTGTCAGATAGAACTCCTTTCCTGTTTTCACACTCATAAAAGCACCAAAAGCAACGATCATAATGCCAAGAATATCAATTGCAACAGCCCTGTCAGAAGCAGTTGGACCCCTTGCTATTCTGAATAAACATAGAAATGTACAACA
>JAKPDB010000081.1 GCA_029552985.1 bacterium
CTTCGTCAAAATCTGGACGCGGAACAAAATTGAATTTTACCTCTGCAAAAGTCCCGTCTTTTTTCACTCCAATCACCCTGATTGAAGAAATATCAAGTTTCCTGTTCTCTGGGGAAATCTTATCAAGCAAAGATGTGAAGTCAATCTTTGCCGCATACAATTCCGGCATTACTGGCTGTATATCCTGTTGTACGGCTGACCTGAAATTCCATTGATTATTCCACCATTTTGTCTGTCCAGATGCAGGAAGTACAATCAATGTGGCCATCAACAGTATCATTACCATCTGCATTTTTTGAAAATTTCTCATATTGCCTCCATTGTAGAAAAAGTTCTGCTGATAGCATTGTTCTATTTTCATTCTCCCTTTTCATCCTCTTCTTTTGGGATAATGATGTTATACTGCATCTCATAACTTTTTGGCATTACCGTAAAATGGCCCATTGCCTTTTCTCACAATCGTCGTTGTTGTTTCTTTTGTCCTGTCATATTCTAACCGTATGATGAGCACATTTTTCCCAGGGTTTATGTTCCTGCTATCAATGATTGCTGATATTTCTGGCTGGAGTGTCCTTTTCTGCCACAGGAGAATTTTTTCTTTCCCTTTCTGAAGAAAGATTTTTACACGGGCGTCTTTTAAAATTTCAGGAGAAACATTCGCCTTAATCCTTACTTCCATTTTTTCATCGTTCTCATCATAGAAATATCTGTCTGTGTATGCAAAAATTGGTGGTTCTAACTGAAAAACCCTGTTTACTGTCTTCAGAACCTGACCAGTTGTCATATCAATGAGACGCATACTTATTTCCCGTTCTCCAGCAGGGCCTCCAATAACATATTTTTTTACAATTTCCACTGAATCATCGCTGTCTATCCTTCCAGTGTTTTTTACATCCGCAACATAACCGGTTCTGTCAATTATTTCAACTGCATATTTCAGGATTTTTCCAGTAGAATTTGTAATGGTCGCCCTTACAATGTTTGGTCCATAGAATGTTGACCATTTCACATCAGAAATTTTCACCTGTTTCAGGATGTCAGGTACAGGCAAATTTTTTAGAATAGGAAATTTCTCTATTTCATGGAAAGTGCCTGATATTGAAGAATACTCATTTTGATTCTTGTTTTCTCTGCAGATATTAATACGAAAGTCATTATCTTTTTTACCGTAAAGGTCAAACATTGAATAGGGTATTTTAAATTCTGCAAATATCTTGTTTCCCATGACCTGACATGCTCCAGACCAATCTCCATCAAAATTCTGCGGTTCAGCAACACTGGAATGAAGAAAATGAATCAGGTCACATCTCACTGAACGTGTATTCATCAATAATTGCGTGTAACTGTCTTTCTCTCCAAGGTTAATCATCATTTCAAAACAATCATCCTTCCAGACCCTGTCATCTCTTTTCTCTATTACACTCACAATCCTCTCGGGCTGAGAAACATCTGCGTCTATTCCAATATAAATGGCAGTACTGTCGCAACCAATCAATACCTTCCAGTTGTCTCTTAACTTTTGATTTCCATCAACTAACTGGATTCTGTCAACAATAAATGCATTCTTCCAGCAATCATCATTCAGATTGCCATCTATTTTTGGCGCCTTATCAAACAATGGAACATTGATGAAACTTTCTGACGATGCCCCTGCTACCAGGAATAAAAATGTAAAAAAACAAAATAATCTCATGTTCATTTCCCTTTAAAGTATTGTGAAAAAATCTTTTTGACATCAGGACTTTTCAGAACATCATTGATACAGTGCACGAGAACGATATTGCAACCATTCTCAAAGATTGTTCTAAGTTCCTTTTCAATCTGTTGCGGTGTCTTTGTTGGAAACATTTCTCTCTGGTAATAATATCCAATCATGGCGACAGCATTTGACCTTTGAAAAAATTGTTTTTCATTTTCTTTGATCGTTCTTGCATATCTTGCCACCCTTGCAAGATTCCAGGGTAAAAACCATGCCACTGTCTGAGCACAGTAATCAATGTCAAGCCTGTTTCCGTAAAATGGCTCTGGCAGAAAAACAGGGTAAATATGAGTGATAATTTTGACATCGGGTTTGATGGACCTTGCATAATCGCCAAGTTCATTATAAAAAGAAACAAGCGTGTCAAGAGAAAACTTTTCCCTTGCTTTTTTATCATCAATATCTGAGTAATTTTTTCTGTGTTGCTGAAAAAGTTTTTCTGAAATATCACACCTGCAACATTGATAATTTTGATATCCGAAAAAATCAAAACTGATACCTGTGAGACCTTCAACATCAAGAACTTCTTTAATCCGGTCCTTGAAAAATTTTATCACCCTTTCATCATGAAAACATAATAAATTCTGCGT
>JAKPDB010000082.1 GCA_029552985.1 bacterium
ATTTTTCAAAGAACTTAAATCTTTAATATTGCAAAGTTAAAGATTTTTTTGAAACTTTCAAGTGTTTTACACAATTTTTTTAAATAATTTTTCAGGTGTTTGATAATCAAGTGATTGGCGTTTCCTTTCGCAATTATAACGGTTTCGGTATATGAAAAGTTGGGCACTTCGGAGCAAGGCACTGTCAAACCGACACAAAGTTTGAAGCGAGCTACAACCCTTGATTTCAGTAGTATCTGCCCAATTTTTCATATACCGTGTTATGCACTGGCGGTTCTTGTCTGTCCACTGGTTTCTATCAAATTGCACTTTCATATTAAACTTGTCATTCGTTTCACTTTCTTTTCTGTCTGTGTCGCTTGTGTGTTGGCGTGTTTTAATTTTTTCTTTAAAGAAGTGGAGAAAAATTTTGAAATTCTTCTCTTGGGTTGGAAAGGCGAAAGCTCTTTTGCAAGCTTTGCCCTGTGCTTGGGCTTCCCGAAGGGTCGGGACAGGTCGTGCGGCTTGCAAATGTGCTTACGCCTGTGCGTTGGCTATATTTTAATTTATAACTCCTCATTTTCAAAATACTGATTCAAATAGTCTTTCGTTAAATCGGTTTCTAAAAATTTTCTTGCTTTCTTGTTAGAAATTGGAATAATCTGCTCGATAATTTGATTGTCAATATTAGGTCGAGTTTCAATTTTTTCTTTGGTCAAGTCCAATGAAATAGATAGCAGTTTTCTATCAGGATTATCCCTCAAAGCGTCTGAAATTACTCCGTTTATGTGTTCGTCATAGAAGCTATATCCTATACTTACAATCATTTTTGATTCAAATATTCGCCTTCTAAATTCTGAAAAAAGAAATAAGTAAGGGTCTATGTATTGCATCTTATATTGAGTGCCAAAAATCCAATCAGGATTACTTGATTCTCCATTGGAATATGTTAACCTTTTAGTCTTTTCATCTCTCTCCCAATCAACTGAACCGTGAAGTTTGTAAAGGAAAACATCTATATTTTCAACCGGTTGTAAAAATCGTCTGAAATTCCAATAGCCACTATCTTCGGTATCAAAACCTCTTTCAACTTTTGCATTTGCTAAAGCTAATTCAAGACATAAGTCGTAATTCAATGAAAAAATGTGTAAAGGGAAATTCATTTCGTTTTTGAATGATAAGAACTTCTCAAAGTAGCCAATACGCTGCCTTTTGTCATTGTCTATTTTTACCCATTCTGCCAACTTGCTTCTGATTTTTTTATCAAATGACTTGATTAGGTCAAATTCATCTTTAATAACCTCATCAAATTTCACTATCCAAGAACCAATAAAAGGATAGAGAGGATGTTCTTCTTTTTTCAGAAGTTCTTGAATGATGTTTAACAACACTTCTAAATTAAAATAAGCCTCTTTGCCTTGAATCTGATAAGAGTAATTGTAACTGGCTTTTATAAGATGATAAAGCTGGTAGTAGCTTTTCCAATCATCCTTATTGACTATAAAATCTCGAACGTCTTTTTCCATTACAGAAAGAATCGGTATCCCTGCATCTGCACTGGCTCCTGCTCCGAGAATAAAAATTATATCATTGTCTCTTACTAGCATGTTATAAAAACCATGGTTTGTTATTATCAGTGATTACTTGTTCCAAATTAAAGTCATTGAAATTTTTATTGAATTCAGAAATGAGCTTTGGATAAAACAGCGAAACTGGTAACGCCTTAGCATTGAAACCTCTGAAATTTGCCCCTGAAAGATTCAAAATTTCTTGCAAATACTCCGAGTGATTGACTTCCTTACCTTTTGGATATAGAAATTCAATCAACAATGGATGAGCATATCTTTTGTTTGCATTGGGCGAATGAAAGTTTAAACCTTCTGTCCATACTAAAAACTCATGAAAACTCAACGCTGCGTATGTGCTTTCATAGGGAGCAAGACTATTTTGCAATGTATTAAAACCCAAAAATTTGGATGAGTCATTTATCCTAATCAATGTAACTTCAACAGCATTATTTTTCTCTTGGATTGCCTTTTTAATAATGTCTATTTCTTCTTGTTTGATTTTATAGGGAAGATGAAAGACTATTTTGGAATACGACTGATTTTCTTCAATTAATGCCCCAACATTGCTTGCAATTTCATTGAGATACTCGCTTTTGTCAGAATGATTTGCTAAGGGTTTGATGGATACAAATTTTCCTGTTGACTCTACTAAAACCGAATAGGCATAAAATCGTTGAATTTGATTAGTATTTGGATTTCGGCTTTGCGAATGTCCTACACCAATCATCAAAGTTTTTTGTTGGTTTGATTTAACTAACCAAGGGGTTCCGCCCAATTTAGAGAATATCTGCAAGCCAATACTCGATACCGACCATTTGAAAATGTATTCATTCAATATGGTTTCATTATGAACAACTTGAAGTAAAATATTGTCTTTCAAGCACCTGTTTTTTAAAGAGTAATAAAATCTTTCTTCGTTTCGTGGAAAGACTGATATTACTATCCGATTCCCCTGCTTTGGAATTTCTGCTATTGCCCTTTCAATTTCCTCATCGCTAAATTCTGAAATACGGATGGCAACTAAGTTTTCTCTTGGAGTTATTCTCGGAAGTTTAAATTTTTCAAGTCCATTAAACGTATTGTACTTGTCACCATTTAAAGCCTTCATTAGCTCAATCATCAATGGTTTCTCGGCTTCACGAAACAAGAACACATACTGTAAATTGTTGCTTACCTCCTGAAATGGCCCATTCGACATAATTCCATTGAATTGAGAGTTTGACGTTTTGCCATTGCCAAACTCATAAATTTTAGTGGCAAGCAAATCGCTTTCTATGGGCTCAAATGATGATGATGATATTGAAATGTTGTTGCTTATTGGATTAATTGCATTATTAAAATTTCCAATAAATCGTTTGAAGTAGTTAAAACAGTCAATATGAAAATTTTTATTGCTTCTGCCATCATTGTCAAGGCTAAAAGAAAGTTGCTGAACCCTTTTGTTGAATGGCTGATTTTTAATGAGGAAAAACCGAAATCCGATAAGAAAACCGAATTTATGATTCTTTTTGAGGTAGTAGGGTTCTAACCAAATAGTCCTTACACCCTCGTTAAATCGTTCTATTTCAAAATAGGTGCGTAACTCGTTAAAATCGCTTTTGTGATTATACTGTATAAGTGATGGCTGTTGGCTAACCATTTGAAGTAGTAGAGAATGAATATACCATTCAGTTAAAAAATTATTTGTGTTTGCTTCAATGGTGAACGATTCGGAGTTTTCAAATTGGTTAAAACTCACCCAGTAACTGGTAAAGTTGTCAGTATCACCATGGTTTCTTGGCAAATTGTATCTCTTTATATCATCAGACCATTTCTTTTCCTGATGCTGAACCAATCTGCGAAATACCGTAAATGAAAATTCCTGCTCAGTAAGCGGTAAAAAATTAAGGACGATATGTTGTTTAATTTCTGACATCATATTTTACTTTTTTATCAACTCCCCCCTAAACGCCTTTTGGCTTAAACTGCCATACAAATTTTCCAACTCCTGCAAGCTTTGTTGGTATTGGGTTTTGAGGGCTTCTGTTTTTTCTACAATGTGGGCAAATTGGGTTTGGAGTGAGAGTGGGGGAGCAATTACTTTCATTTGTTCAAGCTCCTCCTTCGTTATTGCTTCCCTAGTTGCTCCTTTTGACTTTGCATCCTTGACTAATTTCAATTGATATGTTTTTGTTGTGAACATTCTTGAAAGAAAATAGGGATTAAGAACTTCATTATCTGGACGAAGAATTGAAACATGCTGATTTACTCTTGCAGGCAATATTTCTTTTGGAACTATGCAACATCTTGCCACTGATGCACCAGTTATGTTTAAAAGCACATCATTTTCCTCAACAATCACATTTCTCAATTCATGAGCCTGCTTGTCGTCTATGAAAGCCAAATCTTTGTAAACAAATTCATCATTATGCACATTTAAACTCCGGATTAAACTAATTCCCTCTTTATGGTAGCTTTCTTTGCCTCCTCTTGGCGTTGAACCTGAGCCAATTTTTTTGCAAACATTACCTAAAACAACTTTATCCCACCCCTTCTCATTCCTCACCGGGTCCCCAAACATCTCCAAAAACGTGCTTTTCAAAAATTCATCCAGCAGGCGGATGCTTTCTTTGCGTTGGGCTATCAGGTTTTCGGCTTTGCTTAAGAGATTGGCGATGTGGAGTTGGTCGGGAAGTGAGGGAAGTTCAAATTTTACAAAATCAACAAAACCTCTTGAAATACCGCCAACTGTTGCACCTCTAAAATCCCGCATTATTTCTCTTTGACCTTGTGGGCATTTCAAATAATGAAATACGAACTTCGGATTAGCCTTTGACTTATCGACTTTCAAGAGAAAAACGTGTTCATTTACTGCTGCTTTGTCAAAAGGAAATTCATCAGTTACAAAACTGACTTTTCCTGTAGTTGCTCCGTCTTTTACAATTAGTATATTTTCTTTTTCAACTATTCCATTTTTTAAGCCATTGAAAAAATCATCTGGAATGTATTTAATCGTTTTAAAATTAAATCCACCATTCCCATCTAAATGTTCTGCTCCTAATGAAGGAATACCATTATTATCAAGTGATGCACCGCCTTTAGGTCTTCCACCACTTTCAAGAGAACTCAATATTTGTGATAACTTTACTTGCATTACACCAACTCTTTTAATTTCGTCAATCCTTTTTGAATATCAGCTTCAGTGGTTTCTAATAATCCCGAAGGGATTTGATGTTTATAGAAAAACATGTTGGGCCAAGGGTGCGACCCCGAAGGGGTCGTATAAACACCGCTAGATAGCTTTCTATAAACATATGAACCCTTTGGTTTCTTTAATCTTCTATCCATTTGAATAAATATTCATCTTTAAATTCTATCTCAAATTTCTTTAAAAAATCCAGGTATTCTTCTCGAAACGTTTGCTTTTTGTGATGTTCCTTTTGGTTCATTATATATTTCACTACAGAATCAATTTGCGAATGGCTATACGAAAATGCCCCGAACCCTTCCTGCCAATTGAATTTGAACTTCGAAAATTTCTTTTCTGTAATAAATTCATTCGTTGACTTTTTAATTTCCCTTACCAAATCCGATAAACAGCAAGCTGGTTTCATTCCGATAAATAAATGAATATGGTCTGGCATTCCGTTAATAGCTAACATCTTTTGTCCTTTATTTCTGACAATTCCTGTGATGTATTTATACAATTCTTCTTCCCATGATGCAGAAATCATGGCTTCCCTATTCTGAACAGCAAATACAATCTGAATGTATATCTGTGAAAATGTACCCGCCATTATATCATTTGCTTTAATTCCCCCAATCCTTTTTGAATATCGGCTTCAAGGGTTTCCAGTTTATAATACATGCCTGTTGGACTCCTTCGGAGTCCAAGGTTTGTAGCTTTGGGAATAGCTGCAAACCTGCGACCCCAACGGGGTCGAACAAACCAAGCCGGAACATTTATAGCCGAAAGAAAATGATTGATTCTATTCATTTACCAACGTTTTTAATTCCTTCAACCCTGTTTCAATACTTTTCTCCAATTCCTCCAGTTTCCCGAAAATCACCTTTGGTTTTTCATACACTACTTCGTCATACACTTCTTCTTTGTAGGTGCTTAGGTTCAAGTCGTAGTTGTTTTCTACAATCTCCTTTTTCGGCACCATAAAGTATTTCAGCTTTCTGTCGCTGTCCTTTTTAGCGTCTCTTGCTTTGTAGCGTTGCACAATGTCGGGCAGGTCGCTTTCGGCAATTTTGTTTCGCTTATCGTCTAAGGTGTAGCCGTCTGCCTGCATGTCGTAAAACCAAACATGGTCGGTTTCGCCACCTTTGGTAAAAATCAAAATGGCAGTGCTTACGCCTGCATAAGGTTTAAATGCTCCGCTTGGCACAGCAATCACGGCTTTCAATTCTGCTCTTTCAATTATCAGTTTTCGGACTGCTTCAAATGCTTTACCGCTGTTTTGTATTACTCCACTTGGCACAATCACGGCAGCCGTTCCACCCATTTTCAGCATGTTAAAAATGCGTTCTACAAACAGCAGTTCAGTTTTGGTGGTGGGTATTTTAAGCCCTTCATTTATATCGCCTTTGTCAATGTTTCCTGTAAAGGGCGGATTGGCTAAAACAATATCAAACTGGCTGTCTTCATTGTAGCTTTTGCTGAGGGTGTCTTTGTAATCAATTTTGGGTTCGTCAATACCGTGCATCATCATGTTCATCAAACCCAAACGCACCATGGTGGTGTCAATGTCATAACCCACAAAGCTCTGGTCTAAAATGGTTTTTACTTCCTGCGTCAACACAGCACTGATGGCGGCACGTTCAAAACCGTCTTCGTCTTTCTGTAATTTGGCAGGGTCTTTCTTTCTTACCAAATCAGTAAGGATATATTGGTAAGCACCTAACAAGAAACCGCCTGTTCCGCAGGCAGGGTCGGCAATGCGTTGTCCCAATTGCGGAGCAACCAATTCAGCCATCAGTTTAATAATGTGGCGTGGTGTGCGGAACTGTCCGTTTTTACCTGCCGTAGCAATTTCGCTCAACAGCATTTCATACACATCGCCCTGTATATCCTGAAAAGCATGTCCGCCTTCGGTGGCATCTTTTTCAATTTCCTTGAAAATGTCTTCCACAATGTTGATGGCCGAAACCAGCAAACTGGCTTTAGGCATAATGAACACAGCATTGGCCATATGTTTAGTAAAAGGCGATGTTTCTCCGTTCAGGTCTTTCAAAAACGGAAACACTTTCATTTGCACATGCATCAGCATTTCGTCTGCGGGCTTGTGTTTGAAAACACTCCAACGCAATTCGTACTTGTCAATGCTTTCGTCGCTGCCCGGTATTTGAAACTTGCCTTTAAAACGGCTCGAGTATTTTTCGCCTGTAAACTCGGCATCCCGTTCACGCTTGGCTTCCAAATCGTCCAAGCGTTTCATAAAAATGAGGTAGGTAATTTGCTCAATGGCGGTTAAGGGGTTGGCAATGCCGCCTTCCCAAAAGTTTTGCCAGAGCTTGTCTATAAGCGATTTTAATTGTGCGTTGTTTTGTAACATCTATGCTGCTAATACTTGTTCGGTTAAACTTAAAATTTCGTCAATCTCTTTTTGATTGAAAATTCCTCTAATGCCTTCGGGGTGAAGCATGGTAAAAGGAGATTCAATCAGGTTGCGTTTGCTCACATCACCTTTTTCCAACACAAAATTCTTGAGCAAATCCAAAAATTGAAGTTGTCGGCTGGTGAGGTAACTGTGTTTGGCAATAAAATCATCAAATGCTTTGGTAACGGTTTCGGCAAAGGTTTCTAAGTGTTCAATGCCTAAAATATGTTTAATAAATTGCACCAATGCTGCTTTGCGGTGGTTGTAAACCTTGCGAAGCAAATCAATAGTTATATGAGGATGTTCGTTGTGCAGTTCTTCGGCTAATTGTTCTGCTTCATCCGTGGTGATTTCCTGTCCTTGTTTTAGTTTTTGTAAAATCGGACTGCTTAAAACCAGTTCATTGATCTTCTTTTCAACCAGTTCACGGTATTTGGCAACACTCAACGCTTCGTGTTGCGGTCCAAATTCTACAAATTCTTTTTCGGCAACAATGTCTTTCAGGTTGAATTTTGCAGGAGCCAACGGAATAACCGCTTCACGGAATTTCATCAAAGGTGAAAGTTTCTGAATTAGCTCTTCAAACTTATCTTCGTTGATGGTTGCCCAATAATTATTGCTTTGTGCCTGACGAATTAATTCCTGCTCTCTTGCTACAATATTGATGCTCAAAGGCAGTTCGCCAATTTCTTCAATGATGCTTTCTTTCAGCGTTTCAAATTTTTCTGTTTCTCCTGCCAAATGAGCCAACGAAACTTCCACAATGTCTTTTTCAAAACGCATGGCTTTGAAATCAACATCTGAAACCGTGCGAAGCAGTGGTTTTACAACCGCTTCCAAAAATTCCATTTTGTCAGCAGTCAGGTTGTTCCAGAAGTTTACATCTTCCAGGCGCTGCAGTTCATGTTTGGCTTCCATAATCACCACCGAATTTTTTGGAAGCGATTCAATCTGCTTTCTGATTTTCTGAACTTCTTTGTTTACAATTTCTGAATTGCCCTGCGTTTGGGCTTCTTCAATCTTTTCTAAGCGCACACCAAACAAGCGAACAGGCAAAGGAATTTGTGCTTTCAGTTCTTTGCCTCTCGGATTGAGTTTGAAGTATTCAAAGTTGTCCCAGCAATCAAGAATCAGGAAATTGTCTTTTTGGGTGCACCAAGGTTTTATTTTTTCAGGTTCGAGTAAACGAGTTCCTCTGCCTATCATCTGCCAAAATTTGGTATAGCTGTAAACAGGTTTTGCAAAAACCAAATTCACCAATTCCCTAACATCAATGCCTGTGTCGAGCATGTCCACACTAATGGCTATGCGTGGCATATCATTGTGAACAAACTGGTCGAGCAAACCACCCTTACCATAAACTCGTGGGTCTTCGCTTACCAATACTTTGGCTAATTCTCCTTTATATTCGGGGTAAAGCGAATCAAAAATTTCTTCTACTCGTCTTGCATGTGCTTTGCTGATGCAAAAGAAAATCGTTTTCCCAGGCAAAACTCCGTTGGCATCTTTGATGCACTCTTCCATGAATTCACGGACAATCAAAGCGTTTGTGCCACGGTTGATTACCTTCTTTTCAATCTCCGTTCCTTCGTAATTGATTTCTTCAATTTCCTTTCCTTCCAACATCAGTTTTTGTTGGTCTTCCAAAGTAATTGTCCGCTTGTTTATTCCTTCGTCCTGAAACTTGGTTTTGATTTTCATTACCTGAAAATTGCTCAGGAATGGCGGAATGTGATTTACCGCTTCGTCATAGGAATAGGCAAAAGTGGGAACGCCATCTTCGCATTCAAATAGTTGAAATGTGTTGTGGTCAATTACATCTGTTGGCGTGGCTGTTAAGCCAAGCGTAATGGTATTGAAGTAGTCGAGAATTTCCTGATAGGTATTGTAAATGCTTCGGTGGCTTTCGTCCACCACAATCAAGTCAAAGAAATGCGGACTTAAACTTTTTTCTTCGTTGCGAATTACATTCAACATAGTCGGATAAGTTGAAACATAAATTCGTCTGTCGGTGGCAATTTCTTTTTCGCCCTGCTTTGGCCAGCGTGGTTCGTTGGGCAAATGCTCTTTGAATGCCTCTAGAGTTTGGTCACGAAGTGCAATTCTGTCAACCAAAAACAAAACTCTCTCTACCCAACCTGCTCTCATTAATGCGTCCATCAAGGCAATGCAAGTTCTTGTCTTGCCTGTGCCTGTGGCCATTACCAACAAGAATCTGCGTTTGCGTTTTTCAACGGCTTCCATAACCGCACGAATTGCCTGAATTTGATAGGCTCTTCCGGCAATCTTGGTATTAATAAAATCACCTGCTAATTGCTTTCTCTTCTTTCGTATGTATGCGTATCGTTCAAGGTCGTCTCTTGTCGGGAAACCATGAACCTTTTTAGGTGGATAATTTTCTAAGTCCCAAAAGTAAATGTCGTGTCCGTTAGTATAGAAACAAAAAGGCAAATCAACGCCTTGTGTTGATTGAATGTTGTAGCAATATTGTTTTGCTTGTTCCCGTCCAAGTGCAGCGTCCACCGAAGTTTTTTTGGCTTCCACAACTGCAAGGGGTTTGCCATCCTTGCCTAATAAAACATAGTCGCTGTATTGGTGTCCAGCGTAAGGAGTTGTCGGTTCTTCAACAACAGTCAACTGAATATCAAATTCCTCAATCACCTGAGTTCGGTCAGTCACATTCCAGCCGGCTTGTTTTAAGCGGTTGTCAATGATTTCTTTCCTTGTCAGTTTTTCGTTCTTCACTTTATATAATCTAAAATTTATAGTTGGTCAAAATACGCAAAAAATCCGTTTTGTTGTCCGAATGTTCTGTCGGTGCGTTGGCAGAAACGGCTCTTTGGATTTTGCCGAAGGGTTGGCTTTGTGCGGTTGGGGCAAAAGCCAATGTGCCGTTTGTGGGCTGGCTGTAGAATTTCAAAATTTTTGTGCGAAGGGTAAAAAAATTAAAACACATTCGGGTCGGCAATGAGTGTCGGATTATTTGTCTGTCTTTTTCGTTTTTCATTCCAAGTTTAATATTTCATTTTCATTGTCAATTTACTGTGTCGTTGTCTTTTTTCCGCTTGTGCATAACGTTTTGCCGCTTGCCGCAGTGGGGTTTTCGGAGGACTAAACTGTCAACCAAGCACAAATGTTGATAGAAGCACTGCATTTGATTTAACCACGTCAGCCCCCATTGCGGCAAACGGCTGTTACCTGCTGGCCTTCTG
>JAKPDB010000116.1 GCA_029552985.1 bacterium
AAAAAAGATAGGAAAAACCAAAGATTAAAGCTTTGGTAACCGCCTGCGGCGGAAAAACAAAACCCCAGAAATTTTTCTTTCCCTCCGAGTCTTTCTTCCCTCCTTCTTTACAACCACCCAACTGGCAACCTTTTCCCTCCGTGCCGCTGGGTGAATGAGCTGATTTTCGGAGTGAAACGGAGAAAATAGCGAGCGTAAGCGAGCGTTGCTCATTCACCCAGAAAAAACAACCAAAAACTAAAAAAACAATACTTTTAGAAACACTGATAAATGCTGGGTTTCTTTGGGGTAGCTTTTCTGATGCCTTGAAGTGCAAGTATCTTTGTATTTTTCAGTGTTTCTTACACTTTTTACTACTCACTAAATTTGATTTTTGGGCTTCTATTTTGCGTTTTGCTGAAAATCGTGAACTTATACTCACACAATCCTGAAAACGTAAAAAAAATAGCATGCTTGATGTGATATGTAGCTGTTTATCGTGTCTTTCGCTTTATATGGACTTTACCACTAATATGTGGTATACTGCTAATATGAATAACAGGAAAGAAGGTGCAAAAATGGTGGAAGAGAAAAACATACAGTTTTTGAATGTGAGGCAAATCGCTAAAATACTGCAAGTAAATCCTTCTACGGTTACAAAATGGCTTCGGGACGGAACAATGCGTGGTTATAAATCAGGCAAACAGTGGAGGATTTTGGAACAAGACTTTTACGAATGGCTTGAAAACAACGTGAATCAGAAGGAGGACTAACAATATGCCAAAAAAAAGGAGAAGCGCCCAGCCGAACGCCTCTCCGAATGAACTGTCTTCTAACGAAGATTATAACATCGGAGAGCTTTGTTTAACGCCTTTAGATCTGGGACTTAATGCTCAATACTGTGTAGATCAAGAGCAGATCTTTTACTATGTCCTGAAAGAAAAACGGCAGGAAGTTTTGCCTCAAATTGTAGGTCCTGCAGTAAAAGTGCTGTGTAAACTTGTAGATCCAGAAACACAAGAAAAAAGTTTCTTGCTTCAATTCAGAAATGAAACTTTCATTTTACCTACTATTTCAGACACAGACACGATAGAAAGCTATACGGGATACCCTATTTTGAA
>JAKPDB010000122.1 GCA_029552985.1 bacterium
GGTGTGGTTTTCTGTTTCAAACGAAGACCATGGCCAGGCATTGATAAAATTTGAAAATGGTGTTACTGCTGATTTCATGATTTCTTCTATAACAGCCATTAACAAACCAAAGTGGAAAATTTTTGGAACAAAAGGAGCCATTGAGGTCAACTGGGATACTCCTGATAGAATCAATGTTGTGAGTTTTGTTTCAGGAGTAAGACAGGAAGGAATTGTGAAAATCATTCCATCCTACGGACATACTGAGTATTACAGAAACATTGCTGACCATCTTTTGATGGAAGAAGAGTTGATTGTAAAACCAGAGCAGTCCAGAAGAGTCATCGGTGTGATTGAGGCAGCAGAAAAGGCATCAAAACTGAATAAAATTCTTCCACCATTTGAAAATTGCGAATGAAAGATGAAAGAGTCATTGATATCAAGGATGTTTTTACCGGGCATAACAGAGTTTTTGTGGCCAACAACTCTTATTATCCAGAAGATTTTGAAAAGGCAGAAAGCGATGGAAGATTGGCAGAATGGGACGGCAGGGAATGGAAAATAATTGACAGAACTCAATTTAACGCTGTTACTGGAAGGTATACTAAACTTGGCGATGCAATTTACGCAACCGGTCAGGACAGATGCTCTGCTTTGTTCTATGTGTTTCTGCCTGAAACTGGATGGAAATGTTACAGATTACCAAAAGGCACTCATACCCAGGACCATGCCTTTACAACAGAATGGCCAAGAATCCGGGAAATTGAGAGTGAACGCTGGTTAATGGATGCCAGTGGTATTTTCTACGAGCTGCCAGCAATGAGTTATGCAAACTGTGTGTGGGGTATTGTCCCGGTTTGCAGACACCTGAGGATTATTCCTGATTTCTGCTGCTGGAATGGGCTGCTTGTTCTGGCAGGAGATCAGACCACGCCAATTGGTGACACAAATCCATTCGTCGGGCAACCCCAGGCGAATCTATGGTTTGGAAAGACAGATGACCTGTGGAAATTCGGAAAACCATCTGGCTGGGGCGGTCCATGGTGGGAAACACCCGTAAAACCACGTGTTCCATCAGACCCATTTTTGATGACAGGTTTTACACCTGGTTGCCTGCATATCTCTCACAGTGGCAATTCATCTATTCGTTTTACAGTAGAAACTGATTTCCAGGGTACAGGAGTCTGGTATCCTTTTACAGAAATAAAAACAAAAAAGGGCTATGGATTTTTTAATTTTCCGTCTGGCTTTTCAGCACACTGGGTAAGGATTATACCGCATGACAGTTGTGTGGCAACTGCCCAAATTTTCTATATTTAATAGGATATCAAATGACTGGTTCTGAGACACTGCTTGCAGGCGTGGCTGAAGTAGATATTACTCCACCGATTGGAACGTTTCTCGCTGGCTCATTGAAGCCAAGGCAATCCACAGGCATTGAAGACCCCCTTTATGTAAAGGCAATTTCCATCCAGTCAGGAAAAAACAGACTCGTATATGTAATATTTGACCTTATTGCCCTGGATAGAAACACCGCTGAAATGGGAATGAAACTTACTTATGAAAAAACAGGTATTCTGCCAGAATCCATCGTATGGGCAGCAAGTCACACTCACACTGGTCCCTATACAGGTGGACTGTTTCTTGATGAAAGTTTGCTTGATAGAAAATATCTGGGAAGTATTCCAGAAAAAATGACGCAGTGCATTGCAATGGCTGATAAAAATAAAAAGGTTGTTAGATTTTCAAAGTTGAGAAGTTTTCACTACGGGCTATCTCATAATAGGAGGATTTTGTTTAAAAATGGACGTGTGATCAATACATGGCTTTTGCATAATGCACCAGAGGATGTTCAGTCCATAGGAAGTGCAGGACCAATTGACCCTGAAATTGGTATCTTTTGTTTTGATGATATGCACGGTAATCTTGTTGCCATTATTTTTCATTTTACACTTCATACAAATACAAACTTTGGTCCCAAATTCAGTGCTGATTATCCTGGTGTTGTTGCAGCAAGAATAAGAGAAAGGTTTGGTCCTGATGTTATCACACTTTTTATGCCTGGTGCATGCGGAGATATCAATTCAACAGGTTTGAGACACAGGCAGGTGGGAGACGCTCTTGCTGAGAAAATTATTTCTGCTGTTGAAACAAGGAAACCAGAATCAGGACCTGTTTTTCTTTGCGTAAAGAAATGTGAAATGACTGTGCCGATAAGGGATTTTACAAAAGACCAGACAGATAGAATTATGGCTTCTGGCTGGGATGAAGAATCTCAAAAGGTTTTTTTCAAGGAACTCGAGATTATGCGAAAGACAGGAAAGAAAGAAGACAGAACAATTCTTCAGGCGTGGTGCATAGATGATGTGGGTTTTGTTTCATTACCAGGAGAACTTTTTGTAGAATGGGGATTGAAAATCAAAAAAGAAAGTCCTTTCCCGTTTACATACCCGGTTGAACTTGGTGGTGACTATCTTGGATATCTAATTACACAACAAGCATGGCAACAGGTAGGATATGAATCTCTCATTGCAAGAAGTGCAAGACCCACTCCTACTGGAGTTGAAAAGATGGTTCAGAAGGCAATTGCAATGCTGTGTGAAATTTACAAAGAAAAAGGAGAAATGGAAAAATGAGAAAATTAAAAATTGGTATTGTTGGGCTTTCACGAGGAAGAGGGTTTGTCAGTGTCTTTTCGTCTCATCCTGATGTTACTATTTCAGCAATATGCGACATAGACCAGAAAAAACTTGCTGAAGTTGGTGATGCCTTTGAACTTCCTGACAGTGCTCGCTATAGTAATTTTGATGATTTTCTCAATGACGATATGGACATTGTCATGATTGCAACACCAATTCCTTTTCACGCTGAACAGACCATCAAGTCCCTTCAGTCAGGAAAACATGTCTTATGTGAACAGACAGTGGCATACACGATTGAAGAATGTGAAAGGGTTGTTGAGGCAGTAAAAAAATCGCGAAAAAAGTATATGATGGCTGAAAACTACTGTTATTTTCACTACATAAGAGAATGGAAAAAAATCATAAATGCAGGTGAAATTGGAAAAATTCTCTATGCAGAAGGAGAATACATTCATAACATCTTTCATCTTCTTGTCAATCCGGAAACCGGTCAATTTTACTGGAGGCATGAAAGACCTCCCATATGGTACTGCGCACATACTCTGGGTCCGCTTTTGATGTTGATGAAAGATAGAATTGTAAAGGCATGCGGGCTCACGACAGGGTTTAATATACACCCGCAGTTCAAAGACCATCCTGGCTTTCTTGATTTTGAAGTTGGATTTTTCAAAACAGAAACGGGTGCTGTGGTAAAGATTTTGCGAAGTCAGGTACCAGCATGTCCTCACTTTGTCTGGTACTGTCTTTATGGAACGAAGGGGCATCTTGAAAATAAAAGGGTAAAGGGTGAGGGATTTATTTATGTAGATGGCAAAACTCCTGATGATGGAGAAGTTTTCACCAGTTCTGTTGTTGACCCGAATGCACCTGAAGAGGCAAAAAAGGGCGGCCATGGAACTTCTGAATATTACATGATACGGGATTTCCTAGATTCAATAAAAAATAATACTGAAGTTCCCATCAATGTTTTTCGTGCAACTGAATGGACAATCCCTGGCATTATTGCCCATCAATCAGCGATGAAAGGTGGTACATGGCTTGATGTTCCAATTCTCGGATAACAAGGTTTTTCACAAACTGATAACGGGTTCTGATAGAAATTCAACGAACAAAGGAAGACAAAATGGAGCAAAAAATTTTATTAAAAAACAGGATTCATAGAAAACTGAAAAATCATCCCATCAGTTATGGCATTTGCTGGCCTGAGGGTGTGCTATTTGACGAAAAGAGCATAGGGCTTTTTGATGAAAAAGGAAACCGTATTTTCTGTTCAGCCACTACCCTGAATAAATGGCAGGACAACAGTATCCAGTGGACACTTGTTGATTTTATTGTTGATAGCATTGATGAATCTTCAAGCAGAACAGTTTATGCAAAACTGATTGAAGAACAATCCCAATTACAGCCAGAAAATCCAGTAAAGGTTGAAACCGGAAAGGATTTTGTTTGCATCACCAATGGTCTGGTCAAACTTGTTCTATCTTCACAACAGGGACATCTGGTAGAAAAATGGGAAGCATCAGGTAAGGATGTGATTGTGCCAGATAGCTTTGACATCAATTTCAAAAATGAAAAAGGCAAGAAATTTTCAGCAAAAGAAGGAAATCACAGGATTACACTTGAGCATGTAAATCCTGTACGATGTGTTGTGAGAATTGATGGCAAGCATGGCTCAGATAAAGATGAGATGCTTGACTATTTTTTGAGATTTGAGGTCTTTGCAAATAGAGACGATGTGAAGATCACATATTCTTTCAGAAACAGGGAAATTCCTGTACCTGGAATTACGATAAAGTCATTTTATATTGAATGCAGACCATCAGTTGAAGAAAATGCGAAGAGATGTTTCTGCGGCAAGAATTTAACAAGATACTATGTCCCTGGATTTTTGAGGGTTGATGAAGACGTTTGTATTGTGGCTTCAGACACAGATGATTTTGAAAATTACCACAACAGCCATAAAAAAGGAAGCAATGGTTTTGTTTTCGTAAAGGATAAAGAGGTCTTGCACGACCCTGATGAGGAAAAGCCATGGTTTTTGAGGAATGTAAAATATAGGACTTCTCTTGGTCAACGACTTGTGTTTCCATATTTAGGGCTTATTGGAGAAAATAGTGGGATTCTTGTTTCCTTTTATCAGATGAATACCCTTCATCCAAAAGAATTGAAAAGTAAGAAAAATGTAATTTTGTTCGGACTCTGGCCTGATTGGGCAAACGAACTTTCAATCACCCAGGGAGCAGGTCGTTCCCACACAATTTTTGTTGCTCCCTTGAATTCTGATACCTCTGATATGGAAATACAAAGTAAGTATCTGTCATGGGAAGTCCCGATGATGCCTGGCTGGCCACCTCAAAATCCAGTGGAAATTTCCTGTGATATTGAGCATGTAAGAAAATGCAGGGTTTTTGCCATTGACATGCTTCCTGAATATGACATAAAAAACAGACCTCTCTTTGAGAAAAAGGTTCTTGATAGATGGATAAAGGTGTCATATGGCACACTTGGTTGGACAGAGGAAGTCATTCCAATGCTACCTGATGGCTTCTGGGATTATGGAGACAATGGAGCAAACAATGAGGAGATGTTCGGGCATGTTTATTTCCAGAATCACCTCAGGACAGGAAATTACACCTGTTTAGAAAATGGTATCGCAATTGCACGACATATTCTTGAGGTTGATTTTGTTGATTTTAGCATTGATAAACTTCAAAATGGTGGAATGGTAGCCCATTGTTTGAATCATAATGATGGCGCAGCATATCCTTCTCACATGTGGTTTACAGAACTCCTTTTTGCATATGCACTCACAGGAGATATCGAATTTAAAAAGGCAGCCATAAGAATTTGTGAAAATCTTCTTCAATGGATTGAGGATGAAAAATACTTTGAACTTGTTTCTGGAGACCACAGGGAATCAGGCCAGCCCATGATTAATCTTACCTGGTGTTATCATTTTCACAGGGACCCAAGATATCTGAAGGCGTGTGAGAAAATTATCAAGAAAAATTTGATGCAGCAGGTGAAAAAATATGGAAAAATGTTTGCTCCCAAGCCCCATTCAATGCCAATAAAGCTTGTCAGATATGGTGATTATGCAACCTGGGAAGGAATGTTCTGGTACTGGAAAATCACAAAAGATGATGAAACAAAGAATTTTATGCTAAGCCAGTTAGAATGGCGACTTTCAACTGAATTCATGACACCTTTTGCCTATCACCGCGTCAGCGATATGAACCCTGCTGCCTATGCCTATTATATGACAGGCGACAGAATGTGGATTGACAGGGTGGCAAAGTTTATCAAAGCATCCTTCAGGTGCGCAAAATGGCCTATTGGCTGGATACACTCAATGTACACACTGAAAATTGCATTTGACCTTGGCATCATCAATGATGATGACATTATTCCACAATAATCAGTCCTTGTACCACAGGTTATGAAATCTGATGTTTGTGGCGTCTTTCAATAGTTTTATTACATGAAGAAGCCCTCGCCTATCATCAGTTGAACCAAGAATGTGCCTGTATAAAATTCCACGCCAGGTTTTATATGTTGAAAGAAGCGGAGAATTAAAAAGTTTCTGAATCCTGTCATCAATTTTTGCATGTTGTGCAACGAGAATAAAACAGTCATCAATATTGTCCTGCTTCAGATAAGATTCAATCTTTTTTTCAATTTCCCTTGTTTGATAAAAGAGATGCCCGAATTCAAGGAGAAGTTTCTGGTCTTTGATTCGTTTCCTTATTTTTCCTGATGTAGCAAGTTTCATTGCTTGAGTGAGTTTTTCTTTACAGGTTGCGTATGTATGGTCGTCAAAAACCTGAAGTATCTCTGGGATACCCATTCCAAATCTTACATTTCTTGCAGAATTTTCAAGTGTCTCATAATACTCAAACATTGGTATTGCTGCTTCCCTGTAAAGAGCAAGGCAGTATTCTTTTGCAAGATGTTCCCATGTTTGATTTTCATCCCAGGTGAATCGGTTTGCAACATAGAGAGACAATCCATAAGATGTCCAGATTACAGGAGAATTGAACCATTGAGAACCATACCCTTCGAATCCCTGCTGTTTTAGAAATTTTATAGTTCCTATGGTGCCTTTGCTCACAGGAAACAGCATCCCCATTGAACCAAGCGTACTTGTCAGATAGTCATAATATCTGAATATCCCCTTTGTATATTTTCTCCACTTTTTGAAAATTTCAGGATAGATTGTGTATTTTTTTGCATCTTTTTCATAAGTTGAAACTGTTGTTTCTGCCAGTGTTTTCCTCAACTCCTGGTCTGTTGGTGGATCATCAAGACCTCTATCCCACTTTCTTTCATAGATACAGAAAAGCACATCAAGATTTGAAGGAAGTTCACAATCAAAATCATCAGGAAGTTCTGTGTGGCCATTGTAACTACCCACTTCAATCCTCACATCAGGAAATTCTTTCGCCACTTGTTTTGCAATTTCTGCTGCAAACAGAACATAGTTTTTTGTGTATTGCAATTGATTTGTTGTAATGCCCTGCCAGGGTTCTTCCTGTTTTCTGCAACTGTCGCAGAAGCATGGCGGCTGACCATCATTCGGGAAAAAGGTAAATCTTTTCACATAATCATATCGCCTGAAAAAATTCAAAAAATACTCAACAAAAATTTTTTTTACTTCAGGATGTGTCCAGCATATACCAAAAGAATCCCTGCCATCTTTCATTTTATGTAAGGCGTCTGGCTTTTGTGCCGGGTTATATGCAAAATATTCAGGATGCTGCTGGAAATACTTGCTGGGTGGCATAATGGACTCGCATGCATGGCCTCCTATTGATAGGCCTGACTCACCCCGTATCTCAATTGCCTGATGAGCC
Organism: bacterium; assembly: GCA_029552985.1. Classification (GTDB taxonomy): domain Bacteria; phylum Ratteibacteria; class UBA8468; order B48-G9; family DTJG01; genus DTJG01. Next base: position 7,475 of record JAKPDB010000122.1, read on the forward strand.
CAGATTTTTCCTGATTTTTCAGAAAGTAGTTCTCTTTCTCCCTGAAATTCTGGTGTTTTATCCTGTTTCGGTGGTACAGAATGACTTAAACCAATTTTTGCACACCATTCAACCATCTTTTCATCTCCATCTCCCAGCACATATCGGCTTTTCATAAATGGCTGGTGATAAAAATATTTTTCTGAAATTTCTATCGTGCGTTTTTCAGGTATAAACTCAATCTCTGGCTGGGCAAAAACGCAACCAAGTTCTCTATTGAGAAAATCGTATATACCAAGCAGTGTTCCGCGCCTGTCTCCACCAATGAGAAATAATCGATTGTGATCAAAAAGCCTCATTATTGATTCAGGTTCCATTTTTTTCGTCTCTTCAAAGGCAGTATGACTTTTTTCAGCAATGCATATGGCAGGGCCATTTTCAGGAAGGCCTCTGACAATTTTGAATTTTGCGCCAGAAATTTTTTTCAGGTATTTTTGAAGTTGTTTTGCAGAATGGATTTCCACAGGAAATGGTTTTTCTGGAATATGGATATTGCAGAGTGCGATACCATTTTCAACAATTTTCATATTTCTCCTTTTGTTTCAGAAGACAGAAAAGATAGCCGGTTTCTTTATCAAACATCAACTGGTAAAACACCTGCTGAAATCTATTGCCATTTTTAAGAAATGGCTTTTTTACCTTTCCCATCAGATAACTGAGAATCTGGACATTCTCACAACCTGCATTGATGTAATCAACAATATCTTTTCCAGTGTAAATGCCGCCTGTTCCTGAAATGCTGGCATCTGGATATATGTGATGAACTTTACTTATTTGAGCAAGATTTCTTTTGCGAAGTTCAATGCCACCATGAGCACAGCCATATTCTGTTTTATAAATGCGATTTCCAATAACTACGCCATCAGCACCTCCAGCAAGACAAGATTCAACCATTTTTATCTGAAAATCAACTCCATAATCAAGGTTCATAATTTTCGGGAAAACCTGGATATCCTTGAAAATTTTCTTTATCATCACAGGTATTTTTTTATACCATCGTAAGATTGTCTTCTGATTCATTAACTCGTTTTGCTCTTTCAGAAATGGGCAGAAGTCAATTTCAAATATTCTATAGCCAATACTGTACAGAGATTCAGTCGTGTAAATCCATTCGTTTTCATTGAAATCACTGTCAAAAGATGGAAGATGCCCCAATATAGAAGCAGCAACAAGAAAATCAGAAGAATTCAACTTTATTGCCTCATGCGCAAAATTCAGATAATCATCAAGATTTCTTAAATCAAGTCCTCCATCCCAGTGGATAATTGGATAACGACCTTCTATATCTTGTTCATCATAAACAGTTTCAACATAACTTGGTTTTTTTCGCAGTTTCACCATTGAACAATGTCCCTTTTTATCCTCAGCCACAACTGATTTCAATACGCATCCTGCAAAGCCAGATTCTTTGATTTTTTCAATCTGCGAGACAGAAGTTGTCATCTGACCAGGGGCAACCATGAGGCAATTTTTCAATTGATGTTTGCCGTATCTGGCTTTAATATCAATCTGCAATTGTTCCAGAATAATTTGGTCAAAATTTTCAACAATTGGATGAAAAAGAAAGTGCTGTGCCAGTTGATTGAGACGCAATAGATAATTCATAAAGAAATCCTATCTAGAATTTTTGAAAGCAATTGCTTTTCATTTTCATCAATGTCCAGTAGTGGCTGATGAACATATGCATGCCTGAAAATCCCCTGTTTTACAAGCACATGTTTCATTCGTATCCTGTAATCCCTTACTGGAGAAGAAAAACAAAAATCACATAACTCATTGATAGGTGCAAACTTTTCAATTGCCTGATTGTATTGACCGGAAATTGCAAGATTGATTGCGTCTGCCTGCAGACCTGTAAAAACCGAACCAAACCCAATGAGGGCACCATCTGCACCAAGGATAAACGACTCAATAATGAAGTTATCATTGCCTGTCAGAAGTGAAATCCTTTTTGGAAGCCAGTGTAATAGTGTATGGATGTTTCTGAATTTCAATGCATCAAAGCTTGCTTCTTTTATTGCAACCACATTGTCAATTTGAACAAGTTCTTCAATGGTTTCTTCTGAATAAAAAGCTCCACCCAGGTCTTCCTGTAATTGAAAAAGTATTAGTGGCAAGCCGATTTTTGAAAGGGCAATATGATATTCTATCACTGCCTTATCTTTTCCTCTTGAACCTTTGAACGCAAAATGTGGAAATACAAGAAAATAGTCAGCACCAAGATCCTTATATCTTTTTCCGTATTCAAGTGCCTGTTGTGTTGTTTGAGCGCCAAGTCCGCACACCACAGGAACATTTGTTGAGTATTTCTTTGTGATTGCAAGAATTTCCTCTCTTTTTTCCTGGGAAAGGAATGCGCCCTCGCCTGCATCTGTATTAACAGCAATGGCTGCAATTTTAGCCGGAACGATATACTGCTGGAGGTATTTTTCAAGCACATCATGTTCAATTTCCATTTTTTCGTCAAATGGAATTACAATTGCTGGAATCAAACCATGTAATCGTTTGTCCATATTGCCTCCAGATTTAGATTTGTTTCAGTGCATTTTGGAGAAATACGATGTCCTGCTGAAACTTTAATTCTGATGGTCTTTTATCAAGGGCTTCAAGGGAAACAAATCCCTGAAAGTTTGCCTTTTGAAGCGCTTTAATAATCGCAACCCAGTCAATGTCTCCCTCTTCAAGAGAGCCAAATTCCATTTTGTATTTTCTTCCTGAAATTGCGCCTTCACGAATTTCTATCTGTTTGCAATTCTTCGCATGAACATGCGCAAGATATTTCCCGCAAACGCTGATAAAATATTCAGGCCTTGTAAAACCTTCAACCGCAGAATTTCCTGGGTCAAAAATGATTCCAAAGTGCCTTTCAGGCAGCCCATCCACAAGTTGCCTGCATGCATTGGCAGTGCAGCAGATATTATAGTGATGTTGTTCAATATTCAACCTGATGTCAAACTTTTCTGCTTCTGGCAAGACAATTTTTTCAAGCCAGGTTCTCTGTTTTTTCATTAATTCTTCCACAGATTCATTCCCATCAAATATATGACTGTGACACCTTACATTTCTCGTTTTAAGGATGCACGCTGTCTCAAAAATTCTGCCGATATAGTCAGATGTTTCATTAAAGTTGAAATAAGGAGCAAGTCCTGCACATTCAAGACCCGAGTCATCCATCATTTTTGAAACATTCATGGCAGAATTTTTTAAATCTGTTAGGTCTATGTGGGCTTTTTCTCTGCACCACCATTCAATTCCATCACATTGATATTTTTTTGCCAGTTCAATAACTTCCTGCACCTTTTTATCAGATGCAGATAAAGAATACACAGAAATTTTCATCATTTCTCCCTGTTAAAAAATTGCTATATCACCCTATTGTTTTTCATCTCCCCTTGCGGGAGAGGACTAAGGTGAACGATGCATTTGAAAAAACCACAAACTTGAAACCTTGATAACCCCATTGTTCCCACTATTATATAAAAAACAGTTTACAGAAACAATTCTTTTATTGTGTCAATAAAATTTTCTCTGAGACGAAAATAAAAATTGTCCCAGTCAGAAGCATATTGATAAAGCGCGCTTTGAGCAATTTTCTTTGTGATAATGGCATCAAGGTATGGTCTCAGTTCATATCTGTTGAGAATCTGCATAATTTTTTTTATCCCGATTATTTTCACAAGGTTTTCAGGAACATACATGGATACGATTTTTTCAATCAGCGTAGTATATTTTTTCAACTCTTCGAGTCTTGTATAAAGATATTCCTGCAATTGCAAGAGCATTTCACTTGTTTCCATGCTTAACGCATGCAGAGGTTTTCCTGTTTTTTCGCCAAGTTCAAGCAACATCTTTGTTTCAGCGATTGCATTTCTTTCAATAATTGAAAATACTGACTTTACAAGTTCAATTTTGTTTTTCTGATGTTTCACGAGAATTTCTTCATACCTGTTTCCAAGAAGAAAAGAAGGCAAAACTTCAGCAATTGAACTGCTTGTCACTCCTCCTTTATTTGCTGAAAAATCCCTGATTTGTAAAATTCCCCTTTTATGAATGGCATCTCTTGCTGTATCATCAAAAAACACATTGGCGCCTTCTACGATAATTTTCAATTCAGAAAACAGTTCCAGAAATTTCTCCACATTGCCAGCATTGATGGTTGCCCTGAACCCACCACACGGTACAAAAACATTGATTTTTGCCATCTGTATGTACTTTCTCATTTCTGTATTGGAAAGAAAGTTTCTGTGAAAGAATGTTCCATCTTCGACAATGGTTCCATCAGGCAATACGAATTTTTGTTTTACTCGCGGGACTTTGAAACCCTGTGGAGAGAGTTTTTCATCCGGATATGCCAGAGTGTTTTGCCTTGGCTTTGTATGCCTTGCCAGTGCAATTTTCATCAGTTCCTTTTTATCAAGTCCCAGGGGGTCAAAAAGCACGCTTCCACTATCAATGATAAGTTTAATTTTTCCTTTATACGACTGAATCTGATTTGCGCCAAGGTCTCCATCAGGACCACCTGTCATCATCAATGATGCTTCCTCTTCTTTCATCCCAGCATAATTCAGTACAGTCCGCAGGCATGCCATAATACCTGTAGTTGTCATTCCACTGGAATAAATGTTTTCACCAATGATCCTGTAGATTTCTTCAGTGTTTTTTGTTGTGATAACTGGTTTTCCTTCAATTTGAAGTTCTGTTTGAGTATCCTTCGGGAAAAGTCCAAAAACCTTTTTATCCTGTGTCTGACCATATGCATCGTGTGGAATGCCAGTTGATTTTCCTGTTGTTATTGTTCTCCAGTATTTATACTTCCGTATTTTTGCAAAATATGCAACAACATCCATCATTGGACCGGTCCCCTCATCAGGACCAAAGAAAACCATTTCTGGCTTTCCGTGGTAATCCACGATTTCTTTAGAAACGATAACAAGGTCAAGTATGCCACTGGCAAAATCAAGCACAGAATTCAACCCTTCCACAGCATATTCTGGATATGGAACAATCACTGACTTTGCTCCGCTTTCAGCAATGTCTTTGTGTTTTAATCTCTGCGCGACTGGTCCCAGCTCATAGTTCAATAGTGGCATGTAATCCAGCTCTGTTTCGTAATTGTTTTTTGTTACCCTGATTAATCTAACGCCACCGCGAGCGATTTCTTCAGCCCTCATCATTGTGCCGATGGCGTAAAATCCTATCACGAAAAACACACTTTCCACCTTTTTCTGAAAGACCACAGGGTCAAGGATATTGCCAGTAAATTTAAAAGCATACGAACGTTTGATAATCTGATAGAAATTTGTTTTCAGTGTTTCAGTGATAATCTTGCTCATAAACAGAAATATATCTGCAGTGGTGTTGTCGTCAGCAAAAGCAATTTTCACCTGTCTTTCATAGTCCTCAATCTGGTGCAAAATTTTCTCAAAATTCTTTTCAGGTTGTGCTGGATTAAACCTTTTGTCAAAGATGGCAAAAATCCTTTTTACAAAATCAGGATTCTGTTTGATTGCCGATGTAATGACTGACCTGCTGTATTCAGCCCTGTTTGACTCAAAAACCCTTCTTGCAAACGCATCTTTCATTTCTTTATTTGAAAAAGATTCCATGATATTTCTGTCAACAGGGTCTGTCTTGTGAATAAAGGTGTGAACAAAAACAGAAGCAACAACCGCAAAAAGATACTCAAAAAAACTTAATTGCCCGCCAGTGTAAAGTTCATCAAGTCCAGATGGTTGGATTGCCAGTAAGAGATGCAACCTGTTTATTGTTGTCTGCATCTTTTCTGAAGAAATACCACCTTCAACATAAAGAGAACAGATGGATTCAATCCTTCCTGTTTTTCCTCTATATGTTTCCCAGTATGCGCGGTTCAACGTAATACCGATTTCTTCAAGCATTTTTCTAACAGTGGGCAGTACAGAACTTGAGAAGTCCTCTTTGAACATTATGCGGATTTCACCTGTGTTTTTTGATTTTGAAACAAAGATGATGGGAACAAAACTTTTCTCAACCTTTTTCAAAAATTCTTCATATCTTTTTTTTGTCACTTCTGGCACAGGCAATCCAGAAACGATTTCATTGAACGCAAAAGGGGATTGTCCTGGTTTTATATCTTTCAATTCTTTGCATTTTTCGGGTCTGATGATGTATGTGTAGTAATTGTGCTTCTTGCCATAATAATACTCAACCCTGTTTCCAGACATTACTGGATTTAATATTTTTTCCATCCTGTCGCGGTTTTCTGCTGTTGCAATTCTTACCTGCACTCCGCCTTCCACTGTAAATGGAACTTCTGAGACCTCGCTCCGCAATACATAGAAATTGCCTTCTTTTTCTAAATTGCTTGCAATGGTTTTTAACACTGTTTTTAGAGAGTCCTTTGAAAGTCCCTTGAAAAAATATTCTGGAAGTCCGAGGTCACTGAGCAAAATACCCGCAGCAGCATTGATGCAGGAAGCAGTTAATAGTCCTTCTTCTGCAAGTTCTACCACACACTCGTAAAGCAAACTTGCGTCAAGCCCGCACTTTTTCGCCTTTTCAATAATTGAACTGATTTCAGTTTGATTTGTGTTTTTCATAGTACTTGTTTATCTTACTCTGTTTTAAAAGAACTTTCAAGAAAATCTTTCATTTCTTTTCTTAAATAAAAAAAGTGTCTTTGAAAATACCAGAAAAATGGTAAGATATGATTGAAAATACGCGAAAGTAGCAAGACAATGTCAATGCATAAATTTAGCATTTCTTGGATAGGTATTTTTTTATATTTGCTTGCCGTGGTTACACAGCCACTTGCGGCTGCACACATTGATTCCACAACCCGCAATCATTCTATCAGCGCAGAAACTGTCTTGATTGCAGAAAACGGCACTGCGAAATTACCCATCATTATTTCTGAGAAAGCCAGTAAAGATACAAAGGCGCGCGCTGATGAACTTGCTATGTACCTTGAAAGGATTACAGGCGCGAAATTTGAGGTGAAAACCGGGGCAGGTCCAGGAATTATTCTGGGAACAATTGAACAGTTTCCCACGCCTTCAGCATCTGATGGGCTAAAAATCTATGATGTCTATGATGGCCGCGACGCCTATGCAATTCGGACAGAAGGTGGCAGTATCAAACTGCTCGGCGCAACTGATTTGGGTGTTTCCCATGCAATGAGTAGGTTTTTAACTCTGCTCGGTTGTCGCTGGTTCTTCCCTGGTCCAGTGTGGGAAGTAATTCCGAAGATTTCAAAATTGAGTTTCAACATCAATGAAACTGACAGGCCAGAGGTGCTGGGGATGCATTTCGGATATGACCTCGGACAGCAGTACGAAAAGACAGACCCTGATGCAGGCAACGCCACAAAGTCCTGGAACAGAAAGAATCTTCTGGCAACAGGATTTAAAAGTGCTGCTGGCCATTGCGCACATACAATTGTCAATTATTTCCGCAAGGAGTTTGAACAGCATCCAGAATATCGGGCACTGATAGAAGATAAGAATGGGAAACGTTTCAGAACAGGGACACAATATTCACCCACAGACCCAAGATGGCAGTGGGGGCAACTGTGTGTTTCAAATCCTGAAGTTGTGAAATTGGCATGCCAGTATGCAGATGAGTTTTTTGATAAACACCCTGATGCAGATATGATAGGAATGGGCCCTGATGATGGTGGCGGCTGGTGTTTATGTCCTGAATGCGCCAAACTCGGAAATTGCGGCAATCAAGCATTTTATCTTGCCAACCAGGTCGCAAAACACATTCAGAAAACCCATCCTGGTAAACTTGTGGGACTTCTTGCCTATAACTGGCACTGTGACCCACCAGATTTTCCGCTTGAGCCCAATGTATATGTTGAACTGACCACTACTTTACTTATCAATACGAAACTCGGGTTTGACCGTCTTGTGGAAGTATGGCCGAAAAAGGTCAAATACTGCGGACTTTACGATTACTGGGCTGTCTATGACTGGACGCGGGACAATATGCCAGCAGGCAGAACCGGAAATCTGAAATATGTGGCAGAGAAGATTCCATTTTACATCAAGCATGGTCTTACGTGTATGTGTGCAGAAAGCGGAAACAGCTGGGGTGGTCAGGGGCTTGGCTATTACCTTGCCATTCACCTAATGTGGAACACATCCACAGATGTTGAAGCACTGAAAAACGATTTTTATGAAAAAGCATTTGGTCCTGCGGCAAAGGAGATGAAGGCATATTACCAGCACACTGACCTGGGCAACAACCCGCTTGTTGGTCCTACATTTTACCGCATTTGTTGTGATTACCTTGAATCTGCTGAGAAAGCCGCAAAAGGTCATCCTGATGTGCTGGCACGCATTGAACAACTGAAGCAGTATAATGTTTATGTCTACCTGCTGAACAAGGAGCGAGACACGACACTTCCGCCTGGAGAACGCAAGAAATGGGCTTTTGAAACACTTAGATGGAACTATCGTATGCGCAACACATACATGACCTTCTGGACTTTTTTTGCCGGCATGACATCTGCTCAATGGGCAAAGGAATTCAAGGAGGACTCCTGGGACTGGTATAAAAACTACTGGGTATTGAAAAAACCAGAACAGATTCCATATCGTGATTCCAATCCAATTACGCCTGAAGAAACTGCCCGCTGGTTTCAGCAGATGAAAGCAGATTACGGTGAAGTTCCAAAAATTACTGAAATAAGTTTCAGCAAGAAACTGGTTGCTCCTGGCTGGGTTTCAGATACTCCAAATCCTCAGAAGAACGATAGGGTGATTTTTCACGGTCCATTCACGATGGCTCTGGCAAGTATGAAAGGAGAACCGCTGCGTTTTTCAATGAACCATGGAACAATGTATCCAAACAGCCCTGCTGGCGATTATGTTCTGACAGATATGTCAGGCAAAGAAATTACAAAAGGCACAGTACCGATATGTCCGAAAAATCCGACAGAGATTGAACTGAAAGTGCCTGGTGCAGGTGTCTATTATTTCAAATTCGATGACCATGGTGGTGGGACTGCCTTTATGCCATCTTCTGGTCTGCGCGCGGCTTTTGTACCAGAAGGACCAAGAGGTTATACTTTGCTGTACCGCGTATGGTTCTATGTTCCAAAAGGCACCACAGAGATTCAGTTTGCGCCTTCATGCAGTGGAATAAGATTTGGGATACAGACTCCTGACGGAAAATGGGTTGAATGCAAGAATAGGGTAAACCTTCCTGCCAGAAGCGATGGACTCAACTTCAAGGCAGATGGCTACTATTATGTGATACCAGTGCCAAAAGATATGGATGGCAAAATGTGGGCAATGTCTATGGCTCAGTGTGGTTTCCATATGCGCTTTTTCAATATCCCGACAATTCTGTCTCTGTCTTCAGACGGGCCAATCATTCCAGAAGAAGTAGCGAAAAAAGATGGACTTCTAAAATGATAGGAGGAGCAATGAAGCCAGTGTATTTGATAGTCAGTATCTTTGTAGGAATTTCTTTGTTGAAAGCCGCACCAATCACTATTGTAGAAAATGGCAAGCCGCAGGCAGTAATTGTGGTTGCTTCTGATGAGCCAAAGGCAGACAAGGCTGCTACAGAAATTCAAAAATACATTGAAAAAATGAGTGGTGCGAAATTGCCCATTGTAAAAGAAGGAGAACCAGTCAATACAGATGTTTCTATTTTTGTTGGTCATACAAAGGCAGCAGCAAAAAATGGGGTGAAGATTCCTTCTGGCTTCAAGGAAGTTGTGGGAGACCCAAAAGTTTTTGAGGAAGAAGGATTTGTGATAAAAACAAAAGGAAAAAATATTTTCATTGGCGGCAATTCAGACGGACCGTACCAGGGCACAATTTATGCTGCGTATGAATTCCTGGAACGGCTGGGTTGCCGATTTTATTTTCCAGGAGAATGGGGTGAGGTCATTCCTGAAAAAAAGACAATCACATTTCCAGAAATAGATTTACAGTCAAAACCTGATTTTGCGATTCGCGAGATTGGACTTGGTGGATGGATTCCTTCAAGCAAGCAGGAATGGGCTATATATGCTGACTGGCAAAACAAGGTCAAGATGACTAATACTTTTTTCTATCCACCTGTCGGAGATGGGTTCCTTGCATACCTGATTCCTCCGAATGAGTTTTATCCAAAAGAACCAGAACTATTTGCGATGAACCAGAATGGAAGTCGTGAACCTATGAAATGGTACAATGGCAGATACTATGAAAATGTTACAATGCTCGCCCTTGGAAATCCGCGCACACTTGAAGTCGCAGTTCAAAACCTCAAAGACGCCTATGCAGGTAAGCGACCCAGATTAGGAAATATGTCTCCAAGTGGCAATGGTTTTGGTATCAGTCCGCCTGATGGCGCGGTTTTTGACTATGACCCAAAGTACAAGGATATCAACCAGAATTTCAATTATCCTACATATATTCACCACCCGATGACCAGTGAGGAATTTTTTACATTTGCTGCAAAACTTGCAAAAGAGTTTCCTGACAAATGGGTATCAACAATGGCATACGCTGGTCGAGAGATGCCTCCGCAGGGCGTAAAAATTCCACAAAACATCGCAGTAATGTATGCTCCGATTTCCTCCTGCGTACTTCATCCTGGAAATGATTCTTCTTGCTGGCGACGAAGTGAAACAATCAGCATTATGCGGCAATGGTGCAAACTTACCCCGCATGTGTGGCTATATGATTATAATCCAGGATTTTTGCTTGGATGTTTTGTGCCTGAGAGAGATGTTGCGAACTTTGCAGTCAATGTCAAACTTTACAAGGATATGAAACTGAAAGGGTTTCAGACAGAAGGACGCAAGGCATTCATGGCGACATGGATTAGCTGGTACATACGGGCAAAGTTAATGTGGGATGCACATGCAGATGTAGAAGCACTCAAGAAGGACTTTTATACAACATTTTTCGGACCAGAGGCAGGCTTATTTGTTCAACAATGGTGGGATGAATGTGAAAAAGCATTGGGCTCTGCGACAATCCATTGTCATGAGGACTGGCTGGTCAATCATATTTACACTGTCCCATTCACAAAAAAGATTCATCAGTATGTAGAAAAGGCAGCGAAATGCGCAATGACGCCAGAGCAAAAAGAACATTTCAATGCATTTGCACTTATTGCTGACCATCTTGAAGCATACGCAGCCAAAGAAGAAGCAGAAAAAAACCTTGATTATAGAGAAGCAGCCAGGCAGGCCCAGCGTATGGAAGACGACAAGAAAAAATTATATTCCATTTATCCATTCTTTATCGGTCCAAAGTATCATCCAGAATTCACAAATGGCCAGGAAATCAAATACAGACAACTCTATGCAATGACCAATGGTGAAACAGGAATTTTGATAGCACCTGTTCCTCTTGAGGCAAAATTCAAGAGAGACCCATTCAATGAAGGCGTTGTTGGCCAGTGGTATCTTCCTGAATTTGATGATACACAATGGGAAACCAAAAATACCTTTTTCACATGGGATGCCCAGGATAAGCCAGAGGATGCAAAAGGACACGATTATGATGGCTATGGCTGGTATCGTTTTACTCTTAAAGTGCCATCAGATGCAATCAGTAAACAACTGAAACTTCATCTTGGGGGTGTGATCAATGAAGGATGGGTCTGGATAAACGGGAATTATGTGGGGCACAGGCAGTGGCAGCTGTGGTGGGCAGGCCGCGAGGCACTGGAGATGGATGTAGATGTAACAGGCAAAGTAAAACCAGGTGACAATATCGTTGCTGTTCGGGTGTGGAACAATGCAGAAATCGGCGGCTTATTCCGCAGGGGATTTTTATGGTCACCAGCAAAATAAAACCTGGACTTGACAAAAGTTATGAGCGGGGGTAGAATTGCATATGGGAAAAACTTGAAAAGGAGGTGAGAAAAATGAAAAAGGGATTCACGCTTATTGAACTGCTGGTGGTGATTGCAATCATTGCAATCCTTGCTGCGATGCTACTACCTGCATTGAGCAAGGCAAGGGAAAGGGCAAGAGCAGCAGTATGCATCGCCAACCTGAAGCAAATAGCACTTGCTTCAAAACTGTACATTGATGATTATCCAGGAACACTTCCCAGAATGCCAAGCGTATTTTACGCCAATGGAGTTCTGGTCGGATTCTGCACAGGACTGTATGATTTGAACTATGTGAAAAACTGGCAGGTTTTCAAGTGCCCATCTGATACAAGAAAGGTGGATTGGTCAAGTAATGGCCAGAATGCCAGTTATTCCATGAATACTGGTAGGGACTGGGAAGGATCTTATGGTTTCCCTGAGGTTTCAGCAGATGGAACTGCTGATGAAGAGGGAACAATTTACATCTATTGCACTCGCAACTGGACAGGAAATGGGGCTGTGCATCCTGATTACTGGAGGCAGGCATACCTTGCAGGAAACTGTGGAGACCATAATGGATGGGTGAATATTATCTTTTGCGATTTGCATGTTGGAGCCCTTGGTGCAAGATATCTTACAACTCAAATGGGTGCTCCTGGTTGTGTCTGGGGTTTTGGTCCATGGTCTTATTCAAAAAATGATTAATGATATGAATGAGAAATTGAATTTTAGCAGAAGGAGGTGAAAGAACATGAAGAAAAAGGGTTTTACCCTGATTGAACTGCTTGTGGTCATAGCAATTATAGCGATACTTGCAGCAATGCTTTTACCAGCACTGGGAAGGGCAAGGGCAAAGGCAAGAATGACAACATGCTTGAATAACCTCAAACAGATAGGACTTGCTGTCCAGTTGTATCTGAGCGATTACAATGAAAACTGGTATCCACACCTCAATGGGGTTGACAAACTTGGCTATACCTGGGAATGGGGACTTAACTATCTTCCTGGCAAGGCAGTGACAGCATTTCTCTATACCCTCATTGATAAAGGCTATCTTACAGGAACAATGACCTATGGGACAGGTGCCTTTTATGGAGATCAGTATAATGACTTCCTTGCAGCCTCAACAGGCATGGTCCACTGCCCATGTCTTGATCCTTACTGGGAAAATGGGTATAGAAGGACAGGATACCCTGGCTGGTGCGATTATGCTTATAACAGAAACCTGCCTGTAAATGCAGTAAAACTCGGCAGGGTTCCAAAACCAGCAGAAACACTATTGTTTTTTGAAAGCAGGGCAGGCGAGGTTGATCCATTATATCCTGATCCATCTTATAACCAGGTATGGGTTCAAAACTGGATGTACTACGGCTATGGAAGACACTGGCAGTTTGAGCTAATCAATGCTGTATTTGTTGATGGCCACGCTGCTTCTCTTACATGGAATGATTTTATAAAAGGCGGATATCCGCAGTAAAAAAAACAGTCCCTATTCTGATGTGCTGAATTCCAGTTGCTCAGGATAGGGACTGAAGTATTTTTGAGACATAAGGTAAAAATTTTCAAACCTCAAAGCAAAATTTTTTGCTATTTCCACAACAGCGCTGAGTGGAATTTGCTCATTTTTCAGTTTTTCCATAAGAGATAAAAAATGCCTTTTCTCAGATGGCTGGATTTTGTTTGAGAAATAGCCGTATATGTGTTGAAGGACATTGTAGTGTTTTTTTATTCCCGGCTTTCTTTCAAATACAGAATAGAAAATTTTTTCATATTCTGAAAGAGTTTGTTCAAATCTTCCCTTTTTGTATCCTGCAATAATTCTTCCAAGCTGGTGTAATTTTTTCTGACTGTACAGCATCAAAAGATACTTGTATTTTGTGTGAAAATCAATCAGTTTCGTTATTGCTTTTCCGTTTTTGTCAAGATTTCTCATATCAGCAAGTGCAAAAATTGCTGTAAGAAAGTGATGCCTGATTTCTGGATTTTTTAATCTCAATTCATCTTCAATTGGTTTATCTGGAAATTTTTCTTTCACAATTTGTGCAAATAATCCCATTCCCCTTTTCAAAATATCATTTGCGTTTTTATCTCGATAAATTTTTGTTCCAGAAAAACCGCAGGATGGCGACTTCCCTTTGAGCAAAAATCCATCAACACCTTTTAAGTGATTCAGAAATTCACTCGAAAATCTGTCCATTTTTTCTGTCAGGTCAATGCCTGTTTTTGTCTGGTAAATCCTGTAAGTATTTTTTTCAAGATAAAGTTTGATTGGGTCTCGCGGTACAGATAGCCCGATTTCTGTTTCAGGACATACTGTAATCACATCGACAAAATTTTTCAGTTTTTCAACAAAGGCATTTTTGATGATTTCGCCATTGTATCTGACTGGCTCTGAATTTAGACACGCGCTCAAAACAATCACGGGTCTGGGAAAATGATTTTCACCCATTATTAAAATAAATTTTTGTTAATAACCCTTGAAATGGCGCAAAGATTTTCCTGCCATCGATCTTCAGGGATATCTTCAGTAATGCCCATAATCAGATTGTGCCCCTTTGATACATCGATAATGTGCTGGGTGGTTTTCTCTATTTCTTCAATGGAACGCAGATGCACAGATGAAGGAAAGTTTATCCACAGCACCTTATCATGCCAGATATTGAATGCGTCCTCAATGCTCATATCAGAATCAGGAGAAGGTGAAAATGCTTCAATATAATCAAGCCCTGATTTTGCAACAAGGTCTGCCCATACTTTATTGTTTCCATCAAGATGGCAGCCAAGAAGTTTCCCATGTTTGTGCATTACCATTGCTGCTTCCTGATGATGGGGAAGCACATATTTCTCAAACCTTTCCCTTCCCATAACATTTCCAGTTTCATTCCCACCAAAGTTCGCAATCAATGCAGGGGACTTTGCCACAATTTCATAGATCTGCCTCAGTTTTTCCACCTGTATATCTACAAGTTTTTCAATCTCATCCCTTCTTTCAGCCCATTCAATCGCAAATGTTTCTACTCCCATCCACCCAATCATAATCTGATGAAGTGGTGATGACCCTATGCCAGCTCTTAAAATCACATCTTCACCAAGTGACTGTTGCGCGTTAAGAAATTCATCGTAATGTGGTTGGTATCTCTGGTCAGCAACCATCGCATAAAGTTTTTTGTAATCCTGTGGACCTTTAAAAATTTTTTCTATAGTCCATGAGGTAAAGCCAGCAGGTTTTACAAGATATGTCAGTTGTCCATGTGGTGTGTTAATAAAGTACCTTGTGAAATCAAGTCCGTTTTCAGTATACGAATGACTTTCATATGAGACATTGGGCGATATAACTTTGAATACTGGATATAATCTGTTAACGATGCACAGTCCTTCATTTCTTAACTGTCTTTCCACACTGCACTGAGGAATTTTTGATTCGTAAATTGTCAGTGGAATTTTGTCAATTTTTTCACCCTTCAACACTGCCTCAACTCTTTTTCTCGGCGTCATCGTCATCTCCTTTATGGAAACTCAATCTTTATCTGGTCTATCATGACATAGCCAGAAGGAAGTTTTGTTCTATCAACCTCGTAATCCCTTTCTGCCCATCCTTGGTAAGGATTCACAGCAGGATCAAGTGGAACAACATCGAGCGGAAATAATACCAGAATGATATCTCCGTTTACATCCTTTAAAAGTTCTTCTATTGGACCTTCTCCATAAAAATTCATCCTGTCCTTTCTTGAACCGAGATTTGTCCATTGTTTCTGGTCAGGCACGCATACAATACTCTGTGTTGACCAGTCCTTTGTCACTCTGATTGGTTGAGACGATAGTACCTGATTAACCCAGATTTTTCCATTATGCCCCTGAACAAGAACAAGAAGTTGTGACCCTTTCAGGTCACAATCACCTTTCAAAGTTATTGTAATTTTTGCATTGGTGAAATCTGTCGGGAAATTGCCATCCACAAATCTATTTCTACCAGCAACCTTAATCAGTGGCTCTGGATCTATCTTTGAATGACTCGTATGAAGAGCAAAAAGAATATGAAGAAATCCAGCTTTTGGCGAGCAATGATTACAGTCAATCCACCAAGGACTTCGTGATATGATGCAGCTATCCCTGATTTCCAAACTCAATGCTCCATTTTTATCCCATCCAAGCCATCCACCAGGTCCACTGTCGAATGTTTCAACATAAGTTCTTCCCATATTTCCTCCGTTGTTCAATACAGAATCTTCACAAAATCAGTTTCCTTTAGCGGTATTGAAAATTTTACAGAGTTTTTTTCCTGTTTGAAGGAAATACTTCCACAATGCACTGACTCCACTGATTTGACTGGTTTTTTCGTTTGAACCTCAAGGTTGATATTGCTCAATGGTTGTAGAGTATAATTTGCAATCGGTACAATCAATCCCTTCTCACATTCCATTGCCACAGCGTCAACAAGCGGTGTATCACAGATCACAGGTAACTGAACAGCTGCTTCGAAAACAGGAAAAACTATGAAATTTCTTATGCTTTCAGGATATTTCCACACATTGTATGAGCGGGCAAGAATTTCTGTGTCTGTTGCGATTTTATCAGGTTGGGGTGCTTTGATTTCATTGATATTAACGCCTGCAGCAATTTGATTCCTTTCAATAAGCGCCTGGTAGGCATAGGCAACAGCAGGAAGAAATCCAGCATAGTACACCTGTCCTTTTCCTGTTTTACCAGAAACTATTGCCACTGTACCATCAGAAAAATTTCCCAGCACAACAGAGCCGGGTTTAGGATTGAGAACCTGTTTTACTGAAAGTACTGGAATAGTCGTTCCATTTTTTGTTGTGACTGTGTCTTTTGGAGTTAATCGATCAAGGTATCTACCGCTTGAAAGATAACTCTGAAGTTCCTGGAGGTTTTCTCGCTTTGCAGGAATAATTTCATCAAGAATATTGATGGGTCTATTATAATGGTCAAGAGAGCCTGCGCCTGCTGTTAAAAATAGAACTCCACCATTTTTTACCCATTGTTTCAATTTTTCCGCTGCTTCAGGAATGATGTTTCTGCCTGAAAAATAACATACCTTATATCCTGAAAGTTCTTTTTCAGCAAGTGTCTGTTCTGAAACAAAGTCCACAGGGACCTGTTTATGAGTAAGAGCAAGCCATATGAACATCCTTTCAAATCCAAACGCATAATTTTTCTTGAGGTCCCATATATCTGAACTTGATGAATACACGATTGCAACCTGTGAGGGAATTTTTTTCGCAGGCATAAGCATGTCCTCTGCCCAGCCAATTTCTCTGATGATTTCTGCCTGACTGTACCACTTTTCTGGATGAGCATACAAAGAAGAACTTCTCCAAGGAGGACCTCCTTCATGACCAGCCCATGAAGGTCCATAGAAGAAACTTTCAAAAAATTTTACATTTCTTGCAACCTGGCTTGCAGTAATCGTTTTAATGTCCCATGGCAATCTTCCTGCATACACAATCAGATAATGGCCAAGCACTTGATTGTTTTTCATTGCAGCAGAGCGCATCAGTTCCACATTATAGGTCGTGCATTCTCTTGTTAAAGACCCATTACCCCAATTTTCGCTCCACAGTGCATTCATTCCACCTGGTTCAAGAATTTCAAAATAATCAACACCCTGGGCATAGAAATTTGCAACATATGTGGCGCCATCTGAAAAATTTGGAGATGCCGGGATATCTTTTCCATATGCCTGGGTTATTAAATTTTTTTGAAGAATCATAAAATCCGCAAGAGCGCGTGACCTGAATTTCTGAGAATAATAATACAACGCAGGATATGTCTCTGCTTGAGTTTCATCAACAATTTTCACCTCATTCCAGTCCTTCACGAGTAAATCAGAGGGTTTTTTACCAAGTGTTTTTATCCATTGAACAAACTTTTCATTACATACAGGACAGTTTGATAGATGAGATAGAGGTTGACCACCTGGTTCATCCATAAGCATGGCAAAGGCAATGTTTTCAGCAGAAATATTATTTTTCTGCATCTGATCCGTGTCTGTCTTTAATCTTTCTTTCATCTTTTCAATATCTGGCTGATTGTAACAATCATTTTTCATCAACCACAATCCGCCAATTCTCAATTTTTCTTTGTTTGAAAATCCAAAATAATCAAGGGTCTTCCATTCTCTTTCAGAAACCTTTTTGTCAGATGGAGCAAATCCCTCTTGCCCTGAATGGAACCTTGCGCGAAATGAAAAAAGTTGGGGTTTTTTCCCAATATCAGGCCAATTGAATGAATCAGCGAGTTTTCCTGTTTTTTCAGCAATTTCAAGGTCATCAGTCAGTTTTTTCGCTCCTTCAGATGTGTTAAAATCAGGTGGAATTATGATATGGATGCCAGAAGGTTGGGCATCCCTTTCAATAACCTTTACGATTTTTGCTTCATCGGGCTCTGATGCAATTTCAAATTTTACCTTAAACCGTGGTGCAACCTCATAGTAGGTGTATCGTGGTGAAATCAGTAAATTCACTCCTGTATCCCAGTACATCAATTTTGCAATGTTAATCCAGCCGGTCTTTGTATTATTGTCAAAATATTTCCTTCCACTTGCGGGTCTGATACCTGTATCAAGCCCATCTGGAGTTAAGGAAAAATGTGCATACCATGGACTTCTGTAATAATCTCCAAAGATATGAATGTAAAAAGGTTTTTCATATCCATCACCCACAGTGACCCTCACATATATGCCAGGGCCATAGACAGTGTGGTCTGGCTTTTGTTTCAAATCCTTTGTGATTAACACACAATCAATGCATCTGCTTAATCTATGCACATTTTTTTGACCTGTTTTGACAAATTTCAATGTAATATTACCTGCTGGAAGTTCTGCATCAACATAGTCCCAGACATAGTCCATACCGAGCCGCCTGTCTCTTGCAACCTGGCTGGTTGATTCAAGGTCAAATTCTTTTGAGGCAGTTTCATTGCCATTTTGAATAACAACAAGTTTGAATGTTCCGCGAACATCTGGCTT
Source organism: bacterium (assembly GCA_029552985.1). Classification (GTDB taxonomy): domain Bacteria; phylum Ratteibacteria; class UBA8468; order B48-G9; family DTJG01; genus DTJG01. Next base: position 26,310 of record JAKPDB010000122.1, read on the forward strand.
TTGAGAGTATCTTACCCAGATTCTGTATGTGGCTTTTTCAGGAATCGTTGCTGTATCGTAAGCAACTGAATCAAACTGTCCTGAAGAACCCTGTAAAACCTTTAATCTTGACGCTGAGCGTGCAACATCTCCTTCAGCGACCTTCCAGCCAGTACCAGTAGTTTTAAAGTTTTCTGCCTCAAGAAAAATGTCTGAATATACCTTGCTGATGAAAACGGCTGTCAACAGAAATAAGCATACAATCGCAGTTGTCCTGATAAACCCGAGCATTTTATCCTCCCTGGTAATGCTGGAAAAATGTCCTTTTCCCTGGATGTGATAATATATTATGAAAACATAGGAGGTCAAAATGTCAAATAATGAGTGGAACGCAGAAATTGCGTCAAAGTACTGGCCAGACCAGAGAAGTCACTGGTCGCCTGTTTCATGGAAAGACCACCTGTACGATTTCAATATTTTTTATGATGGAACAATTCTTGCAAATCCAACAGGTCTTGGCATAAACATCAATGTTCTGCCAGAAGACCAGATTTTTGCCTCTGAGTTACGAGTTAGATTAATGACCTCAAATCCCTGTCCTCAGGAAACTGTGTCTTCAAAATCAGCGTGCGACATTGCATTGATGCAGCTTCTTAACCCGGATGGAAGGCATATTGATGGCTGGGAACAATGCAAAACACCTGTTTATGTAATTGAACACAGTGTTCTTGGAGTTCCCATTGTAGTAAAACAAAAACAGTTTGCGCATATCCCTGGAGGGCAACCTGTAAGAAAAGGTAATGAAGTTCTCTTTCTCTGGGTAAGATTTGAAGTGGCAGACATTATTGAAGAAATCAACTGTTTGAAAGAAATGTATGTGTGCCTTTCAATTCTCGCGCCATCGCTCATTGTGGGAATGGGTGCATATAACAATATTACATTTAATTATGGTTTTGGTATTCCAGCATATCCAGCCGCTTTACATTGTGAAGGAGATAAAACACTCGAAAAACCGTGTTATGTCAGGCATGGTTCTCCCTATCAGTCAAATCTATTTGGTGCCTTCCTTTATGGCAAAAGAAATCGGCTTGCAATACCCGGAAAACAGAAAGACATTTCAGTTCAATTTGTTAGAAGCCAGTTTTTTTCTCCTGCTAACAAACATCTCACTCACATCGTGATAAAAATTCCAGTCAAAATTGGCGCAAAGGCTGATTTTGTTTATCCATTTGTTCCTGTTGAGGACTACTTGATTGAAAAAGAACTGTCCTATGGTTATGATGGAGCGCTTAGTGAAGCAGAAAAATTCTGGGCGTCGCAATTACGTACAAAAACACAAATCAAAATGAGTGAACTTTTACTTCAGGGCTGGATGGATAATCTTCCCCGTCTTACAGCAATGATTGCACATAAACTTCCAGAAGAAAACTGGTATGGACTTCCTTCAGGAAGTTATTGCTATGAAGCCGCATGGCCAACATCACTTGCGATGCATCTTTATGGTCTTGACTTTCTTGGTTTTGGAAAGGAAGTTGAAAAATATCTTGAACCCTACAGAATGTATCAGGGACAGAAAAAACCAGCCAGTCCCTATCTTGAAAAACATCCTGGTTATTTC